>CALAEM010000118.1 GCA_937890985.1 uncultured Treponema sp. | reverse complement strand
ACTATTGCTTTTGTAAATGATTATATTCTCACCTTCACATACAGTCAATGATTTCACGTTTATTTGAGATATTTATTGATTCCATTTCGAATTGCAACATCGATCAGCCGAACTTCTAAAATACAAAAACCTTCAGAAGAAGCTATTGCGTCACAAAGCTGTATTAATCTATCATAATCATCGTACTCTATAGAGGCCAATAGGTTCTCTAAAAATAATAATTTATCTTTTGACAAATCAAATTCTCCACTATAAGAATATATATTTTTGACAGGAAAAGAATGAGTAAGACAAATTCTTGCCACATCAGGATATCCCATATCTTTCATGTACAGTACTCCATCATATACATGTTTTATATGTCCGAACCCATATCTCCTGCCTATATCATGGAGCAATCCGAAAATATAAGCTATATTAGAGTCTAAATATGTGGTTTTTTTTGCTATTTGTTCTGCAGCCATTGCAACATTGTAAGAGTGCTTGCCCCACTTACCTGGGTTTAATTTTAAAGCCTCTTCTAGCAACATTTTAGCATAATCTTTGGTCATAAATTCAATCATTTTTCCTTGTCCAGGACATCCTAATGTTAAGCATTATACACGGTTTTACAAAATATGTATACCATGCTTATTTATAGCGCCGATAGGCATCAATCTAACATTCGCTTAACCTGCATTTCTGCCTTTGCCTCAAGCGAAGCGTAAGGCAAAGCTGGCACCTGACACTTTGATTATAGCAGGAGGAAAGGCAATGTCAGGTTGAGAGCTGGTGTTAGATATTTTCTTTACATCATTGAAATCTTTAACTGTCTTCCAAAAACATCCGCTATCTTCTCTAATATTGAAATCCGAACATATTCACAATAATTCAGTCTTTAATATTTCAAATTATAATACAAATTTTTAGCGTTTTATCATAATTTCTTCTAGAATAAGCAAATTTGTCTCATTTTGATATTGTTTTTTATCTTTAAAAATCTTTCTTAAGTTTATTACAATATTTTATGTAATAAATTCATTTCACGTAACGGTCAAGCGGATTCACCTTAGTAAAAAAACGATAAAACAATAATTGCAACTACAAAAATATTAAACAGTATCATAAAAATAGTTACTTTGCTTGTCCATCGTTGTCTATTCTCACTAATAACTAAAATATTAATCGCACTAAATAGTATAATTAGGTATACTAGGGAAATATATTTCCCTGTTGCCATAAAATACTCAAGTACTCCAGCTAGAATCGTAATTGGTGTTAAAATACATGAAAATATCCACATACGTTTTGCCGTAGATTCAATATCGTAATTTGATTTTTCTTCTGCAGACATTGTATTATAACCTGCAATTAAATCATAAGCCTTAGACCTATATACAAGCAAACCTATAAAAAAAATTATCACCGCACCCCAAAGGTAAACAAAAAGAGTTAAAAGACTTCCCATAAAGCACCTCCAGCTTATTATAAATTATAAAACGATTGAGTAATAAGAAACATCATGGTTCTCTCCCAGTTCGTTTTTTAGTTTTGCTTCGTTTGTAAAACCAGCTGTTTCAAGCAATTCTTTTATCTCGCTAGTTTTCTTAGTTTCATCATTGTATCATAAAACGTGAGACTTTGTCTAGTGAAAAAACAAAAAAAAATCAACTTTTTTGTAACTTTTTAAATTGAGAGAGCAAATAAAAGCAAAAATTTTTCAATTTTTCCGATTTTACTCATTGACAATTTATTAATTATCGCTACAACTAAAGGCAGTTTTTTTTCATTACAGGAGGAATCGTTATGAAAAAGTTTCTTATGATGTTTGCTTTTTCGGCAATTCTTTTAGGGAGCGTGTTTGCGGAACCTAAAAACAAAATTGGAGCAAATATCGGCTGGCCGTTCGCTTTTAACTACTCGCGTCAGGTTTCGGATTCGATTGAAATTGATATCCTTGCCGGTCTTGATGATATAGCCATCTACAATAGTAAAGGCTATACCTATGATCTGGGTGGAGTTAGCGTCCAAAGGTCGTTTGCTGCCACCGGTTTCGGGTTTACCGCACAGGTGACACCGCTTTTTAAAGTATGGAGCGGACCGGTCGGTACCGTTACCGGTAAATTTTCACTCGGTCCCAGTTTAGGGTTTACTATCGGTTCGGTAAATTGTCCCCCTTCTCCTGCTGCTACTTTCAACGCAGGTACTATTAATTATGGTACTACCAGCGTGCTTGCAGGCGGTTTTAATATTTCACTGCCGCTCCGTTTTGAATTTCAATTCAAAGTCCCCTTTAACCTCTACTTGGAACTGAGCCCGGTCGGTATAGCGGTAAATATGTGTAAACCTGAATATTACAATAAAGTTATTGCCGGTGCGAGCTATTATGCCCGTGGCGGTCTCGGTTTACGGTACAGCTTTTAGTATTCACGTTTTTCGCACATTTGACTCATATAAAAAAAGCCTTCTAAAAACTTCCTTTTTTAGAAGGCTTTTTTACTTTATATATGAAGCCGCTTATCCTTATCGATAACGAACCGTCTCGTTCCAAAGTTTGCTCATCATCGCGTCTTGAGACTGAATCGTTTTTTTGTTTTCATTGTAAACTTCTATTTTCCCCAAGAGTTTTATTTATTTTTTCCTAACATTTCCTTTACTCTTTTTTTGACATAAAAAGGTATGCCTTGATTTTCATCAACTGAAATTGAGAATAACTTCATTTCTGTTTTATAGATTGCGTTACATTTGAGTTTTTTTGTAATCTCTTTTATCGTATCGCAAAAATCGGAGTATTTGACAAAAGAATACTCTATTTCTTTTTCAAAAACTATGTTTGCAATTGTTTGAATACTATATTTTGGAATTGTCGTATTTCTAGCAGGCAATGGTTTAAAAAGATGTATTTTATCTTTATCGTACTGTGCAAAATAAAACATCCAGTTAAGCGCAAATATATTTCGAGAATCACAAATAACATATTCTTGCGGACTTAAAAAAGAAAGAACTTTCGAACGGGAAGAAACTGCATCTGGAAGTTTTATATTTTCAAGTTTATCCTTATCACTATAGAAAAGTTTAATATCATTGAAGATTGGTCCAAAGTCTTTTATAGAAGAGATCCCACCCCAATCCTTTACAATCCATTTAGCAAGGTTTTTATTTTTGTTATTATCTCCGCCGTTATCCGAACAAAAATATTGTTGCAAGATCTCTTTTAACTGAATATTTTTCTCGTAAGGTGTGCGTTGCTTTTCAATCGAACCGAAATGATCTTCGGAAATGATTTCTTTTAAACCGGCAGTGTTGAAAGTCCATGCAGGTTCATTTGGAAATTGCTTAAAAATTTCAACGACCTTTTCTATACAGTCTTCGATAATCTTATTCATATTTTTTCTCCTAGCACGCCAGTGGCGTGTCCACCTAACTACCGCTTAACCTGCATTTGCAGCTTGTCTGCAATGCCAGGTTAAAGCGGATGTATATCCAGTGTTTGTTATCGCTCTACAGCAAAAAAGCTGGTTATTTCGAGAAAAGGTAGGCTTCGACTAGCTTTTGCGTATTTTCGATTGCATCCAAGTGTGTTCGCTCGTAGTGATGCGTTGCGTGAACGCCTGGCCCCATACAGCCAAATCGCACATCGCGACTCGTTCTGATAAACGCAGTTGCATCCGAGCCATAATGATGCATCACGTCAGTTTCATACGCGATACCATTTGCAATCGCGAGGTCTTCCAGCTTTTTGCGCAAGTGGTAATCATACGGCGTCGCCCCGTCTTTTGCCATAATCGTAACAGCCTGCTCTCGTGATGCCTGACCGCCGCCCACCGTTCCAATGTCAACCGCCAGAACCTCAAACACATCATGCGGAATACCGCTCAAACCGTGTCCGACTTCCTCGTAGTTACTGATAAAAAAGTGCGTCGTATACGCGGGCTTTTTCTTGCTTTCCGTAAGCTCTTTCAGCACGCCCATTAAAATTGCAACGCTGATTTTATCATCCAAAAAGCGTGATTTCAAAAAACCGCTTTCTGTTTCAACTGTTCGCGGATCAAACACAACAAAATCTCCGACGTTGACTCCAGCCTTTTTTGTTTCTTCTTTAGATGAAGTTACAATATCCAAACGCATTTCAAACTCATCGAGTGAGCGTTCATTTTTTCCGACATCGTCAAAAATATGAACGGAAGCTTTTGTCGGTAAACCAGTACCACTTATCATTTTGCCATCACGCGTAATTACAAAAAGGTTTTCGCCTTCAATATTGGTCATCGGGAAACCACCGATATTCATCAGCTTGAGCCAACCGTTGCTTTTAATCTCGCGAACCATCGCACCAAGAGTGTCGGTGTGAGCACTAACAACTCGCGACTTTGAGGTGTCCGCACCTTCAAGCGTTGCACAAATAGCACCCTTGACAGTTCGTTTGCAAGGCACGCCGAACTTTTTGAACTCGGCTTCCAAAAGGTCTATTGCCTTATCGGTATAACCAGTAGGGCTATGAATAGCCAGCAACTTCTTTCCAAAATCAACCGTATAACGTAAATCCATAAAAACTCCTATTTCTGCATTCAACAAATGCAAATTTTTTATGCTTTCAAAAATTCAATAACTCGCTTCGCAATCTTTTCACGTTCTGCATCATCAAACAGCGTATGCGAACTTTCATTTACGATAAAATAATCGTGCGGAGCTTTAATTTTTTCGTGAAGTAAATCGTGAACCTTGAAAGGTACAATTGTATCTTGCTTTGATAGCACAATCAAGGTTTCCGCTTTTACGTACTCCAGATTTTTTTTTGCAAGTTTCATCAATTTGAGTAAATCGACTAATTTTGCAACGTACACACCGTTTAGATAATCCGATTGAGCCTTTTTAAAATCAGGCTCATCGCAAATATAAAGTTGATTCACCGGCACAGTTTTTACAAAAAACCGTGCGAGCGGGGCAAGCATAATCCGCTTATCTGTGGTCATAAACGTTGGTGCAAACAAAATAAGTTTTTCTGGATTAAAGCGTGCCGCAATCAGCCCCGCAAGCAAACCGCCCATTGCGTGTCCCGCCACAAATACTTGTTCGTGCCTCGACGAAATATCAATGTACGCATCGCAAACACAGCGAAGCCAATCTTTCCAAGTACTCGCCAGAAAATCTTTCGCATTGGTTCCATGCCCAGGAAAACGAGGAATGTACACCGTGTAACCAGCATCATTCAACTGCTTCCCAAGCCAAGTCAACGAGTACGGCGAACTCATAAAACCGTGCAGCAATAACACAGCTGGAGCCGTGCTCAAACCTCTAAACACCAACGAATGCCCAAAGCGGGATGTCGTGCAAGGATAATTATCTAAAAACATACGATGAATATATAGTACAGGAAAAAAATAAAAAAGTAAAGATATCTAAATCCTTTTACGCGAAAATAGCGATTAAACTTTTCGTTGTACTATTTGCCCAAGATAATAATATCCGCACCGAACCACTTTCTGGAAAGAGTCTCAAGCGTTCCTTCGTATTCAAGCTTCAATAATATCTCATTAATCTTTGTGCATAAGGTTTCATCAGTGCGGCTAAAAATAACCGAGCAGCTTCTTTGCTGTATCGGCTCTTTGAAGACAACTACCTCGCCAACCCTGCTTGACAAGTGAAATATCGTCCAAATATCGGTAGCGATAGCGTCGAGTTTTTTTTGCTTTAATGCATTAATCGCAAGTGGCAAATCATAATACGGTTTCACTTTAGGATAATCTTTCAATACAGTTTCAGTAACGCCAGCTGCACGCAACGTTTCACCAACTGCAATAAAACCAATCGAACCATCACGCAAATCTTTTAGCGATTCATACTCAGAACCCTTTGGCACAAAAGCTGCTACCGACGTTTTTAAGTATGGTGCCGAAGTGATAATCTCTGCACTGCGAAAATCAATAATAGAAAATCCAGACCACAGGCAGTCAACCGTTTTCTTTTCCAGATCAGCCATTATTTCTCGCTGTGACAATGCACGAAATTCAACTTTTACATTCAGCTCTTTTGCAACAGCCAGTGCCAAATCAATATCGAAGCCTTCAAAACCTCCATTGCTTAACTGAGCTGTATATGGCGGATAATACTCACGTACGCCGACAATCAGTTTTTTACGGACTTGAACCCTCGCAAGCGAAGTATCTTTTACATGCTGGTAACGACGAATAACACGCGGATAACACGACGTAGAAAGCATAACAACAAAAAAAATCAAACACACAAATACACTATTTTTATGCCTCATAGTCTTTAACCTTTTATCCTTCAAAGTATAATTATCGAATGAGTGAAACGTCATTGACAAACCACTTTTTTGTAATTTGCGAAAGCACCCCGTCTTCAGCCATCTCTTGCAACGTCGTATTAACAGCATCAATCAATGCAATATCATCTTTTCGAAACGCGTACACATAACTTTCAGGCAAAACAGCCGCATTCAAAATCTTGTAGGCACTCGACTGATTTTCCGAAATAATATACTTCATAACAACAAGGTCTGCAATCAATGCATCAGTAATACGCCCTTGAAGATTTCTCAGTGCCGTCAACAAGTTGCTTGAGATTACCATACGAATATCGAAACCGTTGCGTATTTTTTCCTTTAGATAACTTTCTGCCGTTGTCCCCGGTTGACACCCAACGTAAAGATTATTCAAGTCATCAAAGTTATTAATGCGAGTTTCATCGGCACGCACAACAATGCACTGAACATTTTTAATGAGTGGCAAAGATGTACCATATTCATTTGCACGTCCCGCACTTTCAGAGAAACCACTTGCAATCATATCAATTTCGCCACTTTGAAGCATTTGATACTTTTTATCCCAATTAATCTGCACATATTCAACCTGAATATCCATAATCGCACACATTTCATTAATCACGTCAATATCGTAGCCAACATATTCATTCTGCTCCATAAAAGCTAGCGGAGCAAACGGAATATCAACACCGACTTTCAACTTACCCGCCAAATATACCTTCGCCAGCGAAATATCATCGATATTGTTTGCCGTTCCCGCTCGCCTACATGAAAACAACGCAAGCAAAAAAAAGAGCACCAAAAACAAACGCTTCATAACTTCCATTCTATTACCTTTCGGAACAAAATTCAAGTACTAGAATACAAACCCACTTAAATCAAGAACCTGAACAATCCCATTTGTTGCAATTCACCGAAAGTGCAACCGACAGGCAACCTAAAAATTCTTCCAGATTTTTAGGTTGCCATCATGTGCCTGAGCATTCTAGGAATACGCAAATCGCTTGAACCTAAACGCAAGCAAACACACAACAAGTATTGTTTTTTTTGTCGAAAACCTTAAAATACATTTATGAACTCACAAATGGAAAAGATTATTGTTGTGGATTTCGGCGGTCAGTATTGTCAGCTAATTGCTCGCCGTGTGCGTAATTTAAAAGTTTACTCCGAAATTGTCGGACATAAAAAAGCACTTGAAAAAATAAAAGCGGAAAAACCAATCGGAATTATTTTTACGGGCGGACCAAATAGCGTTTACGAAAAAGACGCACCGCTTCCCGACGCAGAAATTTTTAACCTTGGCATTCCGATTTTGGGCATCTGTTACGGAATGCAGGCGATTGTGCATAGTCTCGGCGGAACGGTCGCCCGCTCCCAAAAAAACGAGTTCGGAAAAACACGTACAAGCTTCAAAACCAACAATCCACTTTTTGCAAATCTTCCGCCAGAGTCGATAACGTGGATGAGTCACGTCGATTGTGCCGAAACAATACCTGACGGCTTCGATGTCATCGCATCAACCGCGAACACAAAAAACGTCGCAATATATGACGCTACACGAAAAATCGCGGGAGTGCAGTTTCACGCCGAAGTTGAACCGACAGAATATGGAAACGATATATTGAAAAATTTTTTGTTCGGTATTTGTAGGGCTGACGGCACATGGCAAATCAAAAACTTTTTGGATGAACAAATCTGCAAGCTCAAAACCGAAATCGGTAGCGGAAAAGTTCTTCTCGCACTTTCAGGTGGCGTTGATTCTTCTGTGCTGGCGGCTCTTTTGGACAAAGCAATCGGCAAAAACTTAACCTGCATCTTTGTTGACACAGGCTTGATGCGTAAAAATGAAGGCGATGAAGTCGAAGACGCTTTCAAGAATGCTTCGATGAATTTTGTGCGTGTAAATGCCGCCAATCGATATTTAGAAAAGCTTAAAGGTGTTTCAGAGCCTGAAAAAAAGCGAAAAATTATCGGTGAAGAATTTATCCGCATCTTCGAAGAAGAAGCGAAAAAAATCGGTGCAGTCGATTTTCTCGCTCAGGGGACGATTTATGCCGATGTCGTTGAAAGTGGGGCGGCGGGCTCAGCTGTCATTAAAAGCCACCACAACGTCGGTGGCTTGCCAAAAAACATCCAATTCAAGTCGCTTGTTGAGCCGTTGAGGGACTTGTTCAAAGACGAAGTCCGCCACCTTGGAAAGGAGTTGGGCTTGCCAGATAAAATAGTAAACCGCCAGCCTTTTCCAGGGCCTGGGCTTGCGATTCGAATTATGGGCGAAATTACGCCAGAGAAGCTCGCCGTTTTGCGTGAGGCGGATTTTATCTTCCGCGAAGAACTCGACAACGCCAAAGTGGACGCGAGTCAGTACTTCGCCGTTCTCACCAACAATCGCACAGTCGGAGTTATGGGAGATTTTCGAACCTACGATTACACTCTCGCACTTCGAGCAGTGAAAACGAATGATTTTATGACAGCGAGTATTGTTCACATTCCGTTCGAGCTTCTCGAAACGATTTCTACACGGATTATTAACGAAGTGCAAGGCATCAATCGCGTCGTTTATGACATCACGTCAAAACCGCCCGCCACCATCGAGTGGGAATAGTATTTTGAAAGCGAACTTTTGCTTTTTACACGGGTTCACGAATTAGGAATGTTAGTATTCCTAAAATACACTGGTAAATGATGGGCGGCAAGTGGCGACATCCCCGCCAAGGATGGCGGTGTACAAAATCACTATCGAGTTTTTCAAATGAAAAACTCGAAGTTCAAGAATGTGCAAGGACGTCAATTTTTGAACCGCATCCTTGTCAGCGATTGGGACATGATGGCAACCGAAGGTTGCCGGTCGGTTGCACATTCGGTGAATGGCGACAAGCGATAGTTGGAAAGGTGTGACGTTTGCGTGATGCCTCTTACAATTTATATTAAAAATAAATCGCCTCTTGAAAAACTTTTTTATTTTTTGTAGAATTAAAAAACTCGGAGGACTAATGGCAAAATTTTCCAGTTCGAAAAAAAAAGTAGAAGTTATTGAAGATAAACTCAAGTTGGTTACTTTTCAGCTTGGTGAAGAGCTATATGGCGTGGAAATTATGGATGTCGACCAAATTGTAAAAACGCAGGCTATCCGCTCTATTCCGAATGCACCGCATTATGTTGAAGGTATTTTTAACCTGCGAAGTGAGATTATTCCGGTTATCAGTTTGCATAAACGTTTTCACATAAAAAGTCCCGATTTGGAAGAAGGCGACGAATTCCTTGGTGGCTTTTTGATTCTCTCCATTGAAAACAACAAAATCGGTGTTGTGATTGATAGAGTGGCTCGTGTTGTCGATATTAAAAAAGATGATGTTCAGCCACCACCTCAAATGATTGCAGGAATCGGAACTGAATACATCAACGGTGTTGTCAGAAAAGATGATGGTGGTTATTTGATTATTTTGGATATCCGTAAATTGTTCAACCAGCGTGAGTTGCAAGTTTTAAAAAGTCTATAAATGTTGATTCCTCTTTTTAGCTCGACAATTAAACGCTCGGAAATGGAAGCCGTTTTGAATTGCTTGGTTGAAGAAAAAGTCGGACCAGGCGAGATGGCGGAAAAACTCGAAAAGCGGGTTTGCGATTTTTTTGGTGTGCCTTTTGCGATTGCGGTGCGCAGCCCTGCTTCGGCACTTGACCTCGCGTTAAAGCTTTTGGAGTTGCCAGCGAAAACGCCCGTGATGCTTTCTGCTTTGGCACCCGCTTGGCAATATACGCAAGTGCTTCGAAGTGGGTTTACGCCTGTCGTTTTGGACGTGGATAAAAGAAACGCACTTGTTGCGTTTGAAGCAGTTGAGGCGGCAGTAAAAGCGGGTGCAAGGGCTTTGGTTATGCACGAAACGCTCGGCAGTCTTCCAGAGTTCGAACGCTTTGCAGAATTGGGCGTTTCCATCATCGAAGATATTTCGCAAAGTGCGGGGGCTTTGTACGCTGACAGAGAAATCACTGATGCGGTAGAAGTCTTGCATAACGACAATGACAATGCGAAACAAGCTTCTGGCACAGGCGAAAATTCTGGAGCGGAAAATACTCCGCCCGTTTTGAAAAAAGCTGGAACGTTCGGAACATTGAGCATTTTGGGTTTGGAGCAGCGTGATATACTCACTGCGGGCGGTGGGGCTATCTTGTTTGTTAGCGAAAAACGCAATGTTGCTCCGTTGAAAAAACTGCGAGAAGAACTTCCCTCGACTGATAGGCTTCCAGACATCAATGCTGCCCTCGGTTTTGTTCAGCTAAAGAATGCGGCAAAAAATATGGAGGTGCGGTTGGAGTTGGAAAAACTTTTCCGCAGAGCCTTGCTTTCGAGCAAACACGAAGCGTTGACTTTTTTGCCGAACGTCATCAATTCGGTGTATAATTTTCCTGTGATTTTAAATCGTGGGTTCAAAGATGTCGAAAAATATGCACAAAAGAAGCACATTGAAATTGAGCTGGCGTTTAACGATAGCATTGTCGTGCATCACGGTGAGACATGTGAACATTGCGAATCGGCAAAGTCTCTTGCTTTGAGAACCGTTTTATTTCCATTGTATCCGATGCTTGGAGCAAAAAATTCGGAAGCGGTTGCGAAAGTGTTATCAACCTTGCCGTAACAAACCTGACAAGCTTTGATGCGATGAATTGGTGTGTGCAATGAAGAAAGTTTTGTTGATTGTCAGTGGATATAAAAAAGGTGCAAACGATTTAGCGGTTAAAATTTCCGAATATTTATCGTCGAAGGATTTTGAACCACTTGTTTATAAATACGATGGTTATAACGGACTTCGCTTTGATGACGCGATATTTGAAAATGATTTTAGCTTTATCGTCAGTTTGGGCGGTGACGGGAATGTGCTTTTTGCATCGCGGTTTGCCTCCCCGAAACATATTCCTGTTGTGCCGATTAACTTCGGGCAGTTCGGCTTCATTGCGAATATTGAACCAGCGGATTGGCAGCAAGCTTTGGATGAATTTTTGGCTGGCAACCAAGAGTCGCACGAACGAATGCTTTTGGAGGTGAAAGTTCTGCGTAACGAAACGAGCGTCGCAACGTACCATGCATTAAACGAAGCAGTTGTTGCAGGCTATGGTGCGATAAAGCTTCTTACGGTAGATCTTTTTTATAACAATTATTCACTGGGGAATTTTCGGGCGGACGGCGTGATTGTTTCAACACCGACAGGCTCTACTGGCTATGCCGTTGCCGCGGGCGGACCGATTTTAGACCCGACGATGTCTGCATTTGTCGTTTCGCCAATTGCACCGTTTACGCTTTCAAACCGCCCGATTGTGCTGCCTACGCAAGGCTCCGTTTGCATCAAGGTACTTCCGCAGCGTCAAAAAAAGCTAATACTTTCGATAGACGGACAGGAAGCGATGCGTCTCGAAGCTAATGATGCCGTTGTAGTTACACGTGCGGAAAATACCGTAAATCTGGTTGGTTGCTCGCAAGCATATTTTTACAAAGTGCTTCGTGCAAAATTGGGCTGGTCAGGCAGTTTACAAGATGTCAATGCGAAAAACAGTGAGGTAAAAAATGATTGCAAGTTTAACGGTAAAAAACATTGCTTTGATTGAAGCGGTAACGATTGAATTTGAAGAAGGCTTTAACGTACTTTCAGGTGAAACGGGAGCTGGAAAATCTATAATCATTGGGGCTTTGGGTTTTTTGTTTGGCGGGAAAGCAAACCCCGACTTGATACGGAAAGACTGTGAAGAAGGACTGGTTTCGGCGACTTTTATCATTCCGCAAAGTGCAGCCTTAGAAAATTGGCTTTTGGAACATGGCATTGAATCAGATGAAGGCACTGTCCTCGTCAGACGCACTATAAAAACAAACGGCAGAACATCTGCATGGCTTAACAGTAATCCAGTTTCGCGTACCGAGCTTGCGGAGTTTACAGCTTTCTTGGTTGACATTCATGGGCAGCATGATCACCAATCGCTTTTTCGCGTTGATGAGCATCGTCGTTTTTTGGATGCCTATGCTGGTATCGAAAACGAAGTGGAACAATACTCTACCGTTTACAACGAGCTAATGGAAGCTCGAAAAAAACTTGAGGCGTTGCAAACTTCTGAAAGTAAACGTCAGGAGCGAGTGGATTATTTAAGCTATGCCGTGGATGAAATCACAAAAGCAAAATTAAAACCGAATGAAGATACAGACCTCGAAGCTGAAGCGAAAAAGTTGGACGGATACGAAAAGCTTTTTGATGCGGTGCAGGAGTCGACTTCACTTATAGCTGGTGAAAACGGAGCTGTGTCGTTTCTAAAAAAAGCGGTTCACACATTGAAAGTCGCGAGCGAAATCGATAAAAATTTGCAGCCACTTTTCGAGCGAATTTCAAACCAGTTTTATGAGTTGGAAGATGCGGGCAGCGAGTTGCAAACGTACTTTGAGCGACTTGACTTTGATGAAAGCCGACGTGACGAAATCCAAGAGCGGCTTTCGCTTATTTACAAATTGAAGAAAAAATACGGCGACACTATCGAAGCTGTTTTGACTTATGCAAAAAATGCAGAAGCCGAATTGGACACGTTAAAAAACAGTGAAGAAAATAAAGCTGCCACAGAGAAGCAACTCAAAAGTTTGCAGACGGAATTGGTGCGTGCTGGCACTGAAATCTCAAAAAAGCGTAAAAGTGCCGCTGCCGAACTTGAGAAGAAAATCGAAGATGTGCTGAAAAATTTGGGTATGCAAAAAACACGCTTTGCGGTTAACGTAGAAAAAAAAGAAACCGACGGCACTAAACAAAAAGCTGGCCCCTACGGCTTTGACGACATCGAGTTTTTAATCAGTCCGAACTTGGGCGAACCGCTGAAGCCACTTGCAAAAATCGCTTCGGGCGGAGAACTTTCGCGCGTGATGCTGGCAATTAAAACGGTGCTGACACGAGGCGATGGAGCGGACACGCTTATCTTCGACGAAATTGACACAGGCATCGGCGGCGAAGTCGCCTTGAGTGTTGCAGAACACATGAAGCAACTTTCGCACAGTAAACAAATTCTTTGCGTAACGCATTTGGCAGTTATTGCTGCACATGCACACAACCAGATTAAAATTGAAAAAACCGCACAGGCGGGCAAAACTTTCACAAACGCTGGCAAAATCGTCGGAGAAAAACGCATCGAAGAAATTGCTCGCATGCTTTCAGGCGACGAAGCAAGCAGCGTTTCGATGCTTCATGCAAAAGAGCTTCTTGATAAATATAGCGAAGCATAAAAAAATTCGGAAAGAAGCGACAGCCTGAAAGTTCTGCAAACGATGCACGAATAAAACCTTGATGAATTAAATAAAACGTAAAGGGTAGCAATTATTTAAAGTGCAACTCACAGGACGGTTCACAAGCACAAAAAAATCATCGAGGCGAGGCGAATGGTTAATTGCACGTAAGCTTATTTCATTTTCTTTTGTCAAATGCTATAATGTGCAAAAATTAGCGGAAGGTCATTCCGCAAGAGGTACGTTATGAAAAATTATACGGTGAAAAGTTCATCTGGTGAAAACCTTGCAGTCAACTACTATGAAGCCATTTCCCCGAAAGGGTTAATTCAAATCTTGCACGGTATGCAGGAACACAAGGAGCGGTACTGTCATTTTGCGGAGTTTCTTGCGGCAAACGGCTACAGTGTCCTCATCCACGACCACCTCGGGCACGGGAAAAGTATCAGTGAGGTGCATCCGCTTGGCGATATGGTGTCTTTTGAGGCGGTGCTCAACGATATTGAGCTAGTGCGTCAGTCGGCGAAGTTTTCAGGTCAATACATTTGTTTCGGGCATAGCATGGGCTCGTTTCTCGCTCGTATTTATGCGGCGATGCACCCGACAGATACGTTGATAGCTTGCGGCACAGGGCAGACACCGTCGATAATTGCGACATCGCTGAAAGGACTTTTACACTTTCAAAAGTCAGGCATTCCGCTGCCTGCGATGCAAAAAATTTTGACCGGTTCGCTTAGCAAGAGGTTTAGCAATCCCATGGATTGGCTTTCGCTTAACAAAGAAAATCAGGAAGCGTATGTAAACGATGCTTTGTGCGGAAAGCCTTTCACAAAGGAAGGCTATAGCACGCTTTTGGATATTGTTATAAAGCTCAACAACAAAGCAACCTATCGCGACTGCACAGCTCAAAGTATTTTGCTCATCTCTGGTGAAAAAGACCCAGTTGGCAACTTTACAAAAGGCGTGAAAGCGGCAGAAGCGAGATATAAACGGCACGGCAAGAAAGTAAAGACAATCTTTTATAAAAATATGTCGCACGAAATTTTGAATGAAGCGGACAAGCAAATTGTTTATCGAGACGTGCTGAATTTTTTGCAGAACTGAACTTGAAACAGCATTGCAATAGCCGCACTTGCTTCGGGACTTCAAAAAAGCAAACTTTCCCTTGAAAAAAACTTTGCTTTGTGATACAATCCATATTATTAAAAAAACAACGGTGTTACAATGAAATACTACGATGAAAATAATTTAGCAATCATTGCCTGCCCTGCTGGTAAACAGTTTGCCGAAGCAACGATTAAGCATTTGGAGCGGTTAAGTGCAGCCAAATTTAACCGTCGGCTCACAAGCCTTTCGAAGCGATACGAAATGGACAAAAAGCAAATCATCCGTGATTTGAATTTTGCCTCCGACTTGGAAAGTTCGAAAATGCCCAATCACAGAAGTTTGGAAAAAATGTCCAAACCGAATTTTAGCGTAAAAGCACGGTTTACTCAATTTGTAAACGGCGAAGTTAAAACCGAAATTTTGGAATCAATCCGCGGGCGAGATGTTTATATTTTTCAAGATGCAGAAAATCACACGCCTGTTGCGGTCAACGACGAAGCGGACAAGCATTGCTTTTCTGTGAACGACAACCTTTTGTCTCTCATCGTTACCATCGATGCCGCCCGCCACGCAGGTGCAAACAGCATCAACTTAGTGATGCCTGCTTTCCCGTACAGCCGTCAACACAAAAAGAAAGGGCGAGAAGGCTTGACAGCTAGTTTGCTAGCTCACCTGTATGAAATGCTTGGCGTTAAGTGCATTATCACGCTGGACATTCACTCGCGAGAAATCGAAAACGCTTTTCACGGATGCCTTTTGCAAAACTTACATGCGAGCTTTCAGATAATCAGCGAGCTTGCGAAAATTTTGGACTTGACGGAAAGCTCGATGGATGACCTCGTCGTAGTCGCTCCAGATAGCGGTGCCGTTGACAGAAACAAATTTTATGCAACTGGTTTGAAAAAGCCCCTTGCAATGTTATATAAAGAACGCGACTATTCCGTTGTGTCAGTCAATGCCAAACAAAACAATATCGTGAGTATGAATTTGCTCGGCGATGTTCGTGGCAAAACCGCATTTTTGGCAGACGATATGCTCGGAACAGGCGGCACACTTTTGAAGGCTTTTGAGTTTTTGAAACACGAAGGTGCACAAAAAGTTATCGCAGCAATCAGTTTGCCGCTATTTAACGGAAACGCAATTTCCCAATTTGATGACGCTTATGCGAAAGGACTTTTTTACCGCATCATCGGAACGAACGCCGTTTACCACGACGAGCTCAAAAAACGCGAGTGGTACATCGAAAGCGACGTGTCGGGACTTTTCGCCCAAACGATTTTCCGAATGCACAACCACGACTCGGTAAGCAGCTTGCTCGACAACCGTGAAATTATTCAAAAAACACTGGAAAACGCTCGCAAAAAATAAGCGATGGACTGCATTTTTGCCTGCGACGCTGGAACATCTGCCTTGAAAGCTGCACTTGTTTCTCCAGTTGGGAACTTATTCACCGAAAAAAGGTTCCCGCTTTCGGCTCGTCCTTCCGCTGCCGAGTATGTGCAGGCATTGCAAGCTGCGTTGCGTTTATGTCGTCAGGTAGCCGAAAGAGACAAACTCCGCATCGCTGGTATATGTATCTCTGGAAATGGGCCTTCACTCGTTGCTGTGGCAAAGTCACAATGCAAAAAACTTTCACCAGCGAAGGGACACACCGAATGCTTAAACGATAAACTTTTACTCTGGAGCGAAAACCCGCTAAATGTGCAAAGGCTCTCGGATAGTGAGCGTTGTTTTTTTGAAATGCTGCAAAGTTCAGGCTCAATTTTCCTGCCGCGGATATTTTTGTTTTCACAAAAATATACCGCGGCAGTGCAGAACGCATCTTTGCTGTTACCGCTTCCAGAATATTTGAGCTTTACCCTCACAGGCAACCCCATTTGCTTTTTACCCGAAGCTCGCTATCAAAACGCGTATTGGCTTCCGACGCAATTAAAAATATTGGATGATTTTTTCGCAAAAAGCGAAGAGTGCCGCTCGCGAAATTTTTCAGTTTCGGACAAAATTCCGCCCTTTGCACTCACAAGCTCGATAGTCGGGCAGTTTGACTCGATACCAGTCATCGCTGGAGCTCCAGACTTTTTCGCAGCTATCGCTGGCACAAAAACAATAACGCCGCTATCTGCTTGCGACCGAGCTGGAACGACAGAAGGCATAAACGTTTGCCTTGCACAAAAGCCCGAGGTTTCATCTCCTTGCCGCATTTTGCCATCTGTGAATGCAAGCAACTGGAATGCATCTATGCTTCTCGGCAAAACTGGACAATTTGCCGACCGATTCGACAAACTCGGCGAGGCTTTCCTCTCAAGTGCCGAACTTTCCGCTTTTTTTGAAAAGCTAAATCGGGCGATTGCCGCCTTGGAAGCACTTTCTGGCAGTCGGCTTACCTTTACGCTTTCTGGCGGTCAAGCGAACAACCAACGTTGGAATCAGCTCAAAGCTGAGCGAACACAACGCAGTTTTTTATTGCCACAAACTGTCAATGGCGAACTTTTGGGCGACGCAGCTTTCGGCTTCACTGCCCTTCATTATTTTTCCGACATCACTTCTGCTTCCGAAAATCTTGTAACCATAGCTCAGGTGTATCAATAGCTTTTTACGATTTACTCAAGTCTGCCCATTATAAATTAGCAATCCGCTTGGCTGCATCTTTAAGTTCAGGCAACTCAATACTTTCAATGTTGCCAGTATCACAGGCTTTAGCAATCGAAGGCTCAATGGGCAAACGAGCCAAAACGTCCAGCCCATACTTTTTAGCAATATCGTCGATATGGCTTTCCCCGAATATTTGGTACTTCTTGCCATTATCTGGACAAGCAAAATACGACATATTCTCGACGAGTCCCAAGACTGGAACGTTCATTTGTTCCGCCATTTTCACAGCCTTCTCCACAATCATCGAAACTAATTCCTGCGGAGATGTAACAATGATAATCCCGTCAACAGGCAGCGATTGAAACACGGTCAGCGGCACGTCCCCCGTTCCAGGTGGCATATCGACAAAAAGGACACCCACGTCCTGCCAAATAACATCAGTCCAAAACTGCTTGACAATTCCTGCGATGAGAGGCCCACGCCAAATTACTGGCGTAGCTTCACCGTCCAAAAGGAGGTTTATTGACATCACGGAGATTCCAGTCTTTGTTTTAACAGGCTGGATGCCGTCATCAGTTGCGACAGCCTTTGTGTGAAGTCCAAATATTTTCGGGATTGAAGGACCAGTAATATCGGCATCCAGAATTGCGGTTTGCTTTCCCTGTCGCCTGACAGCCACCGCAAGGCTCGACGTTACGAGCGACTTTCCGACGCCACCCTTACCGCTCACAATACCGATTACTTTTCGGATGCGGCTTAACCGATGCGGCTTTTCGCGTAAATCTTGTTGCGTCGGTGTCTCAACCTTTGAACTTTTATCGCCACACGCTTTCGAACACGAGCCACAATGATGATTACAATCACTCATATTTTACCCCACTACTCCGAGAATCATTCACCGAAGATTTTGCGATTTTCCCGATTCTTGTTTTTCCGCTGGATTTAGCGAAAACTTGTGTTTGATTGCACCAAACGGACAAGCGTGGACGCAGTCATTACAGCGTATACACTCAGGACTATTCGGCTTTTCGTACGTAGGGATATTGAACTTGCAGGTCTTTTGACAAACCTTGCATTTGACACACTTATTTCGGTCAATTGTCAAACCATACAAACTAATCGGATTGAAAATCCCAAGCAAAGCCCCAAGCGGGCACAAAAATCGACAAAAAGGTCGGTAAAGCACGATTGAAAGCGACACCACAACAAGCGAAATAAAAATCTTGTTTGCAAAAAGTATCCCCGCCGCAGCCCGCAATGAAGCATTCACAGCCATCAAGGGCAACGCCGCAAAAAGCGTTCCCGAAGGACACAAGTACTTGCAAAAATATGGATCTGTAAAGCCAAAACTGTCCTTCATGGCGAAAGGCAGCAAAAAGACAAACACCGCCAAAACCACATACTTCAAATACGAAAAAATCTTCGCGAGGCGTTGCACGACAGGCACTTTTTTCACAGGAATCTTAAAAAGCAAGTCCTGAAAAAAACCAAAAGGACACATATATCCGCAAAAAAGCCGCCCCGCAATTATCGCAAAAAGCACCGTCAATCCAACGGCATATTGCGGAAACTGAAACCCTTTCCCAGAAATTGTCGCCTGAATCGAACCTATCGGACAACTGGTCAAAGCCCCCGGACACGAATAACAATTCAGTACCGGCATACAAACCGTCTTACTCGGCCCGCGAAAAATCTTCCCCTCAAAAAATCCCTTGAGGTTGCCATTAATCGCCAACGCCCCAAGTGCCTGAATATAATGCCGATACCGCTTTCCGTTTTTTTGTTGGTTCTTTTTTTCACCGAAGCTCTTCCTCGGCGGCACAGCCGCTTCGTGTGTCAAAAGCTTATCACCATTATCCGCCGATGCTTGACTCCCAATTGTTATTTTTTCACTCATACGCGATTACCCTATCCCGATGCACTCCAAACAAATATTCACTGCTTTTTTCAAAACGACGGCACCTTGACCAGCGAGCAACCCCGAAATAATCAGGACGATTGACCCAACAAAAACCGCCACAGTTAAAATAAATTTTGTCCGTTTCATATCACTCCAAGTTTAGCACAACGATAAAGCTTAGTAAAGGCTTGCGGGGTTGCTGCATTTTGCCAACGTCCCCGCAAAACCAGACTATTCTTCTTTACTAAGCATAAAATAAAGGCTTTTTACCAGTGTTCCAGTCGCCTTCGCTTTTAAGTAGCCATAATCTTCCGAAATGTATGCCGTACCAGCAATATCGATGTGAATCCACGGAATATCGTCCTTTGCCAAAAACGAGCCGACAAAAAGTCCAGCGGTCATCATTCCACCGAATTTTCCACCAGAGTTTTTCAAGTCGGCAACTTTTGACTCATTCATCTTTTTATAATATTCAAGCACGGGCATTTTCCAAATTTGTTCGCCTGCACGTTTGTTTGCCTTTTCCAGCTCTGCAAAGAACGCATCATTGTTGGTAACTGCACCGCTTACTTGTTCGCCGAGTGCCGACACGCAGGCTCCCGTCAATGTTGCAAGGTCGATGAGCTTTGTCGCACCAAGCTTTGTTGTCGCATAATACACTGCATCTGCAAGCGTCAATCGTCCTTCGGCATCGGTGTTCACTATCTCGATTGTTTTTCCGCTCATCGAACCGATGATGTCGCCGTTTCGGTAGCCATCGCCAGAAATCATATTTTCGCAAGAAGCAACAACCGCGACGACGTTTACCTTCGCTTTCAAGTCGGCAAGTGCGTGCATTGTGCCTATGACAGTTCCAGAACCGCCCATGTCGGTGAACATTTCAACCATGCTGGTTGCTGGCTTGATTGCGTAACCGCCGCTGTCATATGTCAATCCTTTACCGACCAATGCAATTCGCTCGTCAGATTGCGGATTATTGTAATATTCCATAACAATGAGTTTCGGCTCTTTTGCACTTGCTCGTGCGACACTGAGGAAGGCTTCCATTTTGAGGTTTTCAATTTCTTTTTTGCCATAGATGGAAACTTTTACGCCCTTTGCTTCAAGTTTTTCTTTTGCGATTTGAGCCAAAGTTTCAGGGTAAATTACATTCGCAGGTTGGTTCACCAAATCGCGTGCCAGAAAAATCGCTTCAATCAATTTAACTGCTTCGTTGATACCTTTTTCTGCACGCTCTTCCTTGCCTTTCACTGGGTTATAATTCACCGTCAGCTCTGGCACAGGTTTGCGGTCGCTTTTGAACTTGTCGTATTGATATGTCGCGTGCAGCATTCCTTCGGCAATCGCTGAAGCTATTTTGTAATTGCACAAATTGTTCAACTTGGGAATATTCAGCTCAACTTCAGGCACTTTGTTTTTCAAAAGCACAGTTGCAGCTTTGAAAAAAGTTTTTCGCAAAACTTCAAAGTCAATTTTTTCTTCTTTGCCCAAGCCTATAAAAAGATGTGCCTTGAGCTGTGCATCAAGATAGTAATACACTTCTTCTGCCTTGCCAGAAAAGATTTCTTTTTCCTTGAGATAGCAAAGATAATCGCCATCAATTTTGTCTTCGTAAACAAGCTGTGCTGAAACGCCACCTTGCTTAGCAATATTAAATTTCATAAGTCCTCCAAAATTGTCTTAAAGCTATGATCGCTTTACAACCACAGTATACATATTTTATCGGTTAACGGCAAGATACATCGATATTTTAAAAACGCTAAATTCGCTATTGAACCTTAGTGCTATCATCAGAATTCTTTTTTAATTGTAGTTCTTCGGCAGCTTTTGATAACACCGCTTAAATAATTTTTGCTTGCCATATATAATGAGCATCATGAAAAAAACTATTTCAGCTTTATTAATTTGTTTAATGATGGCTGGCATAAATGCACAGCAGATTTCCGAATCAAACGAAAATGTACCAGAAAATACAAAAACAACTCCGCTCCAATACGCCGAACTAATTCAAACGGATGATGCACTTTTTCGGGTGGTACATTTTCTTTGCTTGCAAGCGACAAGCGTTTGCCTCGCTGACAAAGAACCTGCAACGCGTGCCGAAGCCGCCATTTACCTGAACGCAATTAAAACGGAAAAGCTCGATGCGACGGGACAACGCCTTTACGAACAAGCTCATCGTTATCTTCACAAGCAAGACTATCTTTTAAAAAGTGATTATTTGACGTTTGACGTAAACGGCGAATTTGCGTTGTATGGTCAGTATAGCGATGCGAAAAAGATGCTACTTGCCGACCAACTCTCTCATTACAATAAAACGCCCGCACCAGTAGCAGTGCCTTTGACAATCAACTTGTCGCCTTATGTAAACCTCGCAACTTATATTGAAATTAAAAAAGGCTTTTGGGCATCGCAGCTTTCGTTGCCGTTTACAAATATGCCTCTTAAAATGGGAGCACTTGATGTACATATACCGCACGTTGCAAATATTTCGATAGCAAATTCTTTTATGAGTTTCACTATCGGACGTGGAAGACACAACATCGGACAAACGCTTAATGGCAGTTTATTTTTGGCAAACAGCACTCACTCGCTGGATTTTGCTTCGCTGCGTTTTTTTCACAAAAGTGTAAACATTGCGTCGAGTATCTATGTAATGGAGCGTTATCGTTATCTTTTTACGCATGAGGTTCATTTTAAGATAACGGATTATGTTGGCGTTCGTTTATTTGAGGGGACAACACAGTATGGCAGTTTTGACTTGCGGTACCTTAATCCAATGATGGTTATTCATAACATCTACGGCTGGGACGAAGGAAAGGTCAATGGTTTTACACCGAACGGCTCGCAATTCGGAATTGGTTTGGAAGTGGTGCCGTATCGTGGGTTGCGATTTTACGGACAGTTCGAAATGAATCAATTTCAGACTGCGTATGAGCGAAAAAATTATCCAGCAGAATCAGCACTCATTCCAAACAGTTTAGGCGGACTTTGTGGCATCGAATACGCTCATTCCTTTCCAGCTTGTACGCTCACGTTCCAAAGTGAATTTTTATACGCAAATCCTTGGTTAAATATCTTGGAAAATAAAAAAATCAGCTTGTTAGACAAGCACACCGAAAAAGTAAAACCGCAGAATACGCCTGACGAATATGCAGCGTGGCTCACCAATCCGCTCGGCCCCGATACGATTGCATTTGTTGCAAAAATCGGAGTTGACAGTTTTTTTCGGTACGGAGCTTCGCTGCAATATCGCTTTTTGGTGCAAGGCGAAAACGGAGAAAAATTTTTTGCATCAAGTGGCGATATTTACTATCCGACAACGCCTGATGAAGCAAGCATAAAAACGCCAAGCGGAAACCCGCTTTTTGTTCACACGCTCTCCATTGAAGGCTTCGACGAAGTGTATAAAAACCTAACCTTGCGTGCAGGCTTTGAAGTGAGCGTTTTCACTGGACGCAAAAAGCAAACCGCCTTTCACACTTACGCAGGCATCGAGTATAAAATCCGCTGACGGTTTGCAAATTCTGCGTTACAAATCAGCTGACTTTTGCAATTTAAGCCTGTGAAAAGGTAAAACTTTTGCGACAGAAATTCTCTCGTCAAAAAAATTTTCAAAAAAGTTGCATTTTCCACTTGAATAAAATTTACAATTTTATTATAATAGAATTATTCTAATTTTAAGGGGTTTTATATGTCAATGATTGGAAAAGAGTTATGCGATTTTACAGTCGATAGTTTTCACAATAACCGTTTCACGCGAGTTAAAAAAAGCGATTTGCTTGGAAAGTGGTCGGTTTTGTTTTTTTATCCAGCGGATTTTACTTTTGTTTGCCCGACCGAGCTTGAAGACTTGGCGGATAACTACGGGAAATTTCAGGCACTCGGTTGCGAAATTTACAGCGTTTCCGTGGATTCGCATTTTGTACATAAGGCTTGGTATGATGCGTCCGAAACAATTCGCAAAATCAAGTTCCCGATGCTCGCAGACCAGTGCCACATCCTCAGCAATGATTTGGACGTTTTAATCGAAGCTGACGGCAGAACAGACCGCGGAACCTTTGTGATAAATCCTGAGGGTAAAATTGTGGCGTACGAAGTTGTCGCCGGAAATATCGGGCGAAATGCCGAAGAACTTCTCCGCCGTGTGGAAGCTTTGCAATATGTCGCAAAATACGGCGACCAAGCTTGCCCAGCACGCTGGAAGCCAGGTAACGAAACCTTAAAGCCGAGCATCGACCTCGTCGGCAAGATTTAGGCTTTTCACTGCACGGATAACCTCCTAACTGTGCAGGATTTTATTGCTCTCTTTTTCGGACTGCACCTTGCAGAACTTTTGGGTGCTGAAGAAATCGAGAGCTTTTTTTTCATTGTACTTTTTAATTTTGCAGGAAGGCTGGCTTTGTGCTTTTTCGCGAAGGCTTTTTGGGAGTTTGTGGCTGAGTTTTGGTAAAAGCTTGGGCGGAAATGCGTTAAGCTAAGAATAAGGGCGAAATTTAATTTCGCCCCGACTATTTAGCGAAGTGCATAAAAGGCTCAACGCCTCGCGGATGCAGGGTGCCTATCCGAGGCACCCGATGTGCGTTTTCCGCAAAAA
This sequence comes from uncultured Treponema sp., assembly GCA_937890985.1. Taxonomy (GTDB): domain Bacteria; phylum Spirochaetota; class Spirochaetia; order Treponematales; family Treponemataceae; genus Treponema_B. The sequence goes on along the minus strand of CALAEM010000118.1, from coordinate 42,771 downwards.
TCTTTGGTTAAAAGATTAAAAATAACTGAAATGCTTTATTGTCCGTCTGGAGCTGAAATTGGTTTTGGGCTTGATTCTGCCGAGGCTTTTTCTGCGGCTTCGGCTTTTGTTTCTGGTTTGGCTGGCTCAGTCGGAGCGGCGTTGTAGCCTGCGAGTATGTTTTCGATGTCGGTTTTTTCCCAGCGTCGTGCCATATCGAGTGGCGTTTGCCCTTCGAGGTTGCGTGCGTCTTTTTGGTGACCTGCGTTGAGCAATGCTCGCACCACGTCGGCGGTTGAAAGCCTTGCTGCATAGTGCAAAATTGTGTCGCCCATTGCGTCGCTTGTGTTACGAAGTGCTGTTGAAAAGTTTTGCAAGTATTCTGTGCGTCCAGTGAGTACCAGTGTCAGAGGCGAAATGCCGACATAATTCGAGATGAAGGCATCTGCACCGTGAGACAAAAGCACTGGAATGAGCTCGGAGCGGTTTAGCTGCACTGCAAGCAGCAAAGCTGTGTTGCCATCCTTGTTTCGCTTGTTGACTTGATAGCCCTGCGTGAGTAAAAAGTTAAACTTTTCGACACTTGCGTTTTCGATAACTGCAACGTGGAGGGGGCTTTCGCCGTCGCTGTTTTGCAGGATTTTATTTTTTCCCAAAACGGCGGAAACCATTGCTTGCGATTGTTTCATTGCAAGCGATAGCGGCGTTTCTCCGTATGTGTCTTTCGCCATTGCGTTTGCACCTGCCGCCTGCAAAATCTGTACGCATTCGGTGTTTTTAGTTTCGACGGCAAAATGCATCGGAGTTTGACCGTACATATCTTGCTGCAGCGGTGAGGCGTTTTGTGCAAGCAAAAACTTCACGGCTTCGATTTTGTTGCCGTTTATCGCGTACACTAATGCACTGCGTCCGAGTTCATCGGTTTCGTTGACATCAAGACCGTAACCAAGAAGCATACGGATAAACCGCAAGCTGCCTTGTGCCGCCGCGATGTGCAAAGCGGTTTTCCCCGAAAGGTTTCGAGCCTGCACCAAAGAGGCACCGTTTGTGAGTGAAATCACTTTGGTTGCAGCTTCGTAGGACGACCATTGAACTGCAGTGTGCAAAACACAGTTACCTAAAAAATCCCTCGATGCAATATCGATACGCGAGTTTGGGTAATTCAAAAGTGCGTCAATGCAAGCTGGACTGTTTCCTTTCATCGAGCTGAAAAATGGCGTTTCGCCAGTGTCGTTTTTTGCGTTAATGTCGGCACCTTTGTCCAAAAGATAAACAATCATTTTTGGATTGTTCCACTCGGCTGCCAAGTGAAGCGGAGTGTTACCCGTGGCATCTTTGCTTGCAATCGTTTTTTTACTGATGAGCCAGTCTTCCCGTCCAGAATTCAAATTGTAACTTAGTCGCAAAGGAGATTCGCCTGCGTTATTAGTTAAAAAAATATCTGCACCGTTTGAAATTAAAATCAAGCCGCTGTCTTTGTAATTATTCTGCACGGCAACGTGCAAAGGACTATTGCCGTCTTTGTCGCGCGTATTTATTTCCGAGCCTTCGCCCAAAAGATAACTGATAATATCCAAACTGGAATTTTTTATGACGGCAATGTGCAGTGGCGTTCGTCCCAAGCTATCACGCACTGCGATATTTTTTTTGTTTACCATTAGCTTTACCGCATCGAGCCCCAAATCGATTGCACGCATAAAAGAGCTTATACCGTCGTTGTCTTGGTCGTGAATGTTCGCCCCCAATCGGATAAACACCTTGGCTTGCTCCAACTGATTACGCTCAACGGCAAGCATCAAAGGCGTTTGCCCCTTTTTGTTGCGTTCGTTCGGGTCAGCCCCAGCGTCAACTAGCTTCTGGATAATATCCGCACCCATACCGATTCGTGCAGCGATATGCACTGCCGTTTCACCATAGTTATCTTGTGCGTTCACGTCAGCTCCATATTTTAAAAGCTGCTCAAAGAGAACCGAGCGTTTTGCTTCTGGCATAACTAAGTGGAGAGCGGTGTTTCCGTTTGCATCGCAAGAATTGGGATTAGCCTTTGCACGCAAAAGCATCAAAGCAATATCATCATTGCCGTTTCGAACCGCTTCATGCAATGCCGTTGAATTCGCGATATTTTTTGCGTCAATGACGACGTTTTTAGAAATTAAAAACTCTGCGATTCCTTTTTGTCCTTTTCGGGCTGCAATGTGAAGCGGCGTATTTCCGTCGTCAAAACGCATACCGAAGTTTCTACGTAACGCCGCAGTTTCAAACTGAGAATACTCGCCGTTGACAGGAGTTCCGCCTGCGAGTAAAATATCCACGGCGATTTCAACAGAATCTTTGTCGGAAATAGTTTCGTACGCAAGCTCCATCGGCGTTTTACCAGACTTGTCTTTTTCGGTTGTTGCTTTTCCGAGGGTCAAAATAAAAGCAACCAATTTTCGATTCTTTAGCCGCACCGCGTGATGGAGCGGCGTTGCATTATTTGCATCCTTTTGGTAAACATTGTCCTTGGTTAAAAGATGCGTGTAACTGTTGTTTGCAACCGAATAGCTGAAAGGAGTGTTTCGGTCGAAGTCGGCTGCAAAAATCTTTGCACCGTGTTTAGTTAAAACATCACAAGCATCAAAACTGTCGCCATACATTCCCAAAAGCAAAGGCGTACGGGCGTAGTTATCCACAGCTTCAATCGCCAAGCCTTTCTCAATTAAGTACTCTGCAATCGCAGGACGGTTATACATCGCAGCCGCATGCAGCAATGTCAAACCTTCCGCGTTTGTACCCGATAATTCGCTTACATCGTAGGTTTTTAGCTCCTCAAGATTGCCGGTTTCAACCAGCAAAAAAAGGTCGTTTCCGCCGATATACGTTGAAGCCGTTTTGCAAGCAAAAAACAGCACCGTTATACTTAGCCACAGTCCCAGTATTTTTTTCATAAAATCTCCACTTTTGACAATCATACGATTGAATTATCGGCAACGAAAAAAATAATTTTACAGGAAACTTGCTAAAAGGCGACTTCGCAAAGATTCTCAAAAACTATTGGAAATCGCTTATTTTATAACTGCATCAATATTATGAAGATAATTATTTTAAGCACAATCGAACCTACTGCCAACACAACAAGTGATGCAATGTAACTGTTGCCAGTTAGCCGATTTGCGAGATTGTACAATGGAGTTAAAACAGAATCGATTGCGTCGGTGTAAACTGAATTGTATGATTTGCCTGTGATTTCCAAAATAAAGCGAAAAATCAATACAATCAATAGAAACGTTAAAAGGGAGTCGGCGATGGAAAATGAGACACTCAGTAAAATCGTGATGATTGAAAAGGCGTTGAAGTCTTTTTTTAACGAAAGCGTGTGAAACACTTTCTGTGCGATATATAAAGCGGCGATAGCGAAAAATGCCGATAAATCAAAAGCTCCAATTTTGGAAAACGAAAATCGAAACAATGAAAAAAATGGGTCGCAGATACTTGCCAAAAAATCTGCCGCACGATTATTTTGCATTTGCGGAAAATAAGAAATAACAATCCGTATCAAACACAAAAAAGAATATATGCCAATTAAATGGGCGAGTAGAGAAAAAAACGTATCCATAGCCGACAGTATACCAAATTTTACGAAATTTTTAAATACCGAATTTATAAAATTAGCATCGCATCACCGTACGAAAAAAACTTATACCGCTCGGCTACCGCGTGATTATACGCCCGCAAAATATTATCTCGTCCAGCAAGAGCTGACACCAACATCAACAAAGTCGATTTCGGCGTGTGAAAGTTTGTCAGTAGCTTATCGACAACTTTGAACCGATAAGGCGGATAAATAAAAATATTGCTGGACTGCCAGCCTCGCTTGAGCTTACCGTCCGCACAGTCCGCAGCTGCTCCCTCCAACGCCCGCAAAGAAGTTGTCCCGACTGCGAGAACAGGCTTTCCAGCTGCTTTATGTGCCTCGATTTTGCCAGCAACTTCATCGGAAATAAAAAAATCCTCAAAGTGCATTGTGTGGTCTTCAACGTTTTCTGTGCGTACTGGCAAAAACGTTCCAAGCCCGACGTGCAGCGTAATCGTCAAATGCTGAATACGCTTTTCGTCCAGCCGTGACAAAAGCTCTTCAGTAAAATGCAAACCTGCCGTCGGACAGGCTACCGAGCCGACTTGGTCGGCGTACACGTTTTGATACCGCTGTGCATCATCCGCATTGTCATCACGCTTGATATAAGGCGGTAGCGGAATATGCCCATTTGCATCGAACCAACTATCCGAAAGCGGCGTGTCAAAACGCAAAAATTTTATACCCGCTTCGTATGAGCCGTCTTCATGTTCCGCTGCACCGCCGCCAGATGCAAAAGGCACCTCGGATGCGTTCGCTGACGCGGCATTTTCAGGCTCCGTGATTTTGCACAAAGTGCCGTCCGCGAAACGATAAACATCACCAGCATGCCTGCGTTTTCCACGCTTTGTCAAAACTTTCCAAACACGCCCGCCCTCAAAAGACTGCAAAAACAAAAACTCAGTTTTCGCACCCGTATCGGCTTTTTCGGCAAAGGTTCGAGCCTTCCTCACCTTCGAGTTATTAAACACCAAAAGCGTATCGGGGCTTATCAAGTCGGGAAAGTCGGAAAAAAGCTTATCGGTAAATCCGCCAGTTTTCGCGTCAAGCAACAAAAGCCTATCCTCTCCTCGCACCTTCGAAGGAGCCTGCGCAATCAACTCCTCTGGCAAAGAAAAATCAAAATCGTCAGTTCGCATTTTTGCAGTCTACTTTGCTTCTATATTTTTGTCAAGGCTGTGCGAATCTCGTCGTCCAATTAAGTATCATTAAACCGAATACTTATCCACGGGACGCATCAAAATCCGAAAAGGATTTTAATGCGTCCTACGTGTGCCGATGCTTTCTCGTGTTACGTCCAAGCTTAAAAGTGGTTTCAGCCATTGATAAACCTGAGCTTTGGTTACATATATTCCAAAAAAGATTGAGTTTATTTTAAAAAAGGCTTGACTTTTTTTGCGTAATCTGGTAGTATTGCCAAAACGAGGGCGAATGCCCGGTATCTTGTGAAGTTCTGTGTAATCGTAAAGCTTTTGCAGGTTACACCTCAAGGATGGACTTCTTTAAGGATGCCAAACCAGTCATCGAAACTAATGATTTTTGGTGGTGATTAGGTGGATCCGAAACTGCTCGAAAACCTATGAGCGGTTATTGTTCGTATTCTCTTTAGTTGCTTTTCCTATTATAATCTTTAGTTCCTTGGCTATTTGTGTTTTTTCTCGGTGCCGAGAAATAACTTTTGCAAATGAACCGACTTTTCGATAAAAATTTGAATTTGTTTTATTGGAGTCGGCGTTTGTATTTTTGAGACGGTGTTTTAGCACTGTTTTGAAAAGCAAAAGCACGTTGTGCTTTAGATTCGTCGTTTGGCGAAAAAATGCCTAATCTGTCAGGAGGATTTAAATGGCAAAGGAAAAATTCAACAGAACGAAAGTTCACATGAATGTCGGTACCATCGGACACGTTGACCATGGTAAAACTACGCTTTCGGCGGCAATTACCGCATATTGTGCAAAAAAATACAATGACAAAGTGCTAAGATATGACGAAATTGACAACGCACCGGAAGAAAAAGCACGCGGTATTACTATCAATACCCGACACTTGGAGTATCAGTCTGATGCACGTCACTATGCACACATTGACTGCCCGGGGCACGCTGACTATGTTAAGAACATGATCACTGGTGCTGCTCAGATGGATGGTGCTATTCTTGTTGTTTCTGCACCGGACGGTGTTATGCCGCAGACAAAAGAGCACTTGCTTTTGGCTCGCCAGGTTGGTGTTCCTTCTATTATTGTGTTCTTGAACAAGGTTGACCTTGTTGATGACCCTGAGCTTTTGGAGTTGGTTGAAGAAGAAATCCGCGATGCTTTGGAGTCTTACGGGTTCCCGCGCGATACACCGATTATCAAAGGTTCTGCTTTCAAGGCGTTGCAGGAAAATGCTCCAGCTGAAGACACTGCTTGCATTGAAGAATTGCTTAAAACTATGGACTCATACTTCAAGGATCCAGTTCGTGATGATGCAAAACCGTTCTTGCTCCCTATTGAAGACATTTTCACGATTTCGGGACGCGGTACTGTTGTTACTGGACGAATTGAAACTGGTGTTATCAACATGAACGAAGAAGTTGAAATTGTTGGTATTCGACCGACTAAGAAAACTGTTGTTACAGGTATCGAAATGTTCAACAAACTCCTTGACCAAGGTGTTGCAGGTGATAACGTTGGTTTGTTGCTCCGCGGTGTTGACAAGAAAGAAGTTGAGCGAGGACAAGTTTTGGCAAAGCCGGGTTCAATCCAGCCTCACACCAAGTTTGAAGCTCAAATTTACGTTCTCACTGCTGATGAAGGCGGACGCCACAGCGTATTCCGCACTGGTTACAGCCCACAGTTCTATTTCCGAACAACTGATATTACTGGAAAGGTTTCGTTGCCAGAAGGTGTTGAGATGGTAAAGCCGGGCGATAACACGACGATTATCGGTGAGCTTATCCACCCGATTGCTTTGAACCAAGGTTTGAAATTAGCTATTCGCGAAGGTGGACGCACTATCGCTAGCGGTCAGGTAACTAAGATTATCGAATAAGGATAAACGGCGGCAGGGCTTTTGCTTTGCCGCTTTTGGAGAAATTATGGCAGAAAATAAAATTCGCGTGAAGCTTCGTGGATTTGATGTAAAGTTGGTTGACCAGAGCGCTCAATCTATTGTGCAGGCTGTGCAGAAAGCCGGTGCGAAAGTTTGCGGACCGATTCCGCTTCCGACACGCATTAACAAGTTTACTGTTCTTCGTTCGCCTTTTGTAAATAAAAAGTCTCGAGAGCAGTTCGAAATGCGAACGCACAAACGATTGATTGATATTTTGGAACCGTCAGGTGATGTAATGAATGCTTTGATGGCATTAGAGCTTTCAGCTGGCGTAGATGTTGAAATAAAACAATAACGATTGCGGTAGACGGCTTTCAGGAGTGCGTACCGAGGAGTAAAAGATGATTGGTCTTATTGGAAAAAAAGTCGGAATGACACAGGTTTTTGATACGTCTGGAAAATTGACGCCAGTTACGGTTATCGAAGTTGGTTCAAATGTCGTTCTTCAAACTAAGACAAAGGAAAAATTCGGATATTCGGCTGTTCTTTTGGGTTCAGGTGAGAGAAAAGTCCAGTTGGTGACAAAGCCGGAAGCAGGTTTATATGCTGAAGGCGTAAAACCAGTACAATACAAGCATGAATTCCGTGATTTTAGTAAGGAAGTTGCTGTTGGCGACAAAATTGGCGTTGAACTTTTGGAAAGCGAGCGTTACATTGATGTAACTGCCTTATCTAAAGGTAAGGGTTTTCAAGGTGTTATGAAGCGTCATGGTTATGCAGGCGGCCCGTCTGCTCACGGCTCAAAATTTCACCGTGTAGCAGGTTCGACAGGTCAGTGTACCAGCCCAGGGCGTTCGTTCAAAAATTCGACGATGCCTGGTAGAATGGGTTTTGAACGCGTTACCGTTCAAAATTTGAAGATTGTGAAAGTTGACAAAGAACTTGGTGTTGTGATGGTTTCTGGAGCAGTTCCGGGCAAAAAAAACGCCACGGTGTATATCAAGTCAGCCGTTAAGAAATTAAGATAGGAGAACGATAGTTATGCAAACAAAACTCTATTCCATCGACGGCAAAGAAACCGGCACCGTTGAGCTTGACGACGCTGTATTCGGTTTACCGGTAAACGATGATGTTATTTATTATGCTGTTACCAACGAGTTAGCAAACCGCCGTCTCGGAACAGCTTGCACAAAAGATCGAGGTGAAGTTCACGGTTCGAATGCAAAGCCGTATAAGCAGAAGGGTACTGGTCGAGCAAGACGTGGTGATAAAAAATCGCCGATTACAGTGGGAGGCGGTACAATATTTGGACCGAAACCGCGTGATTTCAGCTATGCAATGCCGAAAAAAGCAAAGCGGCTTGCTATGAAGTCGATTTTAAGTAAAAAGGTAGTTGAGAACCGCCTTGTTGTTCTGTCTGATTTTAGCTCGGATGGCAAAACAAAAAATTTGGCTCAAATTGTGAATAATTTTGCTAAAGATGAACGGGCAGTGCTTATCATTCATAATGATGATCAGATGATTAAACGTGCTGCACGAAATATACCGAATCTTTCACTGTTAAATTATGACCGTTTGGAAGCACACACGCTTTTCTATGGTCGAAAGGTTTTGGTTTTGGAATCTGCAACAAAAAAGCTGGCGGAATTTTTTGGCTCTTTTGCAGAAAGGAGAACAAAATAAATGGAATATACGGATGTGATTTTAGCTCCGTTGATTACCGAAAAAGGGACGTATCTTCGCGAAGAAGGTAAATACATCTTTAAGGTTAATCCGAAAGCTACAAAAATTCAAATTAAAGAGGCTGTGCGTCGTCTCTTTAACGTAAAAGTGGTTGATTGCACGGTGATGAATGTTAATGGTAAGCCGAAGCGTCTCCGATACAAGGCGGGTATGACATCTTCATGGAAGAAAGCTATTGTAAAATTGGCTGAAGGCGAAACGATTAAGATTTTTGAGGGCGTTTAAGTGCTTATTGCTTAAACGAATGTGAAGAGGAAAGAGAATATGGCTCTAAAAGAATATAAACCGACGACCAGCAGCTTACGCGGCAGGATTGATGTTCTCAAAACTGAGGTTACGTACAACAAGCCAGAAAAGTCTTTGACGACTGGAAAAAAATCCAATGCTGGACGTGACACGTTCGGACGAATTAGCGTACGTGGACAAGGCGGCGGTCATAAGCGAAAGTATCGAAAGATTGACTTTAAGAGAAATAAGCACGGCATTCCGGGAACGATTCATACAATTGAGTATGACCCAAACCGAAGTGCAAATATAGCGTTGGTTTTTTACGCTGACGGTGAAAAACGTTACATTTTGGCTCCGAAGGGTTTACGTGTTGGTCAAAATATAATGAGTGGCGAAAATGCTGGTTTGGACGTTGCAAACTCGTTACCGTTGGAAGCAATTCCTGTCGGTTTTACCGTGCATAATATCGAGTTGCGTTTGGGACGTGGCGGGCAGATGGCTCGTTCGGCGGGAACAAAGGCTCTCATCGCTGCAAAAGAAGGCGAATATGTTATTTTGCGTCTGCCATCTGGTGAAACTCGCATGGTGCATAAGAAGTGCTATGCAACAATTGGCGAAGTTGGCAATGACGACCACATGAACGAAGCTCTCGGAAAAGCAGGCCGTTCACGATGGCGTGGTATTAGACCGAAGGTTCGCGGTATGGCGATGAACCCAGTTGATCACCCGCTTGGTGGTGGTGAAGGTGTTGGTAAGGGGCGAAATCCAGTAACTCCTTGGGGACAGCCGTGTAAAGGGTATAAAACTCGCAAGAAGCGAAAGCCATCTAGCAGTTTTATCGTTTCGCGAAAGAAGAAATAGGTGGAGGATAACGTGTCAAGATCAGTTAAAAAAGGACCTTTTATCGAAAAGTCTTTATACAAGAAAGTAACGGCTATGAGCAAGTCGGGCAAGAAAACGATGATTAAAACCTATTCTCGCTGTTCAACGATTATTCCAGAGATGGTTGGTGCGACGATTTCCGTCCACAATGGTAAGTCTTGGATTCCGGTTTATGTAACCGAAAACTTAGTCGGACATAAATTGGGCGAATTTGCACCGACACGAGTTTTTAAAGGGCATGCGAAATCAGACGCAAAGGCCGCAAAGAAGTAGGTGAACTATGGCAAAAAAAGATTATAGAAGTGTAACCAAGTTTTTGATTGCTTCTCCAACCAAGGTTCGACCAGTTGCAAATATCGTGAAGTCGAAGTCCTATACCGAAGCGATGGCAATTTTGGAGAACACTCCGAATAAGGGTGCGCGGTTGATCTCTAGGACGATGAAGTCTGCGGTTTCGAATGCACTGAATGAAGATAAAAATTTGGACGAAGATATGATGTTTGTGAAAGATGTAATGATTGACGAGGGACCGCGGCTACGACGTATTTGGTGTCGAGCACGCGGGCGTGCTGACGTGCAGTTAAAGCGTATGTGTCACATTACTGTTGTCTTGAACAAAAAGGATGGTGAATAATGGGTCAGAAAGTAAACCCGATCGGTTTGCGATTGGGAATTAACAAAACTTGGTCATCGCATTGGTATGCAGACCCGAAACGATATCCAGAGCTTCTGCATGAAGATTTGCGTATTAAAAAGCTTATCAAAACGATGCCCGAAGCAAAGAGTGCTGAAATCGCCGATATTGAAATTACGCGTCATCCGCAGCGAGTAACGGTTATTGTGCATACTGCACGCCCTGGCGTTATTATTGGTACAAAGGGTGCAAATATCGAAAAAATCAGCCAGGAGTTGCAGAAAAAGTTTGTGAAAAAGATTCAAATTAAGGTGAAGGAAGTGAAACGACCTGAGCTGAATGCGAATCTTGTGGCTCAGAGTGTTGCTCGACAGTTGGAAGGACGTGCGGCTTTTAGACGTGTTTTGAAGCAGGCGATCCACAACACAATGCGTTCCGGCGGTGAAGGAATTAAGATCCGATTGTCTGGACGTTTGGGCGGTGCCGATATGTCGAGGACGGAAGAAATGAAGGAAGGTAGAACTCCTCTTCATACTTTGCGAGCTGATATTGATTATGGCTTTGACGAAGCTGACACAACATACGGCAAAATCGGTGTGAAGGTTTGGTTGTATACTGGCGTTAAGTTTACAAATGAAACTCGTGAGGATGCAGGACAGCTTTTGAAAAAACAAAAGCAACCTCGTGCTCCGCGTCCTGAACAAGGAAAATAGGAGAAGATTATGGCTTTAAGTCCTAAAAGAGTGAAACACAGAAAGGTTCAACGCGGACGCATAAAAGGCGAAGCTACTCGCTGTAATTCCATTGACTTTGGAGAATATGCTTTAGTTTCACTTGAACCGTTTTGGCTTACAAATAGACAGATTGAAGCAGCTCGTGTTGCTATCAACCGACGAATTAAGCGTGGCGGAAAGGTTTGGATTCGAGTTTTTCCGGATAAACCTTATTCCAAAAAGCCTGCTGAAACTCGAATGGGTAAGGGAAAGGGTGCTCCAGAGTACTGGGTAGCAGTAGTTAAACCAGGTACTGTGTTGTTTGAACTGGGTGGCGTTGAACGCGATATTGCTGCAGACGCAATGCATTTGGCGGGAAGCAAATTGCCGTTCAAAACGAGATTTGCTGAGCAAATCCGCACTGAATAGAGGTTGACATGGCAAAGAAAGTAAAAATACATGAAATGTCTGTGGAGGAGTTGACAGCTAAAAGAGCTGAACTCAAAAAAGAGTATTTCGACTTGCGTTGTCAAGCTGTTGTCGGACATGTCGAAAATCCTCTTTTGAAAAGAACGTTGCGCCGACAAATTGCGGCGTTGAACACGGTGATCAGGGCGAAAGAAATCGCCTCTGAGGTCTCGAAATAGGAGTAAACGATGGTAGCTGAAAAAAATGCTGGTAAGCGTGAATTTATCGGACTTGTAACAAGCGACAAAATGGATAAAACGATTGTTGTGCAAGTGACTACCCGAAAGTTGCATCGCTTGTATAAAAAGTATGTTACTCGAAGCAAGAAATACCATGCTCATGATGAATTGAATGATGCACACATTGGAGACACTGTTCGCATTTGTGAGAGTCGTCCTTTGAGTAAAACGAAGGCTTGGAAATTGGTTGAAGTTGTTGAGAGAGCAAAATAGCACGGGAGTTTACGATGATTCAAGTATGTTCGAGATTAAATGTTGCCGACAACTCTGGTGCAAAACAAGTTGAATGTATCAAAGTTATTGGCGGAACACGGCGACGATATGCGACAATTGGCGATATTATCGTTGTGGCGGTGAAAGATGTCTTGCCGACATCGGTAATTAAAAAGGGTTCAATACAGAAGGCTGTAATTGTGCGTGTTTCAAAAGAATATCGCCGTGCAGACGGAACGTATATTCGCTTTGATGATAATGCGTGTGTTTTAGTTGATGATAACAAAAACCCGCGTGGCAAGCGTATTTTTGGACCTGTTGCCCGAGAGCTTCGAGATCAAGATTTTATGAAAATTATCTCGCTGGCTCCGGAGGTTTTGTAAGAGGGTTTTATGGCAAGTAATATTGGTGCAAAAGTAAAACCGCTTAATATTAAGCGTGATGATACAGTTGAAATTATCACAGGTAAAGACAAGAAAAAGCGTGGAACGGTGATTAAAACTGTCCCGTCAAAAAATGCAGTCCTTGTTCGTGGCTTGAATATGGTTAGCAAAACTATGCGACCCAGAAATCAACAAGAAAAAGGTGGCATAATGCAGGTTGAAGCCCCTATTGATGTTTCAAATGTAATGATTGTTTGTAAAAAATGCGGAAAAACTCGCATTGGATACCAAGTGAAAGACGGCAAACGCATTCGTGTTTGCAAAAAATGTGGAGAAGCTTTATAATGAGTGATTATGTACCTCGGCTTAAGAAAGTCTACAAAGAAAAGATTATGAATGAGCTTACGGAGCAGTTTAAATATACTTCCGTAATGCAAGTGCCGAAGCTGAAAAAGATTGTGCTCAGTATGGGTGTCGGTCAGGCTTTGACAAATAGGAAACTACTTGATGCTGCTGTTGAAGATTTGAAAATAATTTCTGGTCAGTTGCCTGTAAAGACAAAGGCTCGAAAAAGTATTGCAAACTTCAAGCTGCGCGAAGGTGCTGAAATTGGAGCAATGGTAACATTGCGCGGTTCGAGAATGTATGAATTTTTAGACCGCTTTATAAACGTAGCCCTGCCTCGTGTAAAAGATTTTCACGGCGTTAGTGCTAATGCTTTTGACGGACATGGAAATTATTCCGTGGGCATAACTGAGCAGATTATCTTTCCGGAAATTGACTTCGACAAAATCGAGCAAGTTTCTGGTTTAAATATCTGTATCGTTACCAGTGCTGCCACCGATAATGAAGCGAAAGCATTGCTTGAAAAATTTGGTATGCCGTTTAGGAGATAGTGAGGGGTGATATGGCTAAAAAATCGAAGATTATACAGGCTAACGGAAAATTTAGGTACAAGACTCAACAATATAATCGTTGTAAAATTTGCGGACGACCTCGTGGTTATATGTCCAAATTTCAAATGTGCCGAATTTGTTTTAGAAAATTGGCAAGCGAAGGTCAACTTCCCGGTGTAACAAAATCGAGTTGGTAGGAGGAAAAATGAGTGTTTCAGATCCGGTAGCAGATATGCTCACAAAAATTAGAAATGCTTCAGTTGCAGGACATGAACATGTTGATGTTTCTGCTTCAAGACTTAAGCTGGATATTATAAAGATATTGAAGGATGAAGGCTATATCAAGGCTTTCAAGAAATTGTCCCAAGATGGTGGAAACGCCATTCGCGTAACATTGAAGTATGACGATAAGGAAAATTCGGTCATTCACGGAATCGAAAGAATTTCGACACCTGGACGCAGACGCTATTCTGGTTACAAGGACTTGCCGCGTGTTTTCAATGGTTATGGTACTTTGATTGTTTCAACCTCGAAGGGCGTTACAACAGGTAAAGTTGCCGATGAAAATCGTGTCGGCGGTGAGCTGATTTGTAAGGTTTGGTAGGAGATAAATATGTCAAGAATTGGAAATCTTCCGGTTACGGTTCCAGCCGGTGTAAAGGTTAATGTTGCGGGGAATATACTCTCGGTTGAAGGACCGAAAGGAAAACTGCAACAAGAGTTTTCTCCTGAAATTGAGTTGAAATTGGAAGACGGCAAAATTGTTTTGAGCCGCAAAAACGATAAACTTCAAACACGAGCTTATCATGGTCTGTATCGAAGTTTGTTCAACAATATGGTGAAGGGTGTTTCGGAAGGCTTTTCGAAAACATTGGTTATAAACGGTGTCGGTTACAAGGCTGAAGTGCAGGGGAAAATCTTGCTTTTGTCGCTCGGCTATTCAAACGATATTTCGGTGTACATTCCGGATGGTTTGACGGTAACTGTTGAGCAGTTGAAAGTAAAAATTTCTGGAGCTTCGAAAGAACAAGTTGGCGAATTTGCTTCTCAAGTGCGACGCCTGCGTGGGCCTGAACCGTACAAGGGCAAGGGTATTCGATACGAAGACGAAGTTATACTTCGAAAAGTCGGTAAAACCGGTGTTAAATAGAAGGTAAGCTATGAATAAAAAACTTAATGACAAACAACGAAAACACTTGAAGCGAAAGATTCATATTCGAAAAAGAATTCACGGTACAACAGAGCGTCCGCGACTTTCAGTGTTCCGAAGCAACAAGAATCTTTATTTGCAGATTATTGATGACGACAAGGCAAATACAATTCTTTCCGTGTCAACCTTGGAAAAAGGTTTTGAAAATGATAAACTCAATAAAGCAACTGGTGAAAAAGTAGGTGCTGAAATGGGAAAGCGATTGAAGGACAAAAATATTGCTTCCATAGTATTTGATAGAAACGGATATTTGTATCATGGTGTTGTCAAGGCTGTCGCCGATGGCGTGCGAAAAGCTGGAATTGAATTTTAGGAGTAGGGCATGAATCGTCAAAGAAATAATAAAGCTGAAAATTCTGGGCCGGAATTGGTTGAAAAACTGATTAAGTTAAATCGAACCGCTAAAGTAGTGAAGGGCGGACGACGCTTTTCTTTTTCGGCTTTAACGGTTGTCGGCGACCAAAAAGGCAATGTCGGTTTCGGCTTCGGTAAAGCAAATGACGCAAGTGATTAAAAAGAGCATTGCGAAAGCAAAAACTCGAATGGTAAAGTTGCCGTTGAAAAACGGAACCTTGCCGCACGAAATCAGCGGTAAGTACAAGGGTGCAAAAGTGTTATTGCTTCCAGCGTGTGAAGGTACTGGTATCATCGCAGGTGGTACGGTGCGTGCAATTATGGAAGCTGCGGGAGCGACAGATGTTTTGTCGAAGTCGCTGGGGTCAAGTACAACTGTGAATGTTGTGCGTGCGGTTTTTGGTGCTGCCGAAAAACTTATGGACGGTAGAGCCATTGCAAAGAGCCGTGGCAAAACACTGACTGACGTGTGGGGTTAATTATGGCAAACAAAGTAAAAATTCAATTGGTGAAAAGTCCGATTGGGCAGCGACCAGCAGTTCGTTCGACGGTTCGCTCGTTGGGACTCGGAAAACTGAATTCAACGGTTGTGGTAAATCATAATCCGGCTATCGCTGGAATGATTGCGGTTGTGAAGCACTTGGTGAGTGTAGAGGAGTTGAATTAATGTCTGATTTTAATTTAATCGCACCGAAAGGTGCAAATCGAAAAAAGAAGATTGTCGGACGAGGTAGTTCTTCTGGAAGCGGTACGACTTCGGGCCGAGGTACAAAAGGTCAGCAAGCTCGTTCTGGCGGAAAAACCTATGTTGGTTTTGAAGGTGGACAGATGCCGTTGTACCGACGCGTTGCAAAACGAGGCTTTTCGAACTATCCTTTTAGGAAAGAACTCGCAGTGGTAAATCTTGAGCAGATCGAGAAAAAGTTTGAAGGAGGTGAAAGCGTTGACCTTGCTTCATTAAAAGTAAAAAACTTGTTGAAGAACAACTGCGTTGCATTTAAGATTTTGGGTGACGGTGAAATTTCAAAAAAATTGACGGTCAATTTGAGCAAAGCCGATAAAATTTCGGCTTCGGCGAAGGAAAAAATCGAAAAAGCCGGCGGAAGCATTGTTAGCTTGTAAACTGGAGAAATATAATGGCTAATTCATTGGTTACTATGTTTAGGATTGAAGATTTGCGCAAGAAAATTATTTTTACGCTCGTGGCATTTATCGTTTTTCGATTTGGTGCTCACTTAATCATTCCTGGAATAGATCCGCAAGCACTTTCGGCGTATTTTAAGTCCACACTTGGTAGTAATTCTTTTATTGACCAGATGGACTTTTTTGTCGGTGGTGCATTTTCAAACTTCTCCGTGTTTATGTTGGGCGTTATGCCGTACATTTCGACGGAGATTTTGTTTCAACTGGCAATGTTTATTTTTCCGAGCTTGAAAAAAGTTGCGGAAGAAGACGGCGGTCGTCGAAAGATTCAAGGCTGGACGCGGCTTGCGACTATTGCGGTTGCGTTATTGCAGTCAACTGCGGTTATCGCGTACGTTTCTGGTATTCCCGGAGCGGTAGTTATTCCGCGAGGCTGGCATGTGTTTATCACGCTTTTGACGGTTACGACTGGTACTATGATAACGATTTGGCTCGGAGAGCAGATTACCGCACACGGTGTCGGAAACGGTATTTCGATGCTGATTTTTGCGGGTATTGTTGCCAGAATGCCTGCCGCAACTTGGGAGTTGGTGAAAAAGGTTCGAAGCGGTTCGGTGAACTTGGTGTTCGTCGTGTTGGCGTTTATCATGTTTATCGGCATCGTTGTGCTTGTCATTTATGAGCAGCAAGGGCAACGTAAAATTATGGTGGACTACGCGAAGCGTGTCCGCGGACGCAAGGTTTATGGCGGTCAAAGTACTTACATACCGTTCAAGATTAACCCGTCTGGCGTTATGCCCGTTATTTTTGCGTCGTCGATTTTGATGTTCCCAGCTCAGCTTGCGAATATGCTTGCTGGACAGGCAAAATGGTTGCGTTCCGTTTCGGAGTTTTTAAATCCTATGGGACTTGGGTATAATATTCTTTATGTTGCGTTTATCATTTTGTTTGCTTATTTCCAAACGATGATACAGCTCAACCCGATTGAGATCGCAAAGCAGTTGCGTGAAAACGGCGGTACAATCCGAGGTATCCGAGCTGAAAAAACCGAAGAGTATTTGCAGAAAGTGTTAAATAGACTAATTTTTCCGGGTGCTATTTATTTAGCTATTATTGCCGTGATTCCAACAATGATTCAAATCTGGTTCCAGTTTCCTCGTGAAATTGCGACCTTGATGGGCGGTACTTCATTGCTTATCTTGGTTGGCGTTGACATTGATACAATGGCTCAGATTGAAGCACAGCTAAAGATGCACCATCACGAAGGATTGGTAAAACGAGGCAGACTACGCAGTCGCGGACTGTAAAGAGGAGTTTGGTATGAAAGTAAGAACTAGTGTAAAACCTATTTGCGACAAATGCAAGGTTATTAAAAGGCGAGGAATTGTGCGGATTATCTGCACGAATCCGAAGCATAAACAAAGACAAGGTTGATGGAGGACTGAATGGCTCGTATTGCTGGAGTTGATCTCCCAAATAAACATGTGCGTATTGCATTAACTTATATTTTTGGTATTTCAAGGTCTTCTGCTGAAAAGATTTGTGAAAAATCAAAGATTGATCCGACGAGAAATATTAACGATTTGAATAATGACGAACTTGCAGTTTTGCGCGAAATCGTTGATAAGGATTACAAGGTGGAAGGACGTTTGCGAACTGAAGTCGCTCTCAATATCAAGCGGCTACAGGACATCGGTTGTTATCGCGGTCAGCGTCACCGAAAAGGTTTGCCAGTTCGTGGACAGCGAACACGAACAAATGCTCGAACACGCAAGGGTAAGAAAAAGACCGTTGCTGGAAAGAAGAAATAATCGGAGGATATGATGGCTAACGCAAAAAAACAAAAACGACGCGAAAAACGAACGGTTGATACTGGGAATGTGTATATTCAGGCAACCTTTAACAACACAATTGTAACAATTACCGACTTGAACGGAAATGCGATTGCATGGGCTTCCTCTGGAGGGCTTGGATTTGCAGGGCCGAAAAAGTCGACACCGTTTGCAGCTCAAACGGTTGTGGATGCTGCCGTACAAAAAGCTCAACCTTATGGTTTGCGTGAGGTGAATGTTTTTGTGAAAGGTCCTGGTGCAGGTCGCGAATCTGCGATTAGGGCTCTAGGTTTAAGGGGCTTAAAAGTTCGCTCAATCAGCGACGTAACTCCAATTCCACATAACGGTTGCCGTCCTAAAAAGACAAGACGAGTTTAAGTGAGGCTTAGATGGTTCGAAAAAATCTATTGAAAGGCTTTAAAAGACCGAAGGGCGTTGAGTTCAATCAAGAGGAATTAACCGAGAATTACGGAAAATTTTCTGCGTCTCCTTTTGAGGTCGGCTTTGGAACGACAATCGGCAACTGCCTGAGGCGAATTTTACTGTCTTCAATTCAAGGTTATGCTGTTTCGGCAGTGCGGATTACGACGTATAATGCCGACGGCGTACCGAAGCAGATTTCAAGTGAGTTTGAAAATATTCCTGGTGTTGTCGAAGATACCGTCGAGGTGTTGAACAATATCAAACATTTGAATCTCAAGCTGCTGACCGATAGCGAAACTGGCACGTTTATGTTTGAGTTCAAAGGCAAGAAAACCGTTACTGGAAAAGATTTTGCTGTTGGTGGAAACCTTGAAATTATAAATGATGACAAGTTCGTCATGGAATTGATGGAAGACGCTCGTTTTGATATTGAAATTCAAGTTGACTTCGGACGCGGTTTTGTGCCTGCTGAAGTAAACGAAAAGTACATTGAAGTACTGGGTAGCATTCCACTTGATGCATTATATTCACCAGTTGAAAAGGTGAATTATAGCATTGAGCCGTGCCGAGTTGGGCAGCGCAATGACTACGATAAGCTGATTTTGGAAATATTTACCGATGGAACGGTGAGTGCCGAAAACGTGCTTGCTGAAGCAGCGAAAATTGCAAAAGAGCATTTTACGATTTTCTTGAACTTCGATGAAACGGATTTTGATGTTGACGAAGAAGACGGCGACGATGATTTTGCGATGAAAAAGCTTCTTGACAGTCCAGTGAAAGATTTGGAACTGACAGTTCGTGCAAAAAACTGTCTTGACAATGCGGGCATTAGAACGATTGGTGAACTCGTCCAACGAACGGAAGACGAAATTGCGAATATGCGAAATGTCGGCACAAAGAGCTTGAACGAAATAAAAGAAAAATTGCATGAGCGAAATTTGAGGTTGGGTATGGCTGGAGACGGTCATTTGGACGAAATTACGAAGAGGGAAGAGATAGATGAAGCATAAACAAGGCTTTAATCCGCTATCAAGGCGAAGTGCACACCGACATGCACTTCACAGAAACATGGTTACATCGCTTTTCAAATATGAGCGGATTACGACAACTAAACAAAAAGCGATGGAAATTAGGCGAACGGCTGAAAAGCTGATTACTCGTGCGAAAGTCGATTCGGTGCATAACCGACGCGAAACTGCAAAGTGGATTTGGGACGAAGCTATACTGAATAAGCTTTTTACCGATATCAGTCCGCGGATGAAAGACCGAAACGGTGGGTATACTCGCGTGATGAAGCTAGGCTTCCGACAGGGCGACGCTGCCGATTTGGCTATTTTGGAACTTGTGGATTATTCTTTTGAAGAAAAAGAAAAATCAAAGGAAGAAAAGGCGAAAAACAAAAAGTCTTCTGGCGATAAAACAAAAACAAAGGAAGCCGCAACGAAAACGACAAAAAAAGAGCGCTCGAACATAACTGAAAAGAACGTTTCTGAAAATGCTGCCCAAAAGGGACAGAGGAGGTTCAACCGTGTCAAAGGCTCATAGAGGAAAAGGTTTGCATGAAACTTTTAACCGTGGTCGAGGAACTTGCCCGATTTGCAAAAAAACTGGCGTAAAAGTTATCTACGAACAGGAAGTTGACGGTGCAAAGCAAAATATTTGCAAAGTTTGCAAGGCGATGCTTGAAAATAAAAAAGCTTCAACTGCAAAGTAAATTACTGAAAGGCGAACCGATGGGCTTCGCCTTTTTTATTGGCGGGTTTTGGCGATTTGAGTACTCCTAAAATGTACTGGCAAATGATGGCAACCGGAGGTTGCCCGTGAGCTGCACATTCGGTGAATGACGACGATAAAACATTGGAAGTTTGGTGTTTTGTGAAATTTGATTTTTTTGCATTTTTTATGAAGCTACTTGACTAAATTTTTGCTTTTGGATATAATGAATCACTTTCCCTGGTTGTGTAATGGTAGCACTGCAGATTCTGGTTCTGCCTGTGGGGGTTCGAATCCTCCCCGGGGAAGTTGGTCCCTTCGTCTATCGGTTAGGACATGAGATTCTCAATCTTAAAAGACGGGTTCGATTCCCGTAGGGACCGAGCAGTTTAATAAACGCAGGGTTTGTACCATGGAATATAGAGAGTCGACATTCGATGAACTCGTAAAAAAAATTTCGACTGATGAAGCTCGGAAGATGCTCGATAGTATTCGTGAAAATGTCGATGCTGCGAGTTATAATTTTGGCGGCACTTCATCGGCTGGAGATTCCGCGTTTTCTTTAAGTTTAAGAGTGCGTACGAATGTATCGCAAGAGCCTTTCTTTGTACGTTTGTTTTTGTACATAATTGCGTTTTTTCGTTCGGTTCCTGTCCAAACTGCCCACAATGAATATCTGCTTCGTCATTTAGCAAGGGAATTAAAACGAATTGCAAAAGATTATTACTCCGTGGAGACGAACTGTTTTACCGAGGAGTTTTTCAAGAGTTTGAGTGAGCTTCGACGGACGCAGCTGTTTTTTTACGGGTTGTTGCAAGCATACGACTCCGATAAGGGCGAGTTTTATATTTTGCTCTCGTCGTTTGTTGCACCGAATATTTATGAAAATCTTTTGAAAAAGACAGACCCTTTTACGCAATCTGTCGGGACGGACTCTGTTGTGAACACGCGTGCAAATGCGTCACGTGAGATTGACACAATTTTGGGGCAGCTTACGGAAAGTCAAAAAGCGGAGTTGTACACTTGTGCAAAGGCGATTGAGTGGATAAAAAATCTTTGCGATGTTTCGGTGGATAAAGCTTTGCTGAAGTTTTCTGGAGCGGAAAATGGACGCACCTGTCCTGGAGCTACGATTTTGTCCGAAATGCAAATTTTAACTTCCGTTTTGGCATCTGCCCGCCAAATTCCAAACGCTGTTTTGCAAACGCTTTTTCTCCTTTACAACCAGGAAAATATCGCTATTCGTGACGATGAATTTGAAGCCGAGTCTGCAAAATTTAAGTCGGACGCTGCGGATGCACTTAAGTCCATCAACAGGTTTATTTCGGTTATCCCGATGACACCAATTTTGAGGTATGTTGGCAAGGATATAGCCTGGCAGCCGATTAAAATAGAAGCTGGCGAAGACTGGTTTGTGTTTTTTAAGCATGCGTGGAAAGAACGGCTGAGTAAAAAGTGGGATGCGTTTGCCGCAGAGCAGGAAAAAACAAAAATTCGCGAAGAAATGTTTGCGATACTGGAAACAAAAGACCTTGTTCCTTTGGCCTATGAGCCTTGGAAAGACATTAAACTAAAATATGATTTTTCGCGGAAGTTTAGCTTTGAGTTTATAAAAACGCTTTTTGTAACAACTGTGCCTTATATCGTGCAGGTTCTCAATGTTATTGCGATGAACGGCAAGTTTGTGAGGCGTGAAAACGGCACCGAGTTTTTAGAAGCTTTGTCGCAGTTGCGACAGTTTCCGGATTTTATTTCGTCGTTTGAAACAATGCTTTCGCCGAGTGGCGAAGTCGGTTCAGGGTTTGAAAAACTAAAGTCGGAAAAGCTAGTTGGCTTGACTTTCAAAAAAAACTTGGACACGCTTTTAAAAAGCGTTGAAACAAACGCGTGGCAAGTTGGCGAAAGCTGCGCAAAAATTTTTAGCTCACTGTATGCTGTCCTCACTGGTGTTTTATCTGGCAATAAAAAAGGATTGTACGCGACGCTATCGAACTTTGACACAGTAAATGCAAACAAAACTGAAGACTTCATGCAAGAGTTGCAAAAAGTTTACAAAAAAATATCTGACGTTTTGACCGTCATGGAAAAAATCAAAAAAATCGGCTAATGAGTTCGGTAACGCATCTTTCATTTTGCTTTCAAAAACGGCACAACTGCTACGTTAAGTCGGCGACAGATTTTTTGCCTTCGTGCTATATCTCGACGTTGGTGGCGGGCGATATGAGCCGTGGCAAAAAGTCGATGAATGAAAATCGGCAGCGGTTTTTGAGTGAAATTGGCATTGAGGAGCCTGCATTGCGGTATGCGACTCAAGTGCATAGTCGACGCATTTTGCTTTTTACCGATGAAGCGGAGCCTTTTTTGGCAGACACGGAAGCCGACGGAATTATAACGACGGTGCGGACTTTTGTGCCAGCGGTTGTGGTTGCAGATTGTATGCCGATTTTCCTTTATGATTCGCATAGCGGTGCGTTTGGTGTGCTGCATTCAGGCTGGAAAGGTACAGGCATTGCGGCGGACGCTATCGACTTGCTAGGGCAACGTTTTGGTTCAAAACCTTCTGAGGTGTTTTTTATCTTTGGGCCGCATATTCGTTCGTGTTGTTACGTCGTGGATAAATCGCGAGCCGCTTACTTTTCTGCTATCGACAAAAATTGCGTGCGGCTCTCACTGACAAAGTTTTTGCAACTTCGTAGCAGGCGTTATGCACTTTCGCTTGCTCAAGCTAACCGTACACTGCTTGTTGGGAAAGGCGTTCCGCCAGAAAATATTGCTGACACGGGTTTATGCACTTGCTGCACAAAATCTTTTGCTGGGAGTGTTGAAACTAGGCAGCAAGGTTTTGTTTTTGGCTCAAATTGCCGCGAAAATTCGGGCGGCAAGTTTACTCGCATGCTTGCGGTAATTTGTGCGACTGGAACAACAAGCGGAGCGTATTGAGCTTTTGATAAAAGAAGCTCATCTTGTGGCGGAGAAACCGCCACAAGATGAGCACGTGGATAAGCTTTACCGTTTACAAATACCAAAACAGAAAAAGATTCGCATGAAGCTGAAAAATGCACTCTTGAAAATTTAAGTGTTTTGCGTTAAAATTGCGATATGTTGCATCACAAAAAAGAAGATGAAAGTAAAGCAGGGAATTTGACTTATTATGCGAAGGAGCAGTTTGAGTGTCCCGTTTGCAAGACGAAATTTAAAAAGGAAGAATTGCACCAGGGTGGCGGGCGGCTTATTGCGGCGGATTTAACCGATGAGCTTCACCGAACTTATACGCCTTCGGTGAAGTACGGCGAGGTGATTCCGCTTCTGTATCAGGTAGTGGTGTGTCCGAAATGTTACTACGCGAGTTTTCCAGGCGACTTTCGCCTGCCGAGTTCTGCTGTTATCGCGAAGCTGTTTGAAAGCACTCAGAACCGATACTCGTCCATGCACAAGCTTTTTTCTAAACTGGATTTTTCCGATGCAAGAACGATTTGTGAGGGAGCGGCTTCGTATTACCTTGCGATTATGTGTTATTCGGTTTTTGACAAAAAGTTTTCGCCGACAGTGAAGCAGGCTATTTGCTCTTTGCGTGCTGCATGGCTTTTTAAAACGCTCGACGAAAAAAAACCAGGCGAAAACTTCAAATATATTTCGGATTTGTTTTATGAAAAGGCGATGTTCCTTTACCGAAAGGCTCTTTTTAACGAGCAAAAGGGACGTGAAATTATGTCGAGTGCGAAAAACTTGGGACCCGACACAGACAAAAACTACGGCTATGACGGTGTGCTTTATCTTCAAGCCCTTTTGCTGTATAAGTACGGATATCGGGATGACCCTGAAAGACGTGCAAAAGAGTTGGAGCGGCAAAAAAGCACTCTCGCAAAAATGTTCGGTTTGGGCAAAACTTCAAAAGAAAAACCCGGCCCGCTTTTAGACCTTGCTCGTGCATTGTACGACAATCTAAAAGCGGAACTTCAAACTGACGATTAAGTTTTTTGCAGATAAAAGGTTTAGAAAAGCATTTGTGAAAGGTCGGCAGCGTAGGGTTTTATCGTGGATACACAACACAGTTTGCAGAATATACTTTTAACGATTTCGTATGATGGTACAGATTTTTGTGGCTGGCAAAAACAAACCAAGGCTGGAAATGAAACTTACCGAACGGTGCAAGGCGAAATCGAAGCGGCGTTGCAAAAACTGCTCAAACGGAAAACTGAACTCGTAGGTTCTGGGCGAACAGACTCAGGCGTTCACGCCGCGGGGCAAATTGCAAACTTTATCAGTACTATCAAAAATATGGAAGCAGAAAACTATATTCAGGCACTTAACTCAATGCTGCCGAAAGATGTCCGCATTGTCAACGCCGAAAAAGTTGCTCTGAACTTTAACGCCCGCTTCAGCTCGAAATCTCGAACCTACCGGTATTTTTGCAACACGCAGGAATTTACCCTCGCACACCTCACTCGCTACACGTGGAACATCCGATACATGCCACACCTTTTGACACTCAACAAAATGGCGCAAATTCTGCAAGGCGAAATAGACTTCACGACGTTTGCAGCAAGCGGCGATATGAGTTTGCGAAAAAGTCGCTACGTCGAAAAAGCCTTTTTTTTTATGCAAAATGAAATGCTTGTTTTTGAAATCACCGCGAACGCATTTTTGTGGCGAATGGTTCGCTCGCTTGTTGGCACGATGATTGAGCTGGAAAAAAAAGGTGGCACCGAGCGCGAATTCGCAGAAATTCTGCACGCTTGCGACAGAAAAAAAGCAGGCTTCACCGCTCCAGCACAGGGGCTTTTTTTGTGGAAGGTTTCGTACTGATGTTGCGTTGAAGTCTTTTGTCGCCAAAACCAGTTTGTAAATTTTAATCGCAATACACCTAAGCTAAATTGCTTTATAGTTTTGAGCTCTCTGAGACGGAACACATTTTTGTTTAAAGCTCAAACCAGAAACCCAAAAGCTCGGTAATTGGCAACATCCTTGTTGCCAATTACCTTACGAGTTTCACAAAAATGTGATTTTTGTGAAACTCGTCGTTGTCTTGCAAAAACTCGCTAGTGCTTTTCACAGCTGACTTCCTTGTCAGCCCTACGATGTTTGTACGCTAACTGTGCATCTTGCACAGTTAGCGTACAAACTCGAGTTTAACAGCGTACAATGATGTACGCTGAAACGGTTGTCCTGTGAGTTGCACTTTCGGTTAATGAAGCTAAGTGAGCAGTAGTTGTGCTACTTGACTTTCGGGGTGAAATTAGGCATAATGCACCGATGAGTAGCAACGAAAAATATAACTTAGCCGATTTGGATGAAGACGATTATGAAACGGTTTTAGCAACGGATATTAATTTTACTGGCGAGATAAAGTTTGCACGCCCGCTGATGATAAAAGGCAAGGTGTCGGGAAAGCTTGAATCTGGCAGCGACTTGACGATAGAAGAAAGTGCCGTAGTACATGCGGCGATTTTTGCCGACCGCGTAATCGTAAAGGGCGAAGTTGTCGGTAACATAACTGCGAAAACAAGCGTCAACGTTTATGCTTCTGGGCGACTTACAGGAGACATAACTTCGCCTGAAGTTGTGCTTGAACCTGGGTGCTTTTTTTCTGGAAGTTGCACAATGCAACAATAGAGCCGTCGTCACATTAAATAAATACCGAAGGGAAAATACATCGATGAATACGCCCGATAAGAAAATTATCTTTATAGCATTTGCGATATTTTTTGCAGGATTTGTTTTTTCGCAGACAAAACCGGACGCACTGAAAATGTATCAAACTGGTCAATACAAAAGTGCCATCGAAGTGTGTTTAAACGAAATTAAAGTCAATGCAAACAATCTGGATAGCTATGTTGTTTTGACGTGGGCGTTGCTCGGCGACAAGCAATACGATGAAACTTTGCTTTGGTGTGAACGTTCAAAAACAATTTCCCAATATGATCCGCGTATTTTGGAAACGGAAGGTGAAGCTTATTTTTATCTTGGTAAAAATGCTGAAGCGATAAAAAGTTTTGAAACCTATGTTGTGTATGCGCCGATGGGAAATAAGCTTGCGGTTGTGTATAATTTCTTGGGTGAGATATACGTCCGCTTGAAAAAATTTGCCCATGCGGATATAGCTTTTTCGACGGCAGTCCGTTTTAGCCCGAACAATGCACTTTGGTGGACGCGGCTCGGATATGCTCGCGAACAGTTAAATGAAACGACTTATGCTTTGCAGGCGTACGAGCAGGCTTTGGAATTAGACAAAAATTTAGTCGATGCTCAAAACGGACGCAAACGCGTATTAAGCAGGATGTAATGCACCTTGTTCACTTTGAGAACTTGGGCTGCCGATTAAATCAAAACGAAACGGAAGCCCTTGCCGATGCTTTCTTGAAAAGCGGTTTTTCAATTTTCGACACGACAAAAAACACCGAAGATGTTTGCTTGGTATTTGTGAATACTTGCACGGTAACGAGCAAGGCGGAACAAAAATGCCGCCATGTTATTCGCTCTTGCGTAAAAGATTTTCCAAACGCACTTATCTTGGTAACTGGATGTTACGCACAGTTGGATAGTTTAAAAATTGAAGCGATTGCACCAACGGTCAAAACCTTTCCGGGAATGCAAAAGGGAGCTTTGTCGCAATTTCCGAAATATTTTGCAGAAAAATTAATCGGGGCAGAGGCACGGCACGATGTCAGCTTTACACAATTTTTAGCTGAAGTATTTTCAAGTTTTAAGACTGAAGTTTTGCAGCAAAAATCATCGATGCAAAATTTACAGAAAGCTTCCGACAAAAAATTTCAAACAGTTGAAAAACCTGAATTTGCATTTGACCTCACCACAAGCAATTTTGCATTTCATTCGCGGGCATCGCTGAAAGTGCAGGACGGCTGCAATTCCTCGTGCACGTTTTGTCGTATTCATCTGGCACGTGGAAAGTCGGTTTCTTTGAGCCTTGAAGAAGCGATTGAGCGAGCCGTCCGCATCGAAGCCGCTGGCAAAAATGAAATCGTACTTACTGGAGTGAATCTTGCACAATATAATTCGGACGGCGTAAATTTTCCGCAACTCCTCCAAGCTTTGGTGAAAAATACCCAAAAAGTGAAATTTCGCATTTCAAGTTTTTATCCCGAAGCAATTGATGCGGAATTTTTGGAAGCGGTAAAATCTGAACGTGTGTGTCCGTATTTTCATTTGTCAGTGCAATCAGGTAGCGAGAGGATTTTGAAGTTGATGAAACGCCCAGCGGATATTGGTAAAATTTATGCGGCGTGTGAAAACTTGCGAGCTGTGAAAGATGCACCTTTTTTGGGGGCGGATATTATCGCGGGTTTTCCAACCGAAACCGCGGACGACTTTGCACTAACGGTTGAACTTTGCAGACAAATTGCGTTTGCCCACATTCACAGTTTTCCGTTTTCACCTCGCCCTGAAACACCAGCGTACGATTTTAAGCCGAAAGTTCCTGAGCGAATTGCAACGGAGCGAGTGAGCGTTTTGAATGAACTTTCCAACGCAAACTATGCAGCCTATCTGGAAAGCGTAAATGGCAGAATTGTTACTGGCATAGTCGAGCAATTTGGCACGGAGAAAAAAATATTGACGGAAAACTATTTATTATTGCCTTTAAAATACGTCAAATCTGCCGAAAATCTAAAGAGCGGGGATGACGTTTGCGTAAAAATTGCTGGTCAGTTCTGCGAACTTTGCTGAGCGATTTAATAACGATGCCGAACCTCTAAAAATTTTTCGTGAAATTTGATACTATCATTTATAACATTATATCGGGGTTGATATGAAACTGAAGTTTTTTATATTTTTGTTAACGATGAGCTTTTGTAGCTTTGCTCAAACTCTTACGCTTGCTCCGCTGCAAGTGCCAAAATTCAATCTTGCTAAATTAAATGCGAGTGGTGGCCCGTACACGACGCAGGATGCCGATTTGTTGACGCTTTTTACCAATCCAGCTCTTTTTTCATCGCTGCAAAAAAAATGGAGCATATCGGCACTTGCGTTCAATGGAAGGGCTCGCGAAAATGCGTCCTCGCTTTTAACCGAGATGAGCTTGGTGGGACCGATTGCGTTCGGTTTAACGAATACAAACTTTGCTTTCGGGATTTTTAATACGACGCGGCTTGAAAGAAATATAGATAAAGCAAACAATAAATATGATTTAATATTTGGAGAAGAACTTTTTTTAACTGGCGGCTATGGTGCAAAAGTTTTTGACAATGGAAATCATTCCATATCGTTGGGCATTCAGATGAAAGGCTACTTTCAAGGATTTTCTGTTGAACGAGATGCAACTTGGTCGGGTACGCCTGCACCATATTCAAATTTATTTAGTTCGCTTTCAGACGCCAATCCAGTTATGCTGACGTGTGCAATAGGGCTTGATGTCGGATTTTTGTACAACTACGCAGATTTTGTGAAATTCGGCTTTACCGTGCAAGATGCATACACGGCGACTTTTTCCACGATGTACGCAAATGCTGCCGCGTTCAAAGCGTCTAGTTCATCTGGTGGCACAAAATATCGAAGTCCGATTCCAGTAATGAATGCAGGTTTTTCGATTCAACCGAAGCTGCCTGAAAATTACTCGACATTCACGCGTTATATTTTTTGGTTCGATTATTGCGACTTCTTATCGCCGTTGAGAAACAAACGCTCAATTTTATATAACATAAGTTTTGGAATGGAGTTTGAATTTAATAAAGCGTACTACATACGACTTGGTTTAAGAGAGCTTTCACCGTCATTCGGCGTTGGAGTTGACGCAGGGTTTTTCGAGCTAAACACCGCCGCTTCACTTAGCTTCAAAACAAAGGCAGCTGGCTCAAAAACTCAACCAGGTTTTACTGTTGATTTTGCAATAAAGCTATAATAAAGCCACACGACGGATGCAGCTACAATTTTGAGCTGCATATAATCGGAATTAAAAAAGGGTCTCCAACACATAAGTTCGGAGACCCTTTTGCATTAGATAAAGTTTGCAGCTCTGAGGATTTCGACACTCTTTTTGTGGTCGCCGTCGCTTACCATAACGACAGGGCCAGTGCAACCCATTCCGCTTTCTGCGTAAATGCCTGCCTTCCATAATTCCTTGCATGCATCTTCAATTTCGATAACATCGATGCCTGGGATACCTGCGGATACAGGCTTTTTGGGCGGCACCGGAACGTCAGCGGATTTCGTTTCAGTCGGTTTTCCGCCAGGCATACCTTCGAGCAATTCGTCCAAGCCGGCTTTTCGTGCCAGTTTTAACTCGTTCGCGTATACTGCCGTGAGCTTTCCGCGTGCTGACTTTGCAACAAATTTTAATGCATTTGCAATCACTGGTGCACCTGATGCTCGCGATACAATTCCGACAGTGTAGTCATAGCCTGTGCCAACGCAAGGCCCGTACCCGAATCCGCTTGCTTCGTAGCTTCCTCCAGTTAGGAATGATGAAAAGAGCTTCACCAAGAGATTTCCAGTTAGCGTATCGCAAACCATAACGTCTGGAGTTCCTTCCAACAAGTCGTTACCGCGCATTCGGACGCCACCGTCTGCACGCTGCGACTCTGTGAAGTGGACTTTGTAGCCACGTTCTGCCATCTTATTCAAAGCCTTTTCAATCAAGGCAATTCCGTCGATGTTGAGAAGTCCAACCGTCGGGTTTTCAATTCCGTTGGCTTTCGCCGTTGCAATACCCGAAATAACGTTGAGCAGCATCGCCTTGTAGCGGTTCGCGTCAGCGGTTCCCGTTGTAGTCGCAAGAATCATCTCGCGTCCACGTCCCGGCGTGATAACCTTACCAACCGTAGCGACACCCATCGGGAAGTTGTAGTGCATCGTTACCGCAGCCTGAATTGTGCCTTTGGCAAAGAGTTCTTCCATTTGTTTGTGGGCTTCTTCGAGAGTTTTGCCAGGGTATTGTTTGAAGCCGTCAACTTTTTCACCACCGATTAGCACAATGTCAAGGTCGCTGTTTGCTTCACGGGCGAGTTTAGCAGCCTTGACCAACTCAGCTTCACCGTGTTCGCTTCCCGGAATTGTTAAACCGATGCTAAACTTTTCACCAAACGAACCCGTTTCCAATGCATCCGCAAGGCTTGAAAAAATGGCAGCGACTTTTTCTTTTTCGTTACTCATAATTTCACCTCTTATTTATTTTCTAAAATGCTGTTTGCCAAGTTACGCATTGCATCGGCAACGACTTTTTTGATGGCAGAATCATCGCCACTTGAAGACGATTCAACTTTGCCGTCATTCGCCTGAAGCACGAAGCTCAAACCGTCAAACAGGTTAGTCAAACGTCCGAGGAACAAACTTCCCTTTCCGATAACCATCGTGTTTTTCATCTTGCCAGCTAACATAGCTTTTCGTGCATGACCCAAGAACGGAATGCCTGAAGGAATGTGTCCTTGTGTCGGAGCAAAACCGACAACTCCGCGCTCTTTAACAAAGTCAGCAATCTTTGCTTTGTCAAGCTGTCCTTTCATAACTGCCAATGCAGCAACCATTTTTACGTTTGCTTCTGGGACGTTTCCAGCACCTGCGGGCATCGTGATTTCTTTGTTCTGCAATTCGGGTGAGTACTTTTCAATGTCGGTGATTTTCATACCGTTTGCATTGAGCGGGTCATACACCAAAACGGACATAACTGCCTGCGGTGACGAACCAGAAGAAATTGAGTGCTTTCCGATAACGTCAGTATTGATAACAGGATTTTTTCCGTCATTCTTTCCGATAACGACAGCAAAACCGCCGATAACGTCTTCCAGAATCGGGAGGTCTTTTTTCACGTGGTCTTTTGAGTTCATACCAAGTTTCGGCACTGAACCGCCCGACACAACAAGCACGTTTTCAAAAATTCCCGAAGCGACAAGACCAGCCGCGTGAATAATCGCGTGAACAGGAGCAGCACAAAAACCTCGAACGTCAGAACCTGAAGCGTTTACACAACCAGATTTTTCACCAACCGCTTTTGCAATGTTGCCGCCACCTCGCTGGTTCACATCGCCAGCTGCTTCTTCAGAACATTCCATAATATAGTCGATACTTGACATATCGATACCGTCTTGTTTAGCAATGTGCCAAGCTGCCAAAATACCAGAAGCCTTTGTTGCAAGGTTTTCCAACATTGTATGAGCACTTAAGTTTTCGTCTGTCGCGTGAGCTTGCTTGACACAACCGACAAGTTTATCGCCGTCATACAAACCCTCAGCCTGATGAGCATCAACCAATTTCTTTATGTCAGCGTCGTCAAAACCTGCCCCAAGCTTAATATCATGCTCTTGCATAATCGGGTGAGCCTTGATTAAAGCGTCCGCGTGAGCGATAAAGTCTTTGGTTAACATAACCAAATCGAAAACGTCGGCATGCTTCATCAAAATGTAAAATTCCTTTTCACCGATGATTTCGCCGAACGGCCCGACTGCATTTGCCTTTTTCTGGTTTGCGTACCAAGGCTCTGGAATCTTTTCCAAATCTTCTGGTTCTAAGTTACCAATATATACTTGGTTCGGCGGATAATTAACCGCATCATCATACGAACGCAAATGCTTTGGAATTGCATTCAAAAACTGCGTATTCGGATCTTCCGAGTTTTTCAAATCTGCAACAAGCCGTGCTCCCGTCTGATTTGAACCGTTATGAATCAATAAATTCGGTGCGTGAACAAGCACATAACTTGTTCCCTTAATACTTACTTTTGCCATAAATCCTCCAAAAAGTTCGGTAAAAAGTCTTATTACACATTATGCTTAATTTCCCAAAAAGTTTCAATAGGTTCAACATTCACCAACGATAAATAGATAATTTTATCCTCATTAACCGAATGTGCAACTCACGGGCAACCTTCGGTTGCCATCATGTTCAAATGCATTTTACGAATACGCAAAAAGCTCATTTCCGCCACGGACAGCGGTGTAGGCTCGAATCGTAATCACCGACAAAAAAAGACCTTCGGATTTCGAAAGTCTTTTTTTGAAAGCAGTTGCGAATTGCTTTGAACCAGAAATTTAACAAAACTTATTGGAACTCAAAGCCGAATTCCAGTAAATCGGCAAGAACTTCCTGTCCAAGTTTAGTGCGGGCTTGGAACACGGCATCTGAGCTTGTTTTTGCAGTTGCCGTCGCCTGACAAGTAATTTCTTTCACGCAAGTTTTCGTTTTCATATCCCAAATTTGTGCTTGGAGCTCGCAAACAGCTTCCCACGAATCGTTCACTTTTTCCTTTTTGATGATTTTCGCTCGTCCGAAAATAAAATCCTTGACGTTTCCCGCAAAATCTTTGGCAGCAACTTCCACAACTTGCTCCATCGGGCGGTTAGCATTTCGTATGATTGCAGAATCATAGTTGCCTGGCCACAAATAGCCGCGTCGCATTAATTCACCAAGCAAAGCCGTTCCAACCATGTTGCGACCGAACACGTTGCCTTTTTCGTCGAAGTCCGCAATATCAATTGTGAGTTTCAAGCCAGTGCGTTTTGCACTTCCAACTTTGCATGGAAACGACGCTGAAATTTTTTCCAGCTCTTCCGCAGCGAGTTTTTGAAACTCAAGCGGCTCACTTTGCTGAGTTTCCGTTTCAGCGGGAAAGAGCTTTAACGCAAAAGTTACTTCGGACAAAATAGGTTTTTGAAACACAGGCAACGAAAACTGTGCAAGACCTGTCGCATCGGTTTTTATATTTGTATACTTTAGCACAACGCCTGTGTCAGTTTGTTCAGGGTAACGCACGATAATTTCTTTTTCAGCAAGCGGTGTTTTTGTTTCGCCATTTAGCATCGAAAACTTTGCACGTGCAGAGCTTTTAAATGCTGCACCAGCACGTACTTTGTCAAACGTTGAAATTGTTTCAACCCGTATCGAAGAAAAAAAGTCCGCACGGCTAACTGCCTGCGAAGACGCATGCTTACCCAAATACTGCGTAAATATCGCCAATTCCAAATCTTCGGATGAAGTTTTTGCCATAGGAACTTGTGCAGTAACGCTGAAAGCAAAAAAAACAGCAACAATCAAAAAAATACATTTTTTCATAAAAGCCTCACACAGCTGCCGAAACGCCATACAAAAGCACAAGGTTGTCAGCAACATTTTTATAGACGAGTTTTATTGCAAAACCCGCCACTTGTATCGAGACGCAAATTACGTTTTCGATATTGAGCATATTCTAAAATCGAACTGAGTTTTTAGATACGCCCTCGTACACAAAGGCACTAACTGGATAACAAATGTTTATTCTATAAATTACACAAAACCCTCATAGTTTCGGAAGCGAAGTCGCCAGTTATAAGCCTCCCGATGTTCGCGTCAGCAAAATTGCGAAGATTGCGTCAACGTGATGACGGTTTATCAATGTCGCAGGTCATTACAATAATTAAAATATTGGTATTTTGAATTGACCTGCGTCTCTGGCGAAAATGAGCTTTTAGCGTATTCCTAGAAAGCCTTTGATACATGCTAGGTGCCTTAAAATCCTATAAGGATTTTAAGGCACCACATCGGCTGCATATTCGGTGAATGGGAGCGATTATGGATTTTTACGGGAGAAAATATGTAGGCAAAAATTCAGTATTGAAAAGAGTTTTGGAAATATTTTAAAAATCACTTGCATTTTTTACAACAATTCATTATACTGGCAAATCATATTTTATAGGAGTGATACTATGTTTTCAAATAAGTGGGTTGCTTTTGGTGTTGGTGTCGCAGTAGGCATTACTGCGGCTGTAATTATACGTAAGCCAGCATTTCGCAAGGCTTGTGCTGCTGTTATCGGAAAAGGCATGCAGTTGAAAAAAGACGCAGTTGCTTTTGCCGAATCCGTCAAAGAAGATGCTCAGGATATTATCGCGGAAGCTGAATATAACACAGCCAAAGCCAACGAGTAATGTAACAGGATGAAAGTTACAGTCAAACATTCCCTGCCTGGTAGATTACGGCTGCATTATCAACGTACAGAAGTTTCAGTCAGGCAGGCGGTTCTCGCCCAAACTTTAATTGCCGTCCAAGACGGTATTTCCGACATTCAGGTAAACACAAAAACCGCTTCATTTTTGGTGCATTATCATCACGATAAAATTTCCGAAAAAGAAGTTCTCGCTTTGTTTCGTGTTTTGTCGGATGAGTACTTAAATGATAAAAGTTTATTGGAAGCAGTCGCTGACATACCAATTACCGAAAGCATTTTCGACGTGCTGGTCGGTACCCTGATTAACGTTGCAGTCCGTGCACTTTTGCCTCTACCAATCAAGAATTTGCTCCTTTGTAAAAGCATTTTGCCACGTATCGGAAAAGCTGTCGAGCAATGCTTCTCGGGCAATTTTTTTAGCACAGATTTACTGGATGCAGTCGCTTTAACGGCTGCGGTTTTGGACGGAAAAACTTCAACCGCACGTTCAATTTCCACGCTTTTAACTATGGGCGAAGAAATTGAAGAGCTGACAAAAAGGCAGTCTTACGAGAATTTAGCCCAAACGCTACTTATCTCAAACGAGCCAGTTCATCTCCTCGAAGGCGGAATTGCGGGCAGCGAAGAAAAAAGCGTTCCTGCGTCTGCACTTAAAAAAGACGATTTAATTGTGGTGAGGCAAGGCAGTCAAATACCTGCCGACGGCGAGGTTGAGCAAGGCGAAGGTATGGTTAACCAAGCAAGTATCACAGGTGAATCGCTCCCAGTTGAAAAAGCTCCTGGACAAAGTGTATTTGCTGGAACTATCCTCGTCGAGGGTGAATTATACATTCGGGTTCGTTCAACGGGAACAAAAACAAAAGTCAACAATATTATCGCGATGATTGACCGCTCTAATATTTTGAAGGCTTCGGCACAAAAACGTTCTGAGCAGCTTGCTGAAAAAATCGTGCCGTTTAACTTTTTACTGACTGGTTTAACCTTTTTGTTTACTCGCGATATTTCAAAAACAATTTCGACGTTGATGGTCGATTATTCTTGTGCGATGAAGCTTGCCGCTCCGATTGCTATGCTTTCCGCAATGAAAGAAGCCGCCGAGTTGGGAATCTCGGTAAAAGGTGGCAAATTTTTAGAGGAAGCCGCTATTGCTGACACAGTTGTGTTCGACAAAACAGGCACGCTCACCTATGCAAATCCTGTTGTCGAAGAAGTGTATCCAATTGGCTCATTCACCGCGGATGAAGTGCTTAAACTTGCGGCTTGCCTTGAAGAGCATTTCCCGCATCCTCTGGGACGAGCCGTTGTTGCAGCCGCCAATGAAAAAGGACTCATTCATCCAGAAGACCACGCAAAAGTTGAATACATTGTCGCTCACGGAATTGTTTCGCACTTAGATGAAAAAAGATTATGCATTGGAAGTGCTCACTTTATTTTTGACGATGAGCATATTCCGTTGTCGCAAAAAGCGAAAACCTTGCAAAAAAAAGCCACCGAATCGGGTTGTTCACTTTTGTACTTGGCTGTTGACGGTAAACTTGCTGGCATAATCGCAATTGGTGACCCAGTTCGTGAAAATGCGGCAGCAGCGATTGCGGCGTTGAAGCAAACTGGGATTCGACGTTTCGTTATGATTACAGGCGACTCCGAACAAGCAGCGGCAAAAATCGCTTCAGATGTCGGGATAACCGAATACCGCTCGCAAGCTCTTCCCGAAGACAAAGTGAAATTTGTCCAAGACGAAATTGATAGCGGCAAAAGCGTGATTATGATAGGCGACGGTATAAATGACGCACCTGCTCTTTCGGCAGCAAGTGTCGGAATTGCGATGGATAACTGCTCATCAATTGCTGGCGACACTGCCGACATTGTTCTTTCGGGCGACGGACTTTCGAGCTTGGTGCAAGTGCGGAAGCTCGGTCAAGGCGTGCTGCGAAAAATCAACTCCAATAATCGCTTTATCATCGGGAGCAATTCGCTTTTGCTGTTTGCAGGAATTTTCGGGCTTATCCAACCAGCCCTCGCAGCTGTGTTTCACAATTCGCTGACTGTCGCAATTAGTATTCAGGCAATGCAAAAAGTTTTGGAGACAGATGCACAATGATAACAAGTTTTTTTCCAGGCAGAATCCGCCTGCGAGCTGAAATTTTCAAAGATTTGGAAATCACCAATACGGCGATTGCAATACTGAAAACTTCGCAGGCGGTTCGCAATGTCGAGTACAATCACGTTACTGGAAGCATTCTTTTGGAATACGTGCCTTCAAAGGTTCCACTTGAAAAGCTAAAACCGCTGTTGCCTTTTTTGCAAAAGCTCGAACGCGAAGCGAAGCATTACTCTGCCGAAGCAAAGCCCCGTATTTTGTTGATGTTGAATGAGTTTAAAACGATGGTAAAAAATTGGGATGTAGATGCAACCTCACCGCAAAACAAAAGCTAACTTTGCGTTTCCAAACTGCACTGCCATTCTTGAAAGTCATCGAACTTTCTCCAATCGCGACTATCGTTATCATTCCTGACATTTCCGACGTGGATGCTATTTTTTTAGTATTTGTAAACGGCGAAGATGGGCTTTTACGCACAAGAGTAACCTGTAAGCGGACAAGCCCAGAATCAAGCAGGTTGTCGCAAAAGCGGACAACCTGCACATATCAAAACATTACACTACGTCCGCCTGCAAAATAGCACGCGGGCGTAAAGCAAAAATTGCCTGATTTTACTTGTGTCGTGATTCCCAAGTTTTTTCGACGAGGGATTGTAGCTTTTTCTCATCGGCAATATACGGAAGCGTAATATGTCCGTTGTATTTTTTGTTGTAGTCGATACTCGTTTCGATTGAGTGCTCGTTGCGAGCCCAGCTTCGTCGAGCAACACCGCCCATAACGTCCCACATAATAGCCGATTTGATAATCTCGTCAACCCGCTCACTTCCGTCTAGCAACAAACCAAACCCACCGTTGACGGACTTTCCGATGCCAACACCACCGCCGTTATGCAATGCAACTAAACTCATACCGCGGGCTGCATTACCTGCATAGCACTGCACTGCCATATCAGCCATAACATTGCTACCGTCCTTGATGTTTGCAGTTTCACGGAAAGGAGAATCCGTACCGCTCACGTCGTGATGGTCGCGTCCCATCATTACAGGACCAATTTCACCCTTGCGTACCATTTCATTGAACTTCAACGCAATGTCACGCCTGCCTTCCGCATCTTGGTACAAAATGCGTGCTTGCGTTCCGACAACGAGTTTATTCTTTTTGGCATCACGCACCCAAAGATAATTATCTCTGTCTTGACCACGTCGTTCTGGATTGATACAGCTCATCGCAGCTGCATCCGTTTTGTCCAAATCTTCGCTCTTGCCCGACAAACATACCCAGCGGAACGGCCCGTATCCATAATCGAATAGCTCTGGTCCCATCAAATCTTCAACGTACGACGGGAAAATAAATCCATCTTTTTCGTCAATTCCGTTTTTTGAAACATCTTTTGCACCAGCATCAAATACAGCTTTCAAAAACGAGTTTCCATAATCGAAAAAGTAAGTGCCTCGCTTCGAAAGCGTTTTAATCAAGTCGAAATGGTGTCGCAAAGTTTCATCGACACGTCGGCAAAATTCGTCGCGGTTCTCTGCAAGCATTTTCGTTCGCTCTTCAAAGGTCATCTTTTCAGGACAATACCCGCCCTCATATGGAGCATGACATGAAGTCTGGTCTGAAAGCAAGTCAATATGGATATTTTTATCAACGCAATATTGCAAAAGGTCAACAATATTTCCGTGATACGCAATCGAAATTGCTTTTTTACTTTTGATGTGTTCATCCACGGTTTTGAAAATTGCGTCAAGGTTATCAGACATTTCGTGAACCCAACCTTGCTCCAATCGAGTATTGATTCTGGACTTGTCAACTTCTGCAAAAACACCGACAGCGTTTGCTATTTCGCAGGCTTTCGGTTGAGCCCCGCTCATTCCGCCAAGTCCCGACGAGATAAAAAGCTTCCCGCGTAAATCGCCATCGCTCGGTACACCAAGCTCTTTGCGTCCAGCAGTTAAAATCGTGTTAAACGTTCCGTGAACGATGCCCTGCGGTCCAATGTACATCCAACCGCCAGCAGTCATCTGACCGTAGTTTGCCACGCCCATTTCTTCGGCAATTTCCCAATCCCGAGAATTGTTAAACATACCAATCATCAACGCATTCGTGATAATTACACGCGGGGCATCGGGCTTTGAAGGAAACAAGCCGAGCGGATGACCTGACTCCACAACAAGCGTCAAATCATCAGTCAATTCCTCAAGGTATTTTTTGATAAGGCGATATTGCAGCCAGTTGTGACAAACCGACCCAGTCTCGCCATAGGTTACAAGTTCATACGGATACAGTGCAACGTCAAAATCAAGGTTGTTGTCTATCATGACTTGAAAGGCTTTTCCTGCAAGGCACTTTCCCTTGTATTCATCAATCGGTTTACCATAAATCGCACCCTCAGGTCGGAAACGATAGGCGTAAATCCGCCCGTAAGTATAAAGCTCCTGCAAAAACTCATCGGCAAGTTTATCGTGCAAACTTTCCGGAACATAGCGAAGGGCGTTCTTCAAAGCCGTCGTAGTTTGAGCTTTCGTTAAATGAAAGCCACGACTAGGTGCCCGCCTAATACCTTTTTGGAACGACGGCGGAGGTGGCAATGTCGCATCCAGCTTAATCGTCAATGCTTGTCCGATTTTTTCGTTTGAAATCATACGTATCTCCTCATCATATTTCTGGACTTTATTATAACATCGAATGTAAAAAAATACAAGGCGACAAAGCAAACTATCGAAATCAAATTGGCAAAATATAAATTCAAAAACATAAAAAAAGACTCAAAACTTAATCTCTTTAAAAAAATAATTCATAGCTAAAATCCGTTACCATATTTAAAGCTTATAGCAAGGCTAACGCGGAAAAAGACCTCGAGAAAAGCAAAATTGAACAAGAGCAAATACAAGTTGACACGCAGCTCTATTTTTTGCATAATGAACCTCGAGGTCTTTAATGAAAAACTATCAAGATAAAATCCGAAAAGTTATTTTTTCGGTGTTGTTTGTTTTGGTGTTGTTTGGCTGTGTCAGCAAGCAAAAAACCGCACCTGCAATTTTGATTAAACATCCAGAGCGGATGTTTTGGGAAATACAAAGAGGCGACGCTTCGATTTTTGTGTTGGGTACAATTCACGTTGCCGACGATAAATTTTTTCCGCTTGAGGAACAGGTGCTAAAAGCATTTGATTCGGCTGATGTGTTGGTCAGTGAAGTCGGCAAATTGAATGTGGAAGAGCTAACTGCAAAAATGCAGGCGAAAATTCTCAAGTCGCTGAACCTTGACAAAAGTAAAAATCTTTCTGGATTTTTATCGCCTGAAGAAATTAACGTCATTAATCGAGAATTTGGCGAACAAGGAAAGTCTCTTTTTATGTTCAACCCGTGGGTTTTGACTATGGCTGTCAATGAGAGGATTATTGCGAAAACTGGGCTTAAAGCGGATTCTGGCATCGACTTATACTTGATGGGAAGAGCCAGCAACCGAAAAATTGAAGCACTGGAAAGCATTGATTCACAGATAGAGCTTTTGTCAAAAGGAACATTTGATGAACAGATTGAGTTGCTTCACGGAACTATTGAAGAAATCAAGGACATTAAAAAAACGGTTTCCGAATTTCAAAAATTGACGGCACTTTATTTAGCCGACAATCGAGAAGAGTTGGGTAAGATGATTATGGAAACGGAGATTCCAGAAGGCGTTTCCGAAAAAACATACAAGGCACATACCGAAACAATGTTCTTAAATCGAAATATTGCATGGGCAAAACAATTCGAGAAGTATTTGAATGATGGCGGAAAGACGTTTGTGTTTGCAGGAGCTGGGCACTTTGTCGGGAAAGGCAATGTGTTCGAGCAAATGTACAAAAACGGCACACTGAAATACTTGAAATAACATTATTTCGCAAGGTGGCACAGGATGGCAACCGAACGGTTGCCTGTGGATAAGCTCTACCGTTTACAAATGCAAAAAAAAATTGTGGACGAAGTTTGACTGCAAGGAAAAGTAAGTTTCCGAAAAAACAAGGTTTAAAATGAGCGTCTAAAATGTCGCCGCTCATTTTAACGTCGAGTTTTGAAAAGCATGGTGAACATTTATCTTTTCAAAACATCGCAGATTGTATGCCGTTTCTCAGCGTTGCTTCCGAAACGGCGAAAATTATCTCTTTCGAAAACTGATGTTTTCTCAAGTAGATGATTTTATAGGAAGCAATAAAGTGGGCTGATTTAGTTCACTTTGTTATGCCATTTTTTCTTTCGATAAAGGGATTAAAAATAGCACGAGAGTTAAATAAACCTCATACTGCCGCATTTCATGTGCAACCACAAAATCTTACTTATTCAGTTGGGCTGGGTAAATCAAAACTTGTGAACGATTTTTTTTACCTCGTCATGAAAGATAGCTTTTATAAATACTTCCGGCACATTCACTGCCCCAGCGTTTTTATTGCTAATCAGTTAAAAGCACACGGGTATAATGCCGAAATGCATGTTATATCAAATGGTGTTGCAGAATGTTTTACATATCATAAGACCGATAAACCGAAAGAGTTCGAAAATAAATTTGTAATATTGATGATAGGTAGATTATCAAAAGAAAAGAGACAAGATATTTTAATTCAGGCGGCTGGAAAGTCGAAATATGCAGAAGACATACAGTTAATTTTTGCTGGCAAGGGACCTCTAAAAAACAAAT
This sequence comes from uncultured Treponema sp., assembly GCA_937890985.1. Taxonomy (GTDB): domain Bacteria; phylum Spirochaetota; class Spirochaetia; order Treponematales; family Treponemataceae; genus Treponema_B. Next base: position 2,430 of record CALAEM010000118.1, on the reverse strand, counting down.
ATGAAAAGCTATCGCATAATCTAAAAAACGAACCTATTTTTACTTTTTGCTCACAAGAAGAATTAATCAAAATTATTTCATATTCGGATTTATATGTGCATACAGCAGATGCAGAAATTGAAGCAATATCCTGCATTGAAGCTTTTTCTTGTGGCTTAGTTCCAGTAATTGCAAACAGCGACCAATCTGCAACACCGCAATTTGCTTTAGATGACAGAAGCTTGTTTATTGCAGGAGATGCCGATAATCTTGCAGAGAAAATTGACTATTGGTTGGATAACAGTGAAGAAAGAAAAAAGCAGGAAATCAAATATGCTGAGTACGGAAAAGAATTCTCACACAAAGCTTGCTTGCAAAAAATGATTTTAATGTTTGAAAAAGAAATGCAGGACTTTAACAAAAACGGATTACCAACAACGTAAAATGTTTTGTGCATTTTGCACGTTCAGATTTTTGGATATTCAGTTTTGGGCATTCCGCACCTTGAGTTTTTGTTGTAGTAAGCTATAACTTTTGGTGCGGAAATTTTAGGCGTGAGGTTTTATTCAAGCTTGCGGTATACGCTTTTGGCGGATTTTTTTGCGTCTTTACCAAGCACGTTAGTTTTCCAGTCGCAAAAGTCAGACCAGTTTCCCTCGTGGAAAAGAATTTCTCCGTCGCCCTCAAAGGCTAAAATGTGCGTGCAAACTCGATCCAAAAACCAGCGGTCGTGACTTATCACAATGCACGAACCAGAAAATTCTTCAAGTGCATTTTCCAAGGCTCGCAAAGTATTCACATCCAAGTCGTTTGTCGGTTCGTCAAGCATGAGAACGTTGCCGCCCTCTTTTATCATCATGGCAAGGTTGAGACGATTGCGCTCACCGCCAGAAAGTACGCCGACTTTGCGCGACTGATCCTGCCCAGAAAAATTAAACCACGAGCAATACGCACGCGAGTTCACTTCACGCATTGCTTCACCGTCGCCAAGCTTAATCAAATCTAGCCCGTCAGAAAGCTGCTCCCAAACGGTTTTGTTTTCGTCCAGCTTTTCGCGCATTTGGTCGACATAGCAAAGTTTTACGCTTTCACCAATTTTAATTTCGCCACTGTCGGGTTTCACGAGTGTTGGCGTTTGCGTTTCACCTTCAGGCGTTTTAATTCCTGCAGCTCCGACAATCATCTTGAAAAGAGTTGTTTTACCTGCACCATTTTCTCCGATGATGCCAAGAATTCCACCTCGCGGAACAGCAAACGAAAGATTATCAAAAAGCTTTTTTGCACCGTATGCTTTTGACACACCATTCAATTCGATAACGGTGTTACCCAAACGCGGCCCTGGCGGAATTGTAAGCGTTGTGTTTTTTAGTTTTTCTTTTGTGTTCTTTTCCAGTAGCTTTTCATAATCATTGATTCGAGCTTTACCTTTTGCTTGCCTACCTTTCGGACTCATGTGAATCCACTCCAATTCTTGCTTCAAAGTCTTTTGTCGCTCACTTTCACCTTTCTCTTCTTCAGCGAGACGCTTTGCTTTTTGGTCAAGCCAACTTGAATAATTTCCCTTCCATGGAATACCTTCACCACGGTCAAGCTCTAAAATCCACGAAGCGACATTATCCAAAAAATATCGGTCGTGTGTTACACAGATAATTGTTCCTTCATAAGTGTGCAAATGATTTTCTAGCCACGCAACAGTTTCCGCATCCAAGTGGTTTGTCGGTTCGTCCAAAAGCAAAATATCTGGCTTTTGCAACAGCAGGCGGCACAAAGCAACACGACGACGCTCGCCCCCAGAAAGTACGTCAACCTTTGTGTCAGCAGGCGGACAGCGAAGAGCTTCCATTGCCAAGTCAAGCCGCGTTTCCAAATTCCACGCATCGACTGCATCCAGCTTTTCCTGTATTCTTGCTTGTTTCGCTAAAAGTTTATCCATATCGACATCGGGGTCGGCGAACTGCTCGTTGATTGCGTCAAACTCCGCAAGCAGATTCACAATGTCCTGCACACCTTCCGACACAATCTCACGGACAGTCTTGCCACTTTGCAGCGAAGGCTCTTGTTCCAAATACCCGATTGAGTATCCGTCAGCCTTTGTTATTTCGCCTGCATAATCCGTGTCAATGCCTGCCATAATTTTCAGCAAGCTGGATTTACCTGAGCCATTCAAACCGACGACACCGATTTTCGCTCCATAAAAATACGACAGGCTTATGTCTTTAATTACTTGCTTTGTGCCATGTGTCCGAGACACCTTATACATTGAATAAATGATTTTTTTATCATCAAAAGTTTTTGCCATAAACCACTATACTTTATTTTCGGTAAAGTTGCAAGTCAGTGCAAAAAACAAAAACCAAAGCCCCCTTGAATTTTCCGCTTCGAGCCTCACCCGCCAAGGACTCACGCCGAAATACGCAATGCAATGATGTAACCCACAATGCTCGGCGTGAG
>CALAEM010000117.1 GCA_937890985.1 uncultured Treponema sp. | reverse complement strand
ATGTACAGGCAAATGATGGGCTAATTAAAATCCTTGCAAGGATTTTAATTAGCCCTGTGGATAAACTTAAGCCGTTTACAAATACAAATATACCAGAAATGATTTGAGGCGAAGCAAAAAAATGGTAACAAAGTTACGCTTTCAATTCAACAATAGCTTCACAGTAATCGGATGGTGCTTTAAGTCCAAGCATTGTGATAACTGTTGCTGCAATTGATGCAATTCCTAAGCCAGCTTTGAGTTGTTTGCTGTATTCGCCTTTGTATTCGGGGTCGTACACGATAAACGGCACGGGATTAAGCGAATGGCTAGTTTTCGCTTTTGGCTTTCCGTTTGCATCCAGTTGCACGCTGCCGTCTTTTGCATGCTCAAACATATCGTCTGCATTTCCGTGGTCGGCGGTAATAAGCATAATGCCTCCAGCTTTTTTTACCGCTTGTGCCAAACGCCCCAGCTGAATATCCATTGCTTCCATCGAGCATACGACTGCTTGATACACTCCAGTGTGCCCGACCATATCGCCGTTTGGAAAATTAAGCCTGATAAACTGCGAATTGCCGCTTTCAATTTCGCGAATGACTGCATCGGTAATTTCTGCACACTTCATCCAAGGACGTTGTTCGAAAGGCACGATGTCGCTTTTTATTTCGCAATATGTTTCCAAGTTTTCGTCAAATTTTTCCAAACGGTTGCCGTTAAAAAAATAAGTAACATGCCCGTACTTTTGAGTTTCGCTTATAGCGTACTGTTTCACGCCACTTGCACAAAGGTATTCGCTCATCGTGCGAGTAATTTCAGGCGGCGATACTAAAAAGTGCTTCGGAATTTTTAAGTCGCCGTCATATTCCATCATGCCTGCGTAAAACACATGCGGAAAACGCTTACGCTCAAAGTGTGTAAAATCTTTTTCCTTCTCAAAACATTCCGTGATTTCTAATGCACGGTCGCCACGAAAATTAAAAAAGATAACAGCATCTCCATCTTGAATTGTTCCGATTGGTGAGCCATTTTCTGCGATAACAAACTCATGTAAATCTTGGTCAATAATTCCAGGCGTTTCTGCACGCATTGTTTTAATTGCATCGGCTGCACTTGAGAATTGTCTTCCTTCACCAAGAACGTGAGTGTACCAACCGCGTTTTACCATCTCCCAGTTTGCACCGTATCTATCCATCGTGATATACATTCGTCCTCCGCCTGATGCAATTTTGCATGTGCAGCCGTAAGTTGTACTTTGTTTTGCTAAAAAAGCTTCTAGAACGTCGATATATTCCAAAGCAGAAGTTTCAGGTACATCGCGTCCATCCAAAAGTGCGTGAACGAAAATTTTTTTAATGCCGCTTTTAGCTGCTTGTTCGATGATGGCTTTGAGGTGGTCAATATGAGAATGCACATTGCCGTCAGATAAAAGTCCGATTAAATGAAGCGTTGAAGTGTGTGCATTTGAAAATTTCGTGAGGTCAAGCCACGTTTTATTTTCAAAAAGTTTACCGCTTTTAATTGCCTCAGAAACAAGGGCTGCACCCTGCTCGAAAACTCTGCCACAACCCATTGCATTATGCCCTACTTCGCTATTGCCCATATCTGAATCACTTGGCAAACCGACCGCCTTTCCGTGAGCTTTGAGGCGTGTGTTCGGTTGAGTCAACAACAAGTCCTGCAAGCACTGCATTTTAGAATCTGCAACTGCATCTCCTTCTACATACTTTCCGAAACCGACGCCGTCCATAATCACCAGAACTACAGGACCTCGTCGCCCTTTCCAATTATTATTTTTTGTTAATGCTTCCATAAAAACCTCGTCAAATATTTTTTAATCTTTTTTTAATTTTGATGTGTTAACTAAAATCGATTCTATTTTTCTATCTTCAATTTTTTCAATCGTAAACTCAATATTTTCAATTGTGATAACTTCCCCTTCGTTCGGCAACACTTCAACCGTTTCCAAAATAAAACCTGCAATTGTATCATAAAACTCGGACTTCAAGTTGATATCGCAGGCGGTGTGCATCGAAAGTTCGCGGTTAATATCGTAGAGTTTTGCATCGCCTTTTATTCGGAAGCGTGTAGCACCTAGACGTATAATTTCCTTTTCTTCACCGATGTCATACTCATCTTTGACTGTTCCAAAAACGGCGGTGATAATATCGTCCATCGTCGCAAGTCCTGCGTTTCTGCCGTATTCGTCAATCGCAATTATAATGTTTGTGTGTTTTGTTTTCATAGTTTCAATCACGCGAAACATTCCCGCCGTTTCAGGCACAAATACAGCTTCACGCATAAGCTCAGTTACACGCACGCTTTCATTACTGTTGAATAATATATCTTTGTAATGCAGAATACCTAGCACTGAATTTGTGTCATCGTCAGCACACACTGGCAAACGAGAAAATTTTGTTGTGCAAAATTTTTCAATTGCTTGCGAAAGTTTTATATTTGCATTTATGTATTGCATTTCAAAAACAGGCGTTACAATATTGCGTAATTTCAAATCGCGCAAATGGATTGCACCCGTGAGTAAGTTTTGCTCATCAAGATTCAAAGCTCCATCTTCAGCACTCATGTCAACAAGCGTTTGCAGCTGCTCATCTGTAATTGCGGTTGTATCTTTTTTGTTAAATAGCGATAAACATTTTAACACAATGCTTGAAAGAATATCAAGCAAAAATGTAACAGGCAAAAAAATATAATACGCTGCTTTTAAAAATGGCGTTGCTTTTTGTGTGATTTCGACAGGCTTATGTGTTGCAAGATTTTTCGGTAAAATTTCTGCAAAGAAAATTATCAAGACTGTGAGGATAGCTGTCGAAATTGTTGTTGCATTTTTGTGAGAAAAGTAACTCATGGTAAACACCGTTACAATACTTGCTGCAATGTTATTCACTAAATTTGTGCCAACTAACGCCGACGAAACAATTTTACTTCGACGCTCAATTAGCTTTAATGTGGACTTATTTTTTTCAGGCGATAATTTTCGTGTGTCGGTTTTTGTGATGCCTGTGATTGCTGTTTCTGTGCATGAAAAAAAAGCTGCTAAAAATATCAGCAACACAACGGCGAAACTTACGAGTAAAAATTCCATAAAACTATGCTTTTGCTCCCGTAACTTTTAAGCGTGTGATTTTTTTCTTGGTCGTTTCCAGCACCTCAAATGTGTATTCGTCAATTTGTATTTTTGTACCAATCAAGGGCATATCACCAAACTTTTCAAGCACAATGCCTGCAATCGTTTCATGCTGAGCGTCGGTAAAACTTGTGCGAAACTTTTCGTTAAACACCGATATTTGCATTGAGCCTGAAACTATAAAGCCGTCCGCCGTTTTAACGCACTGGTCATTGCTTGCACCAATATCGTATTCATCTTCAATGTCGCCGAAAACTTCCTCAGTTAAATCTTCGATTGTTACTACGCCGGCGGTTCCTCCATATTCATCAAGTACAACGAGCATATTTTGTCCTTCGCTATGAAAAAATTTTTGCATCGTATCCGAATCTGTTGACTCAAAAACAAAAATAGGTTTTCGCATATATTTGTGAACATCAAAACATTGTACATCTTTATGATCTGCAAAAGCAGACGAGATAAAAAAATCCTTGATATAAAAAACTCCTTTAATGTCATCGATATCTTTGTCATACACAGGAAATCGTGAAAAATGAGATTGTTCTGCAAGTGTTAAAATTTCTTTGATGCCAGATGTAATGTGAATTGCCTGAATGTCAGGACGCGGAGTCATAATATTTTTTGCTTGAATATCTGCGTAACTTAAAATTTTTTCCATCATGCTCCGCTCGTAATTTGAAAGTTGCCCCAACTTTTCACTTTCTTCAAAAAATGTTTTTAAGTCATCATCTGTTACGTCGGTATTTTTTTGTTGCGTGTCTATTCCAAGCAAAAATAAAAAAGGCTTTGTGAGCAAATTAAAAAACAGCACTAACGGTTTAAAGATAATTATGAGGAGCGTTATCACGTACGACGTAGCAAGCGCAATTTTATCGGGGTATGCGAGTGCAACAGTTTTAGGAACAATTTCGCCGAAAATTAAAACAAGCACTGTTGCAATTGCAACTGCAATTCCGACTGCACCTTCTCCAGAAAACGACGAAACAGCAATAGCGGTTATAACAACGGCTATAAGAGTATTCACCAGCGTGTTACCAATTAGCCCTGTTGTTAAAAAGCTTTGTTTGTTCTTTAATATTTCCGTAACACGAATTGCTCTTTTGTTTTTGCGTTGCTTTAAGTATCGCATGCGGAGTTTGTTTGCACTTAAAAATGCAGTTTCCGAAGCGGAAAAAAACATTGAAAAAATTAGCAACAGCACCAATACTATAATCTGCACCAACTCGGTAGACGGAGGCTTATCGTTCATGTCTTTCAGTGTACTCCTTCAGGTTTGTTTTGTCAAGGCTTCAAAACTTGCGGTTTGATGTAACGCGTTATTTTGCATTTGTAATCGCGGAAGCCCACTTTTCCATAAAAATCCCAAAAGCAACACCAACATTGATTGAAGCTTTGATTCCGTGCATAGGTATTGTAACACGTGATGAGCAGCAAGCAAGTGCTTCAGGTGAAAGCCCCAATTCTTCTGAGCCGATAAGAACAATTCCTTGCATCGGAAAGTTAAACGAATTGATATCCGTGCCACCTGTTTCCAAAGCAATGACTGGAAAATTTTTCGGCATTGTTTGCATAATGCTTTCAAGCGATTTACGCTCGTGCTGAACATAACGCAAAGCTCCCATCGCACTCCGTTTTGCACGTTCACTTTCAGGGGAAACACAATCAGGCGAAAGAAAAACTTTGGCAGCTCCGAACGCATCGGCAGTGCGGAAAATCGAACCTAGATTAAAAGGCGAACGAATATTCTCTGCATACACAAACATATTGTTAAAAAACAGACGATTGTCCGCAATGTCTTTTTCATTTGCCAAGTCTAACTCAGCATTTGGCATAATGAGGTCCCATTCTGACGGTTCAACACCTGTTACACTGTAAAGAAAATGCCTTGCAGTATTTATCAGGTGCAGCTTCTTATCAAAAGAGCTTTTATCACATTTTTGCTCCGCAGAAAAATATTTTGAAACTGCAGCCTTTAAAGCTTCATCATAATCCGCTTCGAATGTTTCAAAAAGTAGCTTCAAATAAAAATCATCGAGCAAAGGCTCATCAGCATTTGAAACCAAAGCTTTTTCAAGCTGTTCAAAAATTTTCACCGTTTTTTTTAGCCGCTGCCCCTGCGGTAATTTTTTTAGTTTAAAAAATTCTATCACAATAAATCAGTACGTTATGAGCGTTGTAACAGGAGTAGGCGACAATGCTTTTTGATATGGAAATTCAGACAAGCCTATAACTGCACAAAATTCGGCAACAGAGGCTCCGCCTTGATTTAAAATATTTTTACAGGCAGTTAATGTTCCACCAGTTGCAATTAAATCATCAATTACCAAATATTGACCACCGCGTTTTATATCAGCCTGGTGGGCTTCAATTGTTGCCGAGCCATATTCAAGGGCGTATTCGCACGCATACGTTTTTCCAGGCAACTTTCCTTTTTTACGAATTAGCAAAAGAGGCAAATGCAACTTCACCGCAAGCGGAGCTGCAAACAAAAAGCCACGAGACTCAACCGCCGCAATTCCGTCCAAGCGTTTGCCACAATACAAATCATACATTGTGTTAACACAAAACGCAAACGCATCTGGCTGGGTAAATATACTCGTAATATCGTAAAAAAGTATTCCGTCTTTTGGAAAATCCGGCACCTTGCGGATAACATCATCTAAATTTAAAGCACCCATAACGCCTTTTATTCTAATCCTTCACGAAGTTTAAATCAAGAGGAATTGCAACGCAAAATTAAAAATTAACATCCTTAGCACATTACCCTTTAATTCACCAAAGTGCAACTCACGGGAGAACTTAAAATCCGACAAGCGGATTTTAAGTTCTCCATCCTGTTCCAGAGCTTTTTACTTTTTTGGCAATAAGTTTTGGGCGTTGCCCAAAACTTGAGGTTGAAAACCGTGCAGGACGGAACGCTCGACACGCTAAAAGAGATAGCCGACGCGTTGAATGGAGACGCGGGCATAGTGGACACGCTAACGGAAAAGATAACAAAAGCCGAAGCAGCCCAAGCCGAAGCCGTCAAAACAGCGAAAGCCGAAGCAACCCAATACACCGATGGCAAACTAGTAGACTACTACACAAAGGCGGCAGTTGACGAAAGCCAACAGAAACAAGACGAAAGGATAAAGAAACTTGAAGACGCCCGCACGACGTCTGGAGCGGGTGCGTTTTACGACTTTAGCAAAGCCGAAGCCGTCAAAACAGGCGAGACGATAAAACTAGCCGACGGCACAGTAAAGGACATCTACAGGCTATGCGTGGAAAGGGCGAATGTGGGCATTGATAGCATTATTTTAGCCTTGCCAACAACATCGAAAAATATTCTAAACATTAAAGGGATAGCATATTCTACATTTTTTAATACAACACTGGAGAATGCTTTTTCCGTAATGTTTGGCGACACCGACAGAATAAACTGCATTCCCAAAGTATCAGGAAGGAACTTTGAAAGCGTAAAAATAATAATTGATTTTCTAGCGTAAATATTTTTTATTATCTATCACAATATGCTTTTTGTATATTGTGATAGACATTCTATTGCTATACTTTCCTTTTACACCAAAGGAAACCATATAAAGTTGTAATTTTCCATCTTCAAATTCAAAAGTACCGCTATTTGCAGTTGTAACAGTATTCGACGTGAATGTTTTATCCTCCTTGAACTCGTACCATTTCGTGCTATCGCTCTCAAGCACCCATTTGCCAGCGAGGTTAGCAGCCGTCAGCTCAAGCGGTGTTTCGCTATTGCTCGTATCGCCGCCCTTTACCGCAGGCTTACAGGCTACAAGCACCATCGACAGCACCACAAAAACAAATAGCTTTTTTTTCATATTTCACCCCTTGCCTTAAGCATACCACGCCCGCCCTCTTTTGTCAAGCCCTTTTGCCGTTATTTCCCAATATTTCCCGATATTATTTCACTATTTTTCGGTATTTTTGCGTTATGGCGGTTAAGTTTTTGCATTGAAAAAAAACCGACTTGCAAGAAACAGACGACGGATATTTTTTATATTTATAGTGAATACAAAAAATATTTTTGATTCTCCAAGACAGATATTCTTAATTTAATAATAATAAAAATATTCTCGAAAAAACGCCTGTATTGCAAGGAAAAACCTTACTTTTAGGCTCGGTAATGGCATTTTTGGTGGTTATTTAAAGATTTTGCTTCAAGTTGCCGATAAAAATATTGAATTTTTACGATTTTTTTACTATATTTATAGACGGGCATTTCGGAAATGTATTTTGAGGTGCCAGTCAATATTCTGTTACGAGGCGAGCTTTGAACAAACGAATTTTCCCGCAAATCCATTTTTATGACAAAGATTTTATCGACATTTATGAGCGTGCATGGAAGCACATTGAGCATTATTGGCAGCCTGTTGAAGAGGGCATGGATCAAAAATACTTTTACTATCCAGAAGAAGGTGGCAAGTTTTTAGACCAATACGCTTCGATTTTTTCCACGTTCTTTTTGGTTTACTCAAATCGAAACTATATTGCTGAAACCAATTTGGATTACTTTTATAGGAAGCAGGAAATCACTGGAGCGATTCGCAGTCGCTACAATCTGGAAACCGATACAGCTGTAATTACAAAGGACAACCCAGAGGGCATTGGTATTCCAATTTTCGCGTGGGCGGAGCTAAACGTTTACAATATGACTGCCAACAAACGTCGCCTGAAAGAAGTGCTGCCCATCCTGGAAAATTATATGCAGTGGCTTAACGACACTTGCCGCAGCAAAGACGGTTTGTATCATGCACCAGCTGCCGCGATGAATTATATAAACGGGCCTCGCAAGGAATGTTTTTTTCCTGCGGACTTTAACGCCTGCGTTGCTTTGAACACATTGTGCCTTGCAGAAATTGCCGACATCTTAAATGAAAAGGAAATTGAGTTTAAGTATAAAAAGATGTATTTTGGCATTAAAACCCGTATAAACGAAAAAATGTGGGACGAGGAAACGGGTTTTTATTATGACCTGGACAAAAATGAAAGTATGCTTTTGACCAAGGCTTTGTCGTCGTATTGGACGTTGCTGGCAGAAGTTCCAAATAAGCCAAAAGTTGAAAAGCTCCTCGCTCAACTTGCCGACCCAAAGGTTTTTGGCACGGAGCATCCATTTCCAAGCCTCGCGGTGAGCGACGCTTCTTTCAACGAAAAGGGAAACGGCTACTGCGGCAGTGTTTTCCCTGAGCTTAATTACATGGTTATAAAAGGTATGCAAAAGTATGGCTTTTTCGAGTCAGCCCGCGAGTATGCAATGCGGCACATTTATTTTGTGCTTGAAACGATTTTCCCGAGCGACGAAGCAAAAGCGGAAAGTGGAACTGCCGCATTCTGGGAAGCATACAACCCGTATCACGAAGGGCCTGCGAGCTGGCAGAGGCATTCGTGGTTTCCGCGAAAAGATTACGTGCTGACGGTTGGGCTTACAACTATTTCGATGATGATTGAAAACGTGCTCGGATTGGAAGTAAACCTGCCACGGAAAACAATTGACTGGACAATTAGCAACATTGAAGAAATGGGCATCCAAAATATAAGCTTGAAAAAAAATATGATTCGGAAAATTACAACCGAAAAGACCAATCGAGGCTGGGAAATCAAAATCGAAAACGAAAAGCTTTATTACTTTGCCTTAAAAATTTTGGATCAAAATAAAGACAAGCGACTTCCGATTCCTTCGGGCACTTGCTCCATGTTGATAGAAAAGTTATAGCATATTGAGGTAAAAGCGAGATGCAGAAAATTATGATTTCAGCAATCCACACAGGAATGCAATTTTCACAAGCACTATATTTGGATGACGGCGAAAACGAATTTATCCCTGCGGGTGTAGCCGTGTCGGACGACACGCTCCTTCTCCTCAAAAACAAGGGCTATGAGTTTTTATTTACAGACGGCGAGCTTATTAAAAATGAGGACACCGAAACTGACGACGAAACCAAAGATGCCGAACAGCAACCTGTACCCGAACAAGCATCTCCGACAAGTTCAAACTTTTTGGCATCGCTTAAAAATACCGAAGCCTATACAGAATATGTTATTTTGGTTCAAAATTGCCAGAAGTTTTTTAACTCAGTTCAAAATCGGGAGCGGCTCACAATTGCTCCAGTTTCAAAGGTTATGCGAAATTTAACTGTACTTGTCGAAGCTCACCCAGAATTATGTGTCGCAATGATTTTAGAAAATGATATTGTCGGTTTCGAAATGGGCAAATCAGCTATCGATGTGGCAAGCCTTTCATACCTAGTTGCACAATACTTGCAGCTCACTGCGGACAAAATCGAAGAAATCACAATCGCTGCATTGCTCCACGATATTGGAATGCTTCGCATAAATAGCGATATTATCACTAAAAAAGAAAAACTCAACGATGCAGAAAAGCAAACGATTGAAGCTCATACCACCTACGGTTATAACTGCCTTGTCAATGAACTTATGCTACCGCAACGGCTTGCGAAAATCGTTCTCCAGCATCACGAGTGGTATGATGGTTCAGGCTATCCAGGGCATCTTGTCGCCGATGAAATCGACATCGGTGCGAGGATTGTTGCCTGTGCCGATGCTTTTGTTGCAATGACAAGCCAAAAATCATACCGCAAGGCAATGCTTGGTTACGATGCAATGAAAACCTTACTAAACGACAACGGCACACACTTTGACCCGATTATCGTAAACGCCCTAATCCGTAGCATCGGCATATACCCGATAGGCTCAATCGTTATGCTGAGCGACAACAGCCTTTGTCGCGTTATCAAAAGCATTCCAGAATTTCCGCTCCGTCCACAGCTTCGACTTCTTATCGACAGCACTGGTACAGTTTACGGCGACGACGAAAACAAAATCATAAACCTGCAACTGCAAAAAAACGTCTTTATCACACAAGCAATCGATCCTGCTCTGGTAGACCTTTCCAACCTGCAAGTTTAATTTTTAAAAATTTTTGCACACCGAATGATTTTAGGCTTAATGCTTTGACCACAACTTCTGAGGTGAACAGCCTGTGCGTTGAACTTTAACCCTTGCCACTTTTGAGATGCCTACGGCAACCAAAATGCTAAAATCGAGGGCAAACAGAAAGCCTGTTGCTTGCCCTCGATTTTATCTTTTGCGTTATTGTTGCAAACCAAGCTCGCTTTTTACTATTTTAAGCAGCCTGTCAACACTATAAGATGAAAGTTTCAGCTTTTCAAAAATACTTTCATAAAGCGAAAAGTAAAAACGTATGTCGTAAAGTCGAGCATTCTTATCGTCCGTAGTTCCAGCATTTACTTGAATTTTTGATGCCGTAATCAAAAGAAACAAGTACTCGGCTTGCTCTTTGTTAAACCAGCGTTCGCCTTGCCACTCGTTTACGTGAAGGAAACTCATAAAGTAAGGCTCATTCAAGCACCTTTGCAGTAAATGTGCAGCCCGAGTTGCTTGCTTTTCAGGACGAATATCTTCAAACACAAAATTATTGCACAAAAGATTAAACACCGTGCACATTTCCTCGTAATTTAAGCCCCTTGCCGCCAAAATTTTCGGAATCTTTTTGTCCAAAAGCCAATATTGAACCAAGCTTCGCGTATCGGCACCTGTTCCAGCTTCCGTAACAATATTCCGCACCATGTACATAACCAATCCAGAACCAAACGCCATAACATTCTTGCTGCCTCGATAAAATGTGCTTTGAAGCAAGTCCAAAAAAGACGCTTCAGGTGCAGTCAAGTCTTCAGGCGGTAAAAAGCTTCCATGCACAAACGCAATAAAACGTCGCAACATCCGCAAAAACTCAGACATAATTGTTGCCTTTTGAGGAATATTTGCCCTTGCAGTTTTCGAAATAACTGACTGCGAAACGTCCAACTTTTGTTTGAAGCGTATTGCCGTTTCGATAAAATACTCCATTGCAGGCGAAATAGTTTCGATAAACCTTTCAACGTTTTCCTTAAACTTTGTTTCGGCGTTTTTCGCTTCGTTTCTTTGCAATTCGCTCGTCGGTAAAAAGCTCACCAATCCATTCAAAAAACTCGGAGACAAAACTTTTTCCACTGCATCATACAATTCCGTAAATTCCAGTTCCTTGACTTTTTCTTCAATGCTTGTGCAGCCTTCACCGTTCAAATTTTTGCACACTTTCCGATAAGATTGGTTTTCGTTATCTTTCACTTCATAGATGTCCCAAAAAACCTGACATTGAAAGCCATCCAAAGCAGCATAAAAACCAGAGCCTGCAAGCTCGTTATTTTCACGGATAAACATTCGATTGCTGCGTTGTTCTTTGAAGACTGTGAAATAATTTTCTTCGTCAGTCAAATGCAATGCATCAAGAAGATTTTTTTGCTCGATTACTTTTTCACCGTTTGCTTTTTTGACGGCATAGCCCGCAGAGGTTAAAATCCAACCGTACGCTCTTTCATACGCATTGTTATAAAAAATAAGCGAACGCTGCCCACCGCAATAATTCGACCAAGCAAACACATTTTCGTTTACCAAGCCATTATTCCAAAAGTCGAACAAAAAGAAGTTTTCCACACCTGAGAAAATATAGCGTTTACGTAAAAGCGGAAAAATTTCACGCTTGTGTCGCTCAATCAAAGCCTGTTTGGGTTCTTCATTATAGTAAGCTCTTCGATATTCCATGCCATACTTTTCTTCAAAGCCTTCAATCTGCCCGTGTCCGAACATAGGAAGACCTGGCATTGTAACCATCATTGTGCAAACACCGAAATATTTATCGCCTGAGCCAAATTGTGCAATCGCCGTATCCTCATCAGGGTTATTCATAAAGTTCACGTAACGCTTCAAAACCTCAGGGTCAAATTCCAGCGTGTTTTTAATCGTCGTTCGATACTTTTCGTTTTCTTCCCTCTTTAACATATTCATAAACGCGGAATTATACACGCGGTGCATTCCGAGCGTGCGTACAAAAAAGCCTTCCATCATCCAAAAAGCTTCAGCCAAAAGAAGCGTATCGGGGACTTCCTTGTTGCAGCGGTCAACCACCTCGCGCCAAAATTCTTCGGGGATTTTTTTGTTAAAAGCGTCATCGGTTAGTGCAAAACGTGAACGACTCGCAATCGCACCTCCAGAGCCTGGCTGCGGATACCAAAGCCTCTGGATGTGTTTTTTCACAAGCACCATCGCCGCATCGAGCCTGATGATTTTAAAGTTCCGAGCAACATTGATTATTTCGCGAATAACCGCTTCCCGCGTTTCAGGATTTAGAAAGTCAAGCTGTGCAGTATCGTTCCACGGAAGCCCCGTACCATCGTTCCCATGATAAATATACGTAACATCGCCTGAGAGTTTGTCGAGCCTTTTAAAAACGACGGCACAGTCCTGCCTCGAATAATAGTGGTCTTCTAAATAAACGGCAACCCGTGAATCATCGCAGAGGTTTTCACCGTTAAAGCTATACGACGGAAAAGGCAACTCTCGCGTTTGCATAAAAAGATTTGGACGTTCCACAACCCAACGCGAGTCCATCGCTGTATGATTCGGAACCATGTCCGCCGCAAGCCTTATTCCATAATGAGCACATCTTGAGCGTAAATTTTCAAGAGCCGACCAGCCACCCAAGTCATCTGCAATTTCGTATGAGTTTAAACTGTATGCACTTGCGGCAGCATCAGGGTTTCCGCAGATTTGCTTAATGCGGGAACTCGCCTTTGAGCGTTCCCAGATGCCGATGAGCCACAAAGAGTTAAACCCCGCCCGCGACAAACTTTCAAGTTCCTCGTCAGGAATTTGGTCTAAGCGGGCGATTTCACGAGCGTACTTCGCACTGAGCTGACTCAGCCAAACGAGCGTGCTTTTTGCCATGAGCGTTACATTGGGCATCCAATCGTGGTCTTTGGTAAAACGCTCGTATTCTTCAAGTAAGTTTTCAAACTTGTAAACGCTCGTTTCGACTTGTCCGCCCTGTGTGGCAAGCCAGCCCTGCTTTTCTTCTTCGGCGATTAAATCCAAACCGGAAAGCAAAACTTCAAGCCAGTCGCCCAAAAAATCCTTCCAATGACTGACGATATACTGAAGCTGCCCTTTTATGCTAAAAGGCGAAAACTCCGCGGGCTTTTTGAGCATTAAAATCAAGCCCGTGTTTTCAGGACCAAATGGTTTTTGCCGCTCCGAAAAAGATTTAAACAAACGCCAAAAAAGCGAGTACAATTTATTCTCGCGCAAAGCTTCATCATTAAACAAAATAAAAAAAGGCTCAAACGCAGGATTTTCGTTGGCAAGCCTAAGCAGCATCAATTCTTCCAAAGCTAAAAACTTATTTGCAACGCCAGAAGTTTCATCAGTATCGGAAAGCCATTTCTCAGCGGTTTGAGCTTTTGTGTACACGGCTAGCGGTGGAAATTCTTTCACAAAATCTAACAATAAATTGTGCAAAGGCTCTTCCGTCTTTGTTTTTTGTGCTAATTCTGAATCGATAAAATCGTATGCATCAGTAAAAAAAGTTTTATTGAAATCACGCCGGTAAAGGCGACACACATAGTGGAAAATTTCATCCAGCAAACCCATACCGTTCAAAAGTCCAGCTTTGAGGTATGAAACATTTTTACCTTTTTCACCAAAGCTCTCGGATTTTAGAGCCTTATTGAAAGTGTAGACAAAGTTATGGACATCAGTTACGTTTTGGAAAACAGTGTTACCTGTAGATGAAAAAAGACTTTTGTCAAAACTGCAAGTTTCACGCACAAAAGCACTAATGTGAAATTCCATCGTCTGCAAAAAATCATCAATTCCTTGTTTCATCTTAACCTCCAACAAATCCACAAATCGGTCGATTGTATCATATTACTCTTTTTTTTTCTAGTGAGCCAAAAGACACATAAGGAAATAAATTTTTAGCTTGTAAAACGGTCGAGCTTTTTGGCTTTTTACGCCTGCGGAAATTTTATCGAAAGGCTTCAAAGTTTTTAGGTCAAACCTAAAGTAAAGAAGCCTTATCAAAAAACTAAAACGCATTTCTTTTAAGCTTTTTGATAAACTTGATATGGCTGTAGCCATCTGACCTCGGTTATAGGCAACGTCCGTGTTGGGTTCAGAAATCGACATCCATGCCGAGTTTTTGCTTTGGAAAAA
>CALAEM010000116.1 GCA_937890985.1 uncultured Treponema sp. | reverse complement strand
CTTCTCCGCCGCCCGCTAACCCGTGGATAAGTTTCCCCGTTTACAAACAAAAGAGAAACAATTAAACTATCGCACCTTTTGCAACTTCCAAACGTCGCGGACGTAATCCTCAATTGTGCGGTCTGAGCTGAACTTGCCTGAGTTTGCAATGTTCAGCAGGCAGCTTTTTGCCCACGCGGTTTTGTCGGCATAAGCCGCCAAGGCTTTTTCGTGTGCAGCCGCGTATGCATCAAAGTCTGCAAGCACGTAATACACGTCGGCACGCTGACCGTCCACGCCGTAAACAAGCGAGTTGTAGAGATTGACAAACGAGACGGATGTCCCCGCAGTGTAAGTCCCGTCAATCAACTGATTCAAAACTTTTGCAAGTGCGGGATTGCGTGCGATGTAAGTTTGCGGATTGTAATTTTCTCCGTTGAGTTTTTCCACTTCTGCTGAAGTTAAGCCGAAGATAAACGCATGTTCTTCGCCGACTGAATCGAGAATTTCAATGTTTGCACCGTCGAGCGTTCCGAGTGTCAAAGCTCCGTTCATCATAAACTTCATATTGCTTGTGCCGGAAGCTTCTTTGCCCGCTGTCGAAATTTGCTCGGAAATATCTGCCGCAGGAATAATTTTTTCTGCTATTGACACGCCGTAATTTTCGACAAAAACAACCCGCAATTTTCCGCCGACACGATAATCGTTATTAATGCGGTCAGCAACTGTCGTTATCAACTTGATAATTTCTTTTGCACGATAGTAACCTGAAGCCGACTTTGCACCGAAGATAAAAGTTTGCGGAACAGGATTGTATGAGCTATCTTCGACGATACGATTGTATAAACTCATTATATGAAGAATATTCAGAAGCTGACGTTTATATTCGTGGAGACGTTTTATTTGCACATCAAAAACAGAGTCCGTGTTCAAAAATTGGTTTTGGGTTTTTTGTAAAAAGGCTGCAAGTGCGATTTTATTTTTTTGCTTTATTTCAATCAGCTCGTTCAGAACTGATTTGTCGTCAGCGTATTTTTCCAGTGCTTTGAGGCGACTTAAATCTTTAATCCATTCGTTGCTGCCTGTGTATTTGGTGATAAAATCGGAAAGATTTTTGTTGGAATTATAAAGCCATCGACGCTGCGTTACTCCGTTCGTTTTATTGTTAAACTTTTCTGGATATAATTCGTACCAATCGCTGAGCGTTTGATTTTTGAGGATTTCCGTGTGCAGTTCCGCGACACCATTTACGGAAAAGCTACCGACGATTGCAAGCCAAGCCATTTTAATCAAACCTTGCTCAATGATTGCCATGCGGCATTGCTTTTGTCTGTCGTCGGGATATATTTCGCTCAAGCTGATTAAAAAGCGTCGATTGATTTCTTCGATGATTTGGTAAATTCTAGGAAGTAAGCGTTGAAAAACTTCGACAGGCCATTTTTCCAAAGCCTCCGCCAAAATCGTGTGATTCGTGTAAGCAAAAGTCTTCGTAACAACCGCCCAAGCATCGTCCCAGCCCAAATCGTAGTTGTCCATCAAAATACGCATAAGCTCTGGAATTGCAACAACTGGATGCGTGTCATTTAACTGAATAACCGTTGTTTCTGCAAAGTGCGAAAAGTTCCGCCCTTCTTTTTGCACATAAAGGCGCACAATATCCTGAATGCTCGCCGAAGTAAAAAAATACTGCTGCTTCAAACGAAGTTCCTTGCCTTGCGGACCTTGGTCATTTGGATACAGCACTCGCGAAATATTTTCCGCGTCAATTTCGCGTTGAACCGCATCCGTGTACTGCATGCGATTAAACAAATGCAAGTCAAAACCGTTCGGCGAACTTGCTTCCCAAAGTCGCAGGCGGTTTACAGTTTTTGTGTCATAACCAACAATAGGCATATCGTAAGGCGTTGCGATAATCCGCTCCGCTCCTTCCAAGCGATAATCCAAGTTGCCGTGCTCATCGTAATTCGAAATAAGATTGCCGCCGAACTCGACGATAACCGCAATATCCGCACGACGTGTTTCCCAAACGTCAAAACCGTCAGCAAGCCACTTGTCTGGGTACTCCACCTGATAGCCGTTTTCAATCTTTTGCTTAAACATTCCGTACTGGTATCGAATGCCGTATCCGTGCCCCGGATAATCCAGCGTCGCCAAAGAGTCCAAAAAGCACGCCGCAAGCCGCCCCAAACCGCCGTTACCTAAAGCGGCATCGGGCTCCAAATCTTCAAGCTCTTCAATACTCGTCGAAAACTCCGCTAAAATTTCGTCAAGCATCGGAAGCAAACCGAGGTTGCTCAAATTATTATGCAAAGCCCGACCCATCAAAAATTCCGCAGAAATATAATAGAGTTGCTTGACACCTTTTTCGCCCTGCTTTCGGCGGGAAGTTTCACGCATTTCGGAAATAACCAGCATAATCGCACGCGTTACCGCATCGTAAATTTCCTGCTTCGTCGCCTGCTCAATCGGGCGGCGAAAATTGTGCTTCAGGAGGCGTTCGATTTCGCTTTGAATCTTTTCTTTTACTTCATTCTTTTCTGTGATGTCCATGGTTTCCCCGCTTACAAAGGTTTAAAGATTAAGCTTCGAAAACTGAAGCTTTGAAAGTCGGATAATACCACAAAAAATATTTTTTTTCAATCGAGCGACTATTGCATGCCACGGAAAAGCAGGTGCAACACACTGACGAGAGCCGTTAGATGCGGCTCTCTGCTTTTACGACGCATTTTGCTCAATGTAACCTCTAAAAACATCAGTTTTTAGAGGTTTTCCTCAAGTCGGTTTATGTGCAAACCGTTTGGC
>CALAEM010000115.1 GCA_937890985.1 uncultured Treponema sp. | reverse complement strand
GAATTCTTTGAAGCATTAAAACCGCTTATACAATCTGATGCAGCGTCGACAGCAATAAATAGAGATACTGTAAGAGCATATCAAAAATCCATTATGGAATGCTATGAAAAAGATAAACAACGTGCAGCATTGATTATGAGAGGAAGAAAAAGCAAACATAACAAAGAGATAACGCAAGCACGGCGTAAAATGCAAGAATTATACACAAGTATTAACTCCGCTGAACTGCGTGCTATGCTCGACGTAATTTCAGAGGCACTTATGCATCATAATTTGGCATTAGCAAAAAAAGTATTAAAAATGGATTTTCAATCACCTTCATTATTCGATAATGGTTTTTATAACAATACCATCGCCATTAGCGAACTCTATCAATTAGCACAACAAAATACCGCTCAAACGAACACAAATGCAGCACTTTCAATAGTGCTTATAGCGGAATAACGAGAAGGAAGAGCGAGTATGATAGAAAAAAAAGATGAAATAATTATTTATAATACAGAAGACGGTAAAACCAATGTAAAATTATACACACAAGATGGTATGATATGGATGAATCAGCAACAGATTGCTTTACTTTTTGAAAGTTCTAAACAAAATATCAGTTTACATATTGCAAATATTCTCAATGATAAAGAACTGGATGAAAAATCAGTTGTCAAGAATTACTTGACAACTGCCTCTGACGGAAAAAACTATGAAGTTACGTATTATGCGCTGCCTATGATTTTAGCTATTGGTTTTAGAGTTCGCAGTAAACGCGGCACACAATTCAGGATGTGGGCAAACCAAAATTTGACTGAATTTTTACATAAAGGTTTTGTAATGGATGATGATCGCCTTAAAAATCCGGATGGAAGACCTGATTATTTTGACGAGCTACTATAGCGTATTCGTAATATACGAGCATCAGAAAAACGTTTTTATCAAAAAGTTCGTGATTTGTTTGCTCTTTCTTCTGATTACGATAGCTCGGATAAAACAACTCAAAATTTTTTTGCTGCCACTCAAAATAAGCTCATTTATGCAGTTACACATAAAACTGCTGCTGAACTTATTTTAAGCCGTGCTGATAGTTCAAAGCCTAATATGGCATTAACAAGTTGGAAAGGTAGTATTGTTAGAAAACAGGATATCTATGTTTCAAAGAATTATCTTACAAAGGATGAGCTTGATATCTTAAATCGAATTGTCATTATTTTCTTAGAAACAGCAGAGTTACGTGCAAAGATGCGTAAAGATTTGACAATGCTTTATTGGAAGGAGAATTTCGATAAAATTTTAGTTGATAATGGGTTCTCGCTGTTAAATGACAAAGGTGTTCGTTCTCATCAACAAATGGAAAAAAAAGTTGAATCCATATATCTTGAATTTGATACAAAGCGTAAGGCTTTTTATGCTTCTGAAGCAGATAAATCAGATGAGCTTGAATTAAAGGCTCTTGAAAATCTGGAAAAAAAATTAAAAGCAAAGAAATAACATTTTTAAGGAAGACACTATGACAGGATTTCGCACTATTTTTGAACACGCATATCCCGGAAAAGACAAAATATATGAAGAGATAATCCTTCCTATTTTCAGAAAAGCTGTAGATTTACGAAAAACAACGCAGATTGTATTGGCAGAATCCGATAAAAAGATTGTTTTACAGGCTTCAATCATAGCACAAGTTGCAGGGACATTTCCCGTAACATTTGCCGATGTAGAAGTACAGTCGTCAGTACACCTCAAACGCAACCGTGTGAGTATTCAGAATTGTATCCGCAAAATTATGGAAGATAATACCTCAGCACTTATCTTTTTCCATTTTGCTGATAATCAAAATGAGTGGCGGGTAAGTTTTGTGCACCGGGCAGAAACCCTTAAAGCCAGCACTAGTGCAAAACGATATACGTACCTGTGTGGGACAGAACATCCTTGCCGGACTATCGCAGAGCGTTTCCAACAGTTGGCAAAAAAAGCTGATGGGGCTGCTATAACCGTTGATGATATGCTTGATGCATTTAGTGTGGAAGC
>CALAEM010000114.1 GCA_937890985.1 uncultured Treponema sp. | reverse complement strand
AACTTTATCGCAAACAATGATTTCACTTGCTCAATCGAAAAGATGAACCGCGATTTTTGCAACGATGGTTTGGACTTGCGGGACAGCGAAAACCACTACGCGATAATCGGCGTTGTGCCTGCAATTTTTATCGTAAATACCGAAGCCCTGAACGGCAGAGCCGCCCCGAAAACTTGGGCTGATTTACTGAAGCCTGAGTTTGAAAATTCGCTTGCAGTTCCGTTTCAAGATTTGGATTTATTCAATGCGGTTATTTTAACAATCTACAAAAAGTTCGGCGACGACGGCGTTCAAAAGCTCGCAAAGGCTTGTGGCACATTTTTGCATCCAGCACAAATGGTAAAAGGCAAAAAAGATGTTGTCCCCGCGGTTAGCATCGCTCCGTTTTTCTTTTCTAAAATGCTAAAAGAGGACTCTGTGATGAAGGCAGTTTGGCCTGAAGACGGTGCAATTATCGCACCGATTTTTATGTTGGTAAAAACAATGAACGCCGAAATTACAAAACCTTTTGCGGACTTTTTTCTCTCGGAAAAAACTGGAAACGTATTTGCAAAAAGCGGCTTCTTTCCTTCCACGCATCCATCCGTTGATAACAACCTGCCTGCCGACAAAAAGTTTATATGGATAGGCTGGGACTTTTTGCGAACGCACGACATAGGTTTTCTTTTGAGCAAATTACGAAAGGACTTTGAAACGATTGCACTTAAAGGAGCTACACGATGAATTTAGTTATTGTGTCGGGGCCGCCGTCATCGGGAAAAACAAGCGTTATACTCAAGACGATTGAAGCATTAAACTCGCAAAAAATTAAAACGGGCGTTGTCAAGTTCGACTGCTTATACACCGATGACGACGAACTTTACAAGCGGGCTGGCATCCCTGTGCAAAAAGGCATTTCGGGCTCGCTCTGTCCCGACCACTTTTTTGTTTCCAACATCGAAGAAATTGTCCAGTGGGGCATCAAAGAAAACTTAAATCTTTTAGTTACGGAGTCTGCGGGGCTTTGCAACCGATGCTCACCTTACATTAAAAATATTTTAGGCATCTGCGTAATCGACAATCTTTCGGGAATTAACACGCCGAAAAAAATCGGGCCTCTTCTGAAAGCAGCCGATATTGTCGTCATTACAAAAGGCGATATTGTGTCTCAAGCTGAACGGGAAGTTTTTGCTGCCCGTGTCAACGCAGTCAACCCGCGTGCAATAATTATGCATGTGAACGGCTTGACTGGTCAAGGTGCTTTTGAGTTAAGCACGCTTTTATTCGAAAAAAGCGAAAACATAAAAAGCGTGCAAGGAATGGAGCTCCGCTTTCCGATGCCTGCTGCACTTTGCTCGTATTGCTTGGGCGAAACACGCATCGGCGACAATTTCCAAATGGGGAATGTTCGCAAGATGAAAATAACCGAAAACTTAAAAGCCTAAAGGATTGATGTATGAGCAAACAACAAAACTTTCAACTAACTCGGCAGTCTGAGGAAGCGGAAATTCTCACGCAAAAAACAATCTCAGAATTGCTGGCTGAGTTTCCATTTATCGAGGACTTTTTTGCCGAAAATCGATTGAGCGATTTCGGCATTTCAAACAACCGCGAAAAAACTTTTGCAGAGTTTCTCGCAAGCATTTCGGAAGAAGCTGCGGAGGAAGCGGCTTTGAACTTGCAAGAACTTTACGACTCGTTGTTCGAGTATATTGTTCAAATGAAGCGTTTCCTCAATTTGGAAGATGAAAACGCTATCCGCAGTTTGACTATTTTGCCTGGAACCGATAAGTCGGGAAATGCGGAAAACTTCAAAGAATTGGTTTTACATACTTCTCAGATTATATCGATTGTTGGACCGACCGGCTCGGGAAAATCTCGACTCCTCGCCGACATCGAGTGGGCGGCACAAAACGACACTCCGACACATCGCACCATTTTAATTAACGGGCAACTTCCCGACAAGGCTATTCGTTTTTCGGTGAACAACAAGCTTGTTGCTCAGCTTTCGCAAAATATGAACTTTGTGATGGATTTGTCTGTGGAGGAATTTATAAAGCTGCATGCAGAAAGTCGCCTCATCGAAGATACTGATACCGCCGTGCAGAATATAATCACTGCGGCAAACAAACTCGCGGGAGAAAAGTTTAACCTTTCGACACCGATTACTGCGTTAAGCGGCGGTCAGTCGCGAGCTTTGATGATTGCTGATACAGCGATTTTGAGTGCGTCGCCGATTATTTTAATCGATGAAATAGAAAACGCTGGAATTGACAGAAAAAAGGCATTGCAGCTTTTGGTTTCAAAAGAAAAAATTGTTTTGATGGCGACGCACGACCCCGCGTTAGCTTTGTATGCCGACAAGCGGATTGTTATTAAAAACGGCGGTATTGCGGCAGTGATTGAAACAACACAAAAGGAAAAAGCCTTGCTTGCAGAGCTTGAAGCAATCGACGAAAAAGTTCAAGCAATGCGGGAAAATTTGCGAAACGGCAAACTTTTAGGATAAAGCGAACGGTTAGTTGCAGCTAGCGAAACTTAAAACGCAAGGCGAACTCGCAAGTAGCGATTATGTAAATTAGTGCTTTTGGTTGCGGGGGAAGG
Source organism: uncultured Treponema sp. (assembly GCA_937890985.1). Taxonomy (GTDB): domain Bacteria; phylum Spirochaetota; class Spirochaetia; order Treponematales; family Treponemataceae; genus Treponema_B. Next base: position 9,014 of record CALAEM010000114.1, on the reverse strand, counting down.
CATTTACCGATAAAGCTTCGCCCGCCGCTCCCAAAACCTAAAAAGCATTGCTTTGCGGAATGCGGCGGGCGTCCTTTTTTGGTGAAAACTTGGACGGTTAACAGCTAAAATCACTTTCGGTGAAAATTCTTGAAAAAGAGAAAAATCTTTAGTATATTTATAGTATGAATTTAGATACTTATACGGTTAAGGCTCAAACCGCCGTGCAGGACGCGTTTTCGATGGCTGAGCGAAATGGTAACAATGTGGATTGTGACCATTTGCTTTTTTCGCTTTTGATGCAAAAAGACGGCATGGTTGTGCCGATTATCGAGAAAATCGGTGCCGACAAGGCACGTTTGACGGCAGATTTGGAGGCGGCTTTTGCAAAAAAGCCGAGTGTTAAGGGCGAGAGTGTGCAAACATATATGTCACAGGATTTGGCGAATGTGTTTGCAGCTGCCGAGGATGCCGCAAAGTCAATGAAAGACGATTATGTTTCGACGGAGCATTTACTTTTGGGGATTGCGAAGTCAAATACCACTGCAGGACGGCTTTTGGAAACGGCAGGGATTACGCCGAAGGCTATAATCGCAGCTGTTGAAGATTTGCGAGGTGGGCAGAACGTAACAACCGACGACCCTGAAAGTACGTTTAAAAGTTTGGAAAAGTATTGCCGAGATTTTACAAAACTTGCGGCAGAGGACAAGATTGACCCTGTTATCGGGCGTGATGATGAAATTCGTCGAGTGATGCAGGTTTTGTCTCGCCGCACAAAAAATAACCCAGTTATCATCGGTGAACCGGGCGTAGGTAAAACTGCAATCGTGGAAGGTTTAGCACGCCGAATTGTTGCAGGCGATGTGCCTGACAGCTTAAAACGCAAGCGGCTTTTGGCTTTGGACTTGGGGGCTTTGGTCGCTGGTGCAAGTTACAAAGGCGAATTTGAAAAAAGGCTCAAGTCAGTTATCGCCGCGGTGCAAAAATCGAATGGGCAAATTATACTTTTTATCGATGAGCTTCACACGCTTGTCGGTGCAGGAGCGAGCGAAGGCTCAACAGACGCTTCGAACCTTTTGAAGCCGGCTTTGGCTCGTGGCGAGCTTCGAACGATTGGAGCGACAACGCTCAAAGAATACCGAGAATACATTGAAAAGGATGCTGCTTTGGAACGCCGCTTCCAGCAAGTGTATTGTGCGGAGCCGAGCGTTGAAGATACTATTGCGATTTTGCGAGGCTTAAAAGAAAAGTACGAGGTGCATCACGGTGTACGTATCAAAGACGATGCACTCATTGCGGCTGCGACGCTTTCCAACCGATACATCACAAACCGTTTTTTGCCAGATAAGGCGATTGACCTCGTTGATGAAGCCGCAAGCAGACTCAAGATGGAAATTGAAAGCCAGCCAGTTGAATTGGATAAAGTTGAGCGAAAGATTTTGCAGTTGAATATCGAAAAACTTTCTTTGTCCAACGAAACCGACCCAGCTTCACTTGAAAGACTCAATAAACTTGAAGGCGAACTCAAGGAATTACAAGAGAAGCGAAATGTAATGAACGCTCAGTGGCAAAACGAAAAGTCGCGGATTAACGGTGTCAAAACGCTCAAAGAGGAGTTGGAGAAGCTCAAAAACGATGAAGCTCGTTACGTCCGCGAAGGCAACTTGAACAAGGCTGCAGAGCTAAAGTACTCGAAAATTCCCGACGTGCAAAAAAAGCTCGACGCGATTTCGCAAGAGCTTTCGGAAAAAGCCTCCAGCGAAGAAGTGTTGCTTCGCGAGGAAGTTAGCGAGGAAGACATCGCGAAAGTTGTGTCAATGTGGACGGGCATTCCCGTTACCAAAATGCTTGCAAGCGAAAAGCAAAAATACTTGCAGCTTGAGTCGGTTTTGGAAAAGCGAGTTGTCGGTCAGCATGAAGCGGTTGCCGCCGTGTCCGACGCAATCCGCCGAAACAGGGCGGGACTTTCCGACGAAAATCGTCCAATCGGTAGCTTTTTATGTTTGGGTCCGACAGGCGTCGGTAAAACGGAGCTTGCTCGAACACTTGCGGACTTTTTGTTCAATGATGAGCATGCCCTCACCCGCATCGATATGAGCGAATACATGGAAAAATTTGCAGTTACACGATTGATTGGAGCACCTCCTGGTTATGTCGGTTATGACGAGGGCGGTCAGCTCACCGAAGCAATACGCCGCCGTCCGTACAGTGTTATTTTGTTTGACGAAATTGAAAAGGCACACCCGGACGTGTTTAATATTTTCCTTCAGCTTTTGGATGACGGACGTCTGACGGACAGTCAAGGGCGAGTTGTTGACTTTAAGAACACAATCATCATTATGACAAGCAATTTAGGCTCGCAGTACCTTTTGGAAGAAAGCAACAAAGATATCGCACGCGAAAAAATCGACGCTTTGCTGAAAACAAAGTTTCGAGCGGAATTTTTGAACCGCATCGACGAAACTCTGTACTTTAACCGCTTGGAAAAAAGCGACATCCGCAAAATTACGGACATCCAGCTTGCAAATGTTGCCGCTCGCCTTGAAGAAAAACGCCTGCTGCTCTCTGTGGACGACAAAGCAAAGGACTTTTTAGCCGACATTGGCTACGACCCGATTTTCGGTGCTCGCCCGCTTAAACGTGCAATCCAAACCGAGCTTGAAAACCCGCTTGCCCGCGAAATCTTGCAAGGCAAATTCCTCGAAGGCTCAACTGTTCACGTTACTTCGGACGGCAAATCCCTCAAGTTTAGCTAATCTTCTTTTTTAGGCTATCGCACCGAAAGATTTTGCTTTAAACTATCTGTGGGCGACAAATCAAGTCGCCCACGCCTTTTTTATGGCGTTTAGTTATTCTTCAATTCTGCGATTTCTTTTTCCAAAGCTTCAATCCGCGACGAATCGTTCGGGTGCGTGCTAAAAAGCTCTGGCCCACCAGCTCCGCCTTTGAGGGCTTCAAACTTTTGAAGCGTGGTAATCGCAGCTTCTGCTTTATAGCCCGCACGCACAGCATAACGGCACTTGGCTTTAACCTCAAGACGTAACTCAAATAAAAACGCTCCGCCAAAAAGCGGAGCGTTTTGTGTTTTTTGCTTCACGGCAATGCAGAATGACATTGTCGCAAAAGTTTTAACCTTTAGAAACCGTTTTCAAGCATTCGGCTCCAGCGAACTGCTTGGTCAAATTTTGTTTCCTTGTACACATAGCTATCCTGACTGCCTTTGAAGTATCTCATCATGTAAACGCCCACCGAAGTTTCATTCAAGCGGCAACTTCTGTTATGCTGGTTTTCAACGTATGATACCCGCAATGCATTTCTAAAAGCATTGTACCTTTGTTCCAGTTCACGGTTCTTTTGTGATAGCAAGCCCAAAAAGTGCAGCAAGTCTGTTGACTTTTCGGTTTTGCTTTGGTCATTCAATGACTGATAGCGCATCGAGTATGCGTAAGACATCAAATCGCCTCTCATTCGTGCATCCAAATTGCTGAATGTATCAACATAGTCTTTAAGAGCCCGAACCGCAGAGTCGAAGTCGTGCATTCGAATCATCGTTAAATCATGCGGCGTTGATACCCTGTTCCACCAATCTGCTGCTGTCGCCGTCCCAATGATGTAATCTTTCATTTTAGATTCAAAGGACACATTGTCATTTTTTCCCAAAAGCTTCAGCAAGAGCTTATAGTTACCGCCCATACCCGGAGTTAAGTGTTCTGCACCCATGCAGTACTCGACAACAGGTGCATTCACGCGAATTTCCTGCAACGTTTCCATCATCAACATTAAGCAAACGTCAAAGTAAACCGTTTTAATCGGCTTGCCAGAATCTCTGATACCTTTTGCAAGGCTCGCCGTACTCATCGGCGTATTATTCAAAATATCATCATAGATAGCTGCTTGCGGTTTTATAATGCCAAAATCTGGATTCATCGACATAACTTCAAGATCATCACGCCCAACCGATTGCGGCGTGGGAGAATCATCATACGGATTCCACACGTCTCCGTGATTCCAGACAATGAGAATGTAGTGCTCAGCCGGAATTTCCTTTGCAGCCCAGTTGATAAAATCCGTGAGTGTTTGCGACTTATATAACTCGAGCCTGTTGCTGAGTTTTTGCTTATTAACCCAGCTATTTCCTTCCAAAACATCTCGGAAAGTTCCATTCATATCATTGTTTGACTGGTAGGCTCTCGACCATTTGTACTGGGCTGCCATTTTAACATTTGCATTGCTACCCGCCTTTGCCGCATCCCGCAAGTTCATAGCGAGGGCGTTATCCAGGTTTCCGCCACCGCAACCATACAATAGAATCCCGTACTTAGCTTTTTGTCCTTGTACCGAAGGTTCTGGAGTAGGCGGCGTATTATCCCTTGCCCTTGTTACATTAACCGTATAAACCTTCGCCGAACCATTTTTCGGCGTTACGCGGATTCGAATCGTATTCAAACCGACGCTAATGTTATATTGCTCAGTGTAGAAGCCAGACTTATTTGTGATGGCTTGGAATGCACCGTATCCGAGGCTCATCTCAAGCTTGCTTACAGAAGTTTCATCCTCCAACGCCGAACTGATTGCAATAGTGCTCCAGCTATTTTCTACTTCGATAGCATAACTCGTAACTGACGCATAGAATGACTGAACATGTACCCATGTTTTTCCAGCTTCCTCCGCTCGTATCATTTTGTACGCAATCGACTTGAGGTTCGCATTACTAGTTTCTGGTACTGGTTGAGGTTGTGAACCACCGCCATTACCTTTTTTAATGTTGAATACATAACTTCTGTTTGTCCGTCTGTCAGCCGATGTTACCTTTACGGTGATTTTTTTATCAGAGTTCAAAACCATCACTCTTTTGGAATAACTACCTTCATCATCCTTTTTCATCGGCGAATAATACCCATAGCTACTACTTCCATCGTCGAGTGTAACTGCAAAAACATCCGAACTTTCAGGCATAACCTTAAAATAGACAAAATTTACATTCGTCGGCACATTAGCAATATTGTACTCGAAAGTGTCCTTTTTGAAACCTGGCAATACCTCATAATTTTGACCATCAGCTGAGATTTGAACCTTATCCAAAAATGCCGAAGCTACGGCTCTAGACGGCAAAGTTATCGCACTGCTACCCTGTTGACAACTAGTCAACATAAGCATCATCGTAAACGATAACACAACTAAACCAAAAATATTTTTGTGTTTCTTCATAATTTTCCTCCAAGGTATGAAAAACTTTTTGCGTTTGTGACAAGACTGAAACGTGCTCGACGGTAGTTGCCAGTTATATACAGATGCACAAATAAACAACCGCTTACCTTGATGTTTCCATGACCGATTTTATAAACGAACAATCAAACCGAAAAATTCCCGCTTTTGCTAAATTTCAAACAAAGCGAGGCATCAATTTTTTCAGTTTCCAACTTTAGTTAAAATCACCAACTAATCATTATCAATAACGCATATTTAACGGTTTAATCCTAGCACAAAAAAAAAGATAATGTCAAGTACTTTTTGTTAAAAATTCTTAAAATAAAAAAATATTTTTTTTGCAAAGGTTCGATTTTCGTAAATTTTGCGTTTTGCCCGCGAACTCTTGCAAGGCAAATTCCTCGAAGGCGCAACTGTTCACGTTACTTCGGACGGCAAATCTCTCAAGTTTAGCTAATCTTCTTTTTTAGGCTATCGCACCGAAAGATTTTGCTTTAAACTATCTGTGGGCGACAAATCAAGTCGCCCACGCCTTTTTTATGGCGTTTAGTTATTCTTCAATTCTGCGATTTCTTTTTCCAAAGCTTCAATCCGCGACGAATCGTTCGGGTGCGTGCTAAAAAGCTCTGGCCCACCAGCTCCGCCTTTGAGGGCTTCAAACTTTTGAAGCGTGGTAATCGCAGCTTCTGCTTTATAGCCCGCACGCACAGCATAACGAAGCCCTATTTTGTCAGCTTCCAACTCGTTTTTGCGTGAAAACGGCAAGCTCACCCCCACTTGCGTACCAATTCCATAAGCAGCTAAAAACGCATTTGTCGTTTTCGGCGATTTCGTTTTCAGTACAGATTGAAGTGCAACCGCCCCAAGCTGAATTAAAAGCTGCTGACTCAACCGCTCACTGCCGTGATGGCAGGTTACGTGAGCGATTTCATGCCCAAGCACATACGCCAGCTCGTCATCGTTGATTATGTGCAAAAGCCCCGTATAAATCGCAACTTTTCCGCCTGGCAGAGCAAAAGCATTTATATCTTTTGACTCGATGACAGTAAACTGCCAGTCGGCTTGCGGCATATCGTCTCCGATTACCTTAATGAGCCGCTTACTCACCGCCTCTACACGTGCCAAATCGGTAGGATTTTTAGAAACCGTGGACTTCGCGAGCACTTCCTTGTAGGCTTCGCTACCCATCTCGACTTCCTGAGCTTGGCTAATAACGTTAAATGAGCCGCGGTCGGCGACTTCGTTTCTAAACGAAATGCAAGCAGTAAACAATAGCGAAAAAATTAACGCAACAGCAAAACCTTTTTTTATCTTCATTATAATAGTCTCCTACGATTCACCGAGTCGGCTTACTTTAAGTCTTCGCGTACAAAAGGCATACTCATACAACGAGGGCCACCGCGTCCGCGCGAAAGCTCACCGCAATGCATCGGTAAAATCCTTATGCCTTTTTTGTCCAAAATTTCATTGGTTATATTATTACGGTCATAGACCACAACCGTGCCGGGCTTCACGCACAAAGTGTTTGAACCGTCATTCCACTGTTCGCGTTCGGCAGCAATCCTATCTCCGCCGGCACAAGGAATTAAATCGACCGCACTCGCCCCAGTGTATTTTTCCAAAATTGTTTGCAACTTTGCATCGCTTTGCGTAATTGCAACTTCGCCATTTTTTACACCTTTTTTAATTTCAAAAATCTTCAAAGGCCCCATAATACCGGGATGAAAGGTGAACTTGTCGTAGTCGATTTGCGTGAAGACAGTATCCAAGTGCATAAACGAACGAGTTTTCGGTATGTCAAGTGCAATCACCGTTTCGATGCTGCTCGTACTGTTGAAAAACACGTTTTGGCAAAATTCGTCAATCGCTTCTGCCGTCGTTCGCTGCGAAATACCGATTGCGACAGTTGTCTTCGAGATATTCAAAATATCGCCGCCTTCAATACTCGCCGTTCCACGCCTATCATACAAAAGCGGCACCTTGCCTGCGTAATCTGGATGATAGTTAAAAATATAATGCCCGTAAATCGTTTCCCGATTCCGCGTTACCGAATACATTCTGTTCACGCTGACACCATTTCCGACGCAAGCAAAAGAATCCCGCGTAAAATACAAGTTGGGCATCGGCTTTACAAAAATACGCTCGCTTTGGTCAATGTATGAACTCAAACTTGTAAAAGGCGGTGCTTTAATTTCATCAAACATTACACCGCTCATTGTTTTCAAAACCAGTTTTTTGCAATCGTGAATGCCCGCCAAAAATTCATACAAAGCCGCTTTATAATAAATCGACTGAACATCCGACTCCTGCACAAAATCGCGCAAAAAGTTTTCACGCACCTCTGGACTTGTCGCCAAAGCTTGTGCAGCCAAATCCGCAAGGTACAAAACCTGCACGCCCTCGCCACGCAAAATACCCGCGAACTCATCATGCTCCGCCTGAGCATTTTTCAAATACGGAATATCGTCAAACAACAATTCTTCCAGAGTATTCGGTGTCAGCAAAAGCAACTCGTCGCCAGGACGATGCAACATAACCGTTTTCAGTTTTCCAATTTCACTTGTAACATTGATATTAGCCATAAAATCATTTTACCTCAAGATGCACTTTTTTTCAAGCCAATAAGTCGCATTCACCTAAGCTAAATTTGTCAAAAGCATCACCGAAAAGCGAAAAAGCCACGCTCGTGTCCCGGCACGAACTTACCTCTTCCGATACACATTCCACGTTGAACTAACAATCGTGTCAAGCGATGAATATTGCGGATTCCATCCGAGTGTTTGCCGTGCGTATTCCGAGCTTGCATACAAGGCGGCAGGGTCGCCTGGACGGCGGTCAACAAGCCTTGCAGGAATTTTTTTTCCAGTAATGCGTCGGCTTGCTTCCAAGACTTCCAAAACTGAAATCCCCTTCTCGCTTCCAAGGTTCACCTGCAAGTTCTCCTCATGCTCCGTCAAATACGTAATTGCATCAACGTGAGCCTTTGCCAAATCGCTAACATGCACATAGTCCCGCACACACGAGCCGTCTGGAGTGTTATAATCCGTCCCAAAAACCTGAAGCTCATCTTTGAGACCGCAAGCAACTTCCATAATACGCGGAATCAAGTTTTGCGGCTCCTGCTCCAAACCACATGGAAAACCTTCCACATCATAACCTGCCGCATTAAAATAACGCAAAGCAGCAAACCGCAAATTTTTTAGCTTCGCATACCATTCCAAAATTTCTTCAATCTTGAGCTTCGTAAACCCATAATAATTTTCTGGATTTTTCGGATGCTTCTCATCGATTGGAATATATTGCGGGCTGCCGTAAATTGCAGCTGATGACGAAAACACAAACTTCATACAATTATACTTAACGCAAGCATTTATAACGTTCACCGCCGCACTAATATTATTCACGGAATATTTTTCTGGATTAAACATTGACTCACCGGCAGCCTTCGACGCCGCAAGATAAATCGCAACATCAAAGCCACGCGAAAACGCCCTTTCGACATCGTCCACGTGTCGCGTGTCCCCAGCGATAAATTCGTTCTCCGAAAAAAGGTTTGAAATCAAGCCGCTCGACAAATTATCAAAAACGGTTACCTTATGCTTTGCCTGCAAAAGAGCCTTTGCAACATGGCTTCCGATGTAGCCTGCTCCACCAATAACTAAAACTTTCATAGTGGCATTTTACCCGAAACACAACTCTAGGTCAATCCATTTCCACCAAGGACGGCGGTTCAAAAATTGGCACAGGATGCCAGTCAATTTACAATATCTGTATTCTGAATGATTGTAAATTGACTTTCGAGGTTTTTTAAAAATATATTTTTTAAA
>CALAEM010000113.1 GCA_937890985.1 uncultured Treponema sp. | reverse complement strand
TTAATTCCCCTATCCTGTGCAACATGATGGCAACCGAAGGTTGCCCGTGGATAATCTCGATTGTTTTCCAGAAGCTCAAGCATAGCATACAGATTAAAGTAAGCTTTTATTGCATTCTTGCTCGATAAAAAAAATCGTTGCATTGCGAAATTCTGTAAAAATTACCTTGTGGCGAGAAGTCGAAAAATTTATTTGAAATGGGCTTTTATTTTTTTTGAAAACACGGTACGATAGTCGAGGGCTATTTGTATGAAACTACCGAAAAAGTGTTTGCCGATTATTTTTTTTCTGGGTGCCGTTTTAAGTTGTGCAACGCTGAAAGACGACATCTTTATTGTGTCGAATACGGCGGAAACCGCTCAGCCAGAGTTGGGCGAAATAGAATTAAAATTAGTGCGGCAATTGTCCGAGTTTAACCAAGCGGAAATGCAAGGCATTTACTCAGAGCTTATGTCGCTTTTGGCTGTTCCGTCAACCGACCAAAAATATTTGGCACGGGTTAATGCTTTGATTGCGGATTATTATGTTTTGAGCAATAGCATAAGGCGTGCAAAAGGCTATGCAGAAACCGCCCTCAAACAAAACGGCTTTGACGAATACGCCATGTTGGTATATGCAAAGCTGATGAAAGACGCAGAAGCGATTGACTATCTTTGTGCAAGGTGCGAGCGTTTTGAAAATTCGCACCGTCTTGCAGTGTACCTCGCACACCTTTACTACAAAACTGGTGAGTATGAAAACGCTGTGGCATATTTTGACAAGGGGCTTCCATTTTTGGATGCTGTGTATAAAAATGCATATTCTGATGAGCGAAATGCATCATATCAAAAATACGCCATCGGTAGCGGCTTTAGCAAAAGTTCAGCATCGATTATCGAAAAAGAAAAAATACTTCTCATTGATATGACAACCCTGACAAATGAAAATACCGATGCATTTAATGTGATTACTGGAAATTCAAACTGGAAAAGCTCGATGCTTGCAGACCGATTGCGAGCCGCTGGTTGGTATCGCTCGGACGCTCAAGTTGCAACTGAGTACGCCAAGCGAAAAGATGCAGCAATTTTTTTGTGGCATTTGATTTGCGGAGGCAACGAAAGTAAACTAAACTACTACAGCAACAAGTACCGCACTCGCTCCCGTTCCCCAATTGTGGACGTTCCACTTGGAGCGGATTTTTTTGATGCAGCGTTGGCAATGATTGAAAAGGACATTATGCAGTTGATTGACGGGAAGTATTTTTCACCAGAAGCTGAAATCAGCGGAGCGGAGTTTTATTCATTTTTGAAAAAAGCTAACTCAATGCGGTAATAAGTTTAGGCTTGGAATGTTTATCGCTTTTACGAGGTGTTAGGCATTGAGCGATTAAAGCCTAAAGCCTTCGGTGAAAAAAGCCGAAATGAGAGATGGTGTGTCTTATGAAAAAGTGCGTCTTTTTTTGTGTTTTATGCACGATTTTTGCGGTGAATACGTTTGCAATCGACGAGTATCTTTATAAAAAGATGGTTTCAGAAATTGTAAAGGTGAAGTCGCCAGAGGTTCGTGGCAATTTTGTAATTTTTACGCAAGACCAATCGTTCCGTCATGCTGGAATCGCCTTTGAGTTTGAAGATTACAAAACTGTACATAACTTTACCCGCGTCCCGACGAACCGCGAAACACCGAGCGAAAATGTGCTTTTTTACATTTTGGAAATTCCGCCTGACACTACTGAAATAAACTATCGGGTTGTGATTGATGGACTTTGGACAAAAGACCCGCAAAACGCGGAATGCTTTTTTGATTATACTCTCGGTGTTACCGTTTCAAAAGTTAAAACGCCACTCACGAGGCTATATCGGACAAAAATTTTGGAAAACGGCTATGTCCAGTTTTACTTTCAAGCCGCGACCAACAAAACCGTGCGACTTGCAGGCTCTTTCAACAACTGGGACCCTTTTATGTACGAAATGCAAGAACTGCGAAGCGGGGAGTATTATTTGACGTTGCCACTGCCCAAAGGCGAGTGGACATACGCCTTTTTTGTCGGTTCGACGCAATATAAAGATCCAACAAACCCGAAAACGGTTTTCAGCAAAGATGGAAAAACTGCCTCGGTGATTGACGTGCCTTAAAAGGCATCTTTCACTTCTTTTTTATTTTGGTAATGCACGGAAAAGCAAAATTGAGGAGCTAAACCTATTTTAGGTTATCTTCTAAAAACTGATATTTTTAGAAGATAACCTTTAGCTTTGTTTTTTATACCCTTGAGGCGAAACACCTGCGGAGTGCTTTTTGTGCTGCGGTTTTTTCTCGGCTTTTACCAATTTGTTTTTTCGCAAAAAGCTCATAACTGCACATTTTAGCTCTTCACGCTGAGGACTGAGCGGCATAATAAAACGCCTCGCCTCAGTGTAGAAAAAAAACGGCGTTTGCTTTCCCATACCGTCAAAAATCATTTGCAAAAAATCTGCAATCACATAATAAAGTTGGTCGCCTTGCCGCTCAGCATTGCCAGCTTCAACCGCAGTATCCAATTCACGCAAGCTACTAAAATATTTCGTGCGAAAATCCGCTGTGTTTTCATCGATAAAAACGCAAGCGTTCGGCTGCAAATAATTAAATAAGCCGAAGTCAACCAAGCTTTCGATAATCTGTGCAGAATGACCGCTATGAAGTATTTTATTCATTTCTTCTGTGAGGCGTGAAGGAGACACTTGCTCCAAACGATGAGCATTTAGCCGAATCATACTTTTGAGCAAAAAGCCCATTTTGCATTCAGCAAGCACCGAATACTTAACCGCCCGAAGCATACGCACTGGGTCTTCACTAAAAAGCCGTTTCAGCGGAATTACTGGTTTTAGCTTGCGGTTATGCAAATCTCGAAAGCCGTCAACAAAATCGATGAGTTGTTCCGTAAGCGGATCAAAGTACATTGTGTTAATCGAAAAATCGCGACGGTGTGCATCTTGCTCGATAGTGCCAAACTGATTTCCGACACTACCGTTTTCAGTCGAGCGGAAAGTCGAAACTTCAATAATCTTTTTGCCAAAAAAAATATGCACCAGCTGAAAACGCTTCCCGATAATCCTCGAATTTGTAAAAAGCTTTCGGATAACCTTAGGCTCGGCATTTGTGGTTATGTCAAAGTCTTTCGGAGCGCGACCGATTACCAAATCACGAACCGCACCTCCTACCAAGTAAGCATCAAATCCGCTCATTACCAACTTTCTGATAATTTTTACGGCATCGCGGTCAACTTTTGCAAAATCAATGCCGTGTTCATCTTCCGTGTAGATTTTTGCTTGTTTTTGCTGTTTACCATTTTTAATTGAATAACGAAATAACATGTTAAGACTACCCCTTCTATCATTTAAAAAGATTTTCGTCAATAGTTACGAAATATTTTTTTATCCGTTTTTCAAATGACGCGAAAACTTGTTATAACCCAAAATCAAGGAAGCTTACACAACAATGTTAACAATTTTATTCGGCACAACAATAACTTTTTTGATTGGCTTACCGTCAATCCACTTTTGCACATTTTCATCTTCAAGTGCGAGTTTTTCCAAAACTTCTTTTGCCGTGTCGACTTGCACATCAAACTTTGCACGCAATTTACCGTTAATTTGCACCGCAATCGTACAGACATTGTCAATGGTGTATTTTTCTTCATACGACGGCCAAGCTGCTTGCATCACGGAAGGCTTTTCGCCAAGTTTTTCGTACAATTCTTCTGCAAGATGCGGTGCATACGGAGCAAGACACAAAATAAAATTTTTCAAAGCATAATGCGGAATTTTTTCGCACTTTCCAAGCTCATTCACAAAAATCATCATTCGGCTGATTGCCGTGTTAAAGTCCAAACTTGCAGTTTGCTCGGTTACTGCCTTTACCATCTTTGCAACCGCTTGTGCAATCTTTTTCAACTCTTCCGTTGAAACATCGTTTTCAGGCGTTTTGATAATTTCCTTTTCGGACAATGCCCAAACCTTTTCCAAAAAGCGAAAAACCCCGATAAGTCCTTGAGTGTTCCAAGGCTTTGACATTTCAAGCGGTCCCATAAACATCACGTAAAGACGACACGCATCCGCCCCGTATTCGGCAACAGGTCCGTCAGGCGACACTACATTCTTCAAGCTTTTCGACATTTTAGTGATAATCTGCGTGAGCTTTTCACCTGTCCCGATTTCCTCATATTCGTTGTCGCCACACTTTTTGACACAGTCTACAGGCACTAAACTTTTATTTGCACGCATATAACCAAACGAAGTTATAAGCCCCTGATTGATTAACCTCTTAAACGGTTCGGATGTTGAAACAAGTCCTTCATCATATAAAAACTTGTGCCAAAAGCGAGCATATAACAAATGCAAAACCGCATGCTCCGCCCCACCGACATAAAGGTCGACAGGAAGCCAATAGTTTTCGCAGTCCTTGCTCACAAACGCATTCTGATTATGTGGGTCGGCGTACCTGAGATAATACCAGCAGCTGCCTGCCCACTGCGGCATCGTGTTGGTTTCTCGCTTTGCTTTTTCACCGCAGCATGGGCAAACAGTATTCACCCAGCTATCTATCCCCGCGAGAGGACTTTCTCCTGTGCCTGAAGGCTCGTACTTTTCGACTTCTGGCAAGGTAAGCGGTAATTCACTTTCAGGCACGGGAACGGCTCCGCATTTCGGACAATGCACAATCGGGATTGGCTCGCCCCAATAACGCTGCCTGCTAAAAACCCAATCACGCAATTTGTAATTGACGCTCGGTTTCCCAGCTCCTTTTTTTTCAAGAGCTTCAGTTATTTTCTTTTGGGCTTGTTCGCTCGGTAAACCTGAAAACTCACCCGAATTAACACACACGCCATACGCGGACACGCATGTTTCTGGCTCACGTGAAAAATCAGCTCCAGCATCATACTCTGCTTGAGTTGCAACAACCGTTTTAATCGGCAATTTAAACTTTTTTGCAAAATCCCAGTCCCTCTCGTCATGGGCTGGAACAGCCATAATTGCACCAGTTCCGTATGAAGCTAAAATATAATCCGAAATCCACACAGGAAGTTTTTCACCATTGATTGGATTTCGTACATAACTACCGGTAAAAACGCCAGTTTTTTCCTTTGAAAGCTCCGTCCGCTGCAAATCACTTTTTAAACTTGTTTCATGAATGTACGCTTCGATTTTATCCTTTTGGGCTGGTGTAGTCAACTTTGGAACAAGCTCGTGTTCAGGAGCAAGGCTAATATACGAAGCACCAAAAAGCGTATCCGGTCTGGTTGTGTAAACGGTAATTGCGTCCCCAGTTTCAGCACCTGCCGCGTTTATAACTTTAAATGTTATCTCAGCTCCGCAGCTTTTGCCAATCCAGTTACGCTGCATTGTTTTAATGGACTCAGGCCAATCCAAATCGTCCAAGCCTTCCAGTAACTTTTCCGCATACGCAGTAATTTTAAGCATCCACTGCCGTAAATTCTTTCGCTCAACAGCCGCACCGCAACGGTCGCACTTTCCTTCTTTTACCTCTTCGTTTGCAAGTCCCGTCTTGCATGATGGACACCAATTTATCGGAGCTTTCTTTTCGTATGCCAAGCCTTTTTTAAAAAGACGCAAAAACATCATCTGTGTCCAAGCATAATACTCAGGCTCGCAAGTTAGTATTTCACGCTCCTCGTCATAACTGTAGCCCATCGCACGAAGCTGACGCTTAAAACGTGCAATGTTCTTTTGGGTGATGTCCCGCGGGTGCGTCCCAGTTTTAATCGCATAATTTTCGGCAGGCAAACCGAATGCGTCAAAGCCCATCGGGTGAAGCACGTTGTAACCCTGCATTCGCAAAAATCGTGAATAAATATCGGTTGCCGTGTATCCTTCCAAGTGTCCCACGTGTAATCCATCACCTGAAGGATACGGAAACATATCCAGCACATAACGCCTTTTTTCCTTGGGAAAGCTTGAATCTTCTTTGACACGAAATAATCGATGTTCGTCCCAATATCGTTGCCACTTTTTTTCAATTTCGGTAAAATTATAATCTGCCATGTAAACTTTTCGACCCTTCAAATAAAGCTAAAAATAATGTAAACCATTATATCTTTTTTCTCGATTTACGCAAGACCAGAGAAAAATTTGGTACTGAAATCGCGTTTACTAAAAATGTTCCATTGTCGTCATTCACCGAATGCTTATCTGCGTTGAACGCCTCGAAAGTTTTATCGTCGGCATAAAATCCAATTGGTCAAACTTAAATTAAAAAAGCCTTCTGAAAATGCTTAAACGCGGTTATTTTAAACTTTTCGAATAATACACTTTAAACGAATAAACGTCACAAAAACTGACTGCATAAAAATCAACTGCAAATCACTGTGCTTAATGGAAAGCTATTTTTGTTTTTTGCAATGTCATAATATACCTTAAGCTCAATTCCAAGCCGTATTACATTCACTATTTTATTATTGTGATAGTTACATATAGTTTTATTTTTGGTGTGCATTAAACTAGTTGACACTGGAGCATAAGTCAAGTATAGTATAAAGGCATTATCACTTTTAGGTTTTATCTAAAAAATATGATATTGGAGTAGTTATATGGAAAAAATAATATCTGCACCTTTTTATATCCTTCAAGTTAAGTTCAAAGGTATGGATGAAGTACAGTTTTATATTCACGAAGACGATTATGTATTAGTAAAAGAAAAATTTTGTAGAAATTACTCTTGCAGTTATATCACGCTGAATGATATTGATAATAATTTTATTTATCTGAATACCGAAAAAATTCAAAGTGCATATTTACTGTATGAAGTTCGTCCACTAATACAGGAAATCGATTACGAAAATGATTGGTATAGCATCGACCTCCAGCTAGATAATGCGGAAGTTTTAAATATTATGCTTGAAGGCTATGAAACTATCGATGCACTTACTTCTCAAATGTCCGAGGGAACAAAAACAAAGGCAAAAACAAATAGATTTTTTAGTATTGTTGATGTGGATGGCGAGGATTATTTTTTTAACCGAGATGAAGTATTATATGTTAAGATTTTGCATAATAATATTTCCGATACAGATTTAGATGATGATGAATAATATTTCACATATACGAATATCTGAAGGTAAATACATATGAAAATATTAATTGTAAATTACACTGATGGCGGAGGCGGTGGAGCAATTGCACCACTTCGTCTTTATGAAGCGTTGCGAGCAAAAGGAGTACTTTGTGACTTCGGTGTAATCGAAAAAAAAAGTGAAAATGAAAATATATTTTGTATCAAGAGGAAGTACTCATTTTTGAAAAAAATAATTCATAAACTTTATCATTATTTTGCACGTTTTTTATTTAAAATTTCTGGCACCGAAAATGGTATATTGCACTCACTTAATTTATATTCACTTGCCGATATAGATTTTATCAACAAATCCGATTATGATATTGTCCATTTACATTGGATTGGTGCAAATACACTTTCAATAAAAGATATTGCAAAAATCAATAAACCGCTTTGTTGGACAATGCATGATAGTTGGGCTGTTTGCGGAGCTGAACATCATCCAAACACTAGCTATAATGACACTCGCTACATTGAAGGATACACAAAAAAAAATCGGGCTAAAGGCGAAAATGGTTTTGATTTATGTCGTTGGATTTTTAATAAAAAGAAAAAATATTTTCGTTTTTCAACTCAATTTATAGGACCGAGCCTATGGGAAACAGAAGTATGTAAAAATAGCTATCTTTTCAAGCATTTACCGACATCATCAGTTACACATATACCTAACATTATAGATACTAATTGCTTCAAATCACTTGATAAAAATACAGTACGAAATATTTTTGAAATTAACACTGACAAAAAAGTATTGATGTTTTCAACGCCCTATTTTTCATCCAAGAAAACAGATATGAAAGGAACTAGCTTATTGTTGCAAGTGCTAGAACATTTTTTTAAAAATGCAGATACTTCCGAATTTGTACTTCTTATGACTGGAAATATAAATGCAGATATAAAAAAATTTTTACCTCAAGTGCAAACTATATTTACAGGATTTATCCAAAATCCGCGGTTAATGAATCTGTGCTATAATGTAACTGATGTACTACTGTTTCCGTCACGCATTGAAAATTTGCCTTATGGACTTTTGGAACCTCAATCAATTGGTATTCCGTGTGTTGCTTTTGACACTGGCGGTAATAGTGACATAGTTGTACATAAGCAAACTGGCTACCTTGCTCCTTGTTTTGATACTAAAGACTTTGCAAATGGAATTAATTATTGTTTTGAGAATAAAACTATATTAGGCAAAAATGCAATATCTCATATAAAAGAAAACTTTGATAGCAATATGGTTGTTGAAAAACATATTGAGTTATATAAAAAAATATTGAACGAGAAAAGAAAATGATACTAGCAAAAAAATTTTATAAAATTTATTTATAGCACTTTGCATATAAAGGGTGCCAATATGATGCTTCTTAAAATACAAGCTAGTATTTTAGTGTAGATAACATATAAACATAGATGGTTGCTATTTTTGAAAGTAAAATACTTATAGAAAATAATAGTGAAAATATTGATAATAAGATAAAAGAATGAAATTGATTTAAATAAATCATTTCAGCATTTTTTATAAAATTGATAATCAAATAGCGTTGTTATAATACTTATGTAATTGCATATAACAATATAGTTTGAAGGAGTTTATATGAATACATTCAAAAATAAAACCTTGCTGATTACTGGCGGAACTGGTTCATTTGGACATGCCGTGCTAAAGCGATTTTTGAATTCAGATATTGGTGAAATTAGAATTTTCAGTCGAGATGAAAAAAAACAGGATGATATGCGTCATGAATTGCAAAATGACAAACTTAAGTTTTATATCGGAGATGTTCGTGATAGGGCTTCTGTTGATAATGTAATGAAAGGCGTTGATTATGTTTTTTCGGCAGCGGCGTTGAAGCAAGTTCCGTCGTGTGAGTTTTTTCCAATGCAAGCCGTTTACACAAACATTGAAGGAACGAATAATGTCCTTGACTCGGCTATAGCTAATAAGGTGAAAAATATTGTAGTCCTGAGTACAGATAAAGCGTGTTATCCGATTAACGCAATGGGAATGAGTAAGGCATTGATGGAAAAAGTTGCTATTGCGAAGGGACGGGCATTGGGAAAAAACGCCGCAACAACAATTTGCTGCACACGCTACGGCAACGTAATGGCAAGTCGTGGCTCTGTAATTCCGCTTTGGATTGAGCAAATAAAATCGAACAAAGATATTACAATCACAGATCCATTGATGACACGTTTTATGATGACGCTAGATGATGCGGTTGATTTAGTTTTGTATGCCTTTGAGCATGGCGAAAACGGCGACCTTTTTGTGCAAAAAGCTCCAGCCGCGACTCTTGACGTGTTGGCACAGGCTTTAAAGGCATTATACAAATCTGATGTTGGTATCAAGATTATAGGAACACGTCACGGGGAAAAACTCTATGAATCTTTGGTTACACGTGAGGAGATGGCAAAAGCTGTTGATATGGGAAAATATTTTCGGATTCCGTGTGATTCTAGAAATCTAAACTATGATAAATATTTTGTGGAAGGTCAAAGCGATATGAGTTCTATCCAAGACTATCATTCGCATAATACGCAGCAGCTATCGGTAGATGAAATGATAACGCTATTGCGAAAGCTTGATATCATACGTGAAACCGTGGTAAAATAAAATTATGATACGTGTTGGAATTACGGGACAAAACGGTTTTATAGGTAGTCACTTATTACGCCATCTCAATTTGAGCAATGATATTGAAGCAATCAATTTTGAGCGGTCTTTTTTTTATGATGCACAAAAACTCGATGCATTTGTTAATGACTGTGATGTGATTGTTCATCTTGCAGCGATAAACCGTTGTGAAAACTTAAACGAGTTATATGACACCAATGTTAATTTGATACATAAACTGCTAGAGTCCTGCGAAAGAAAACAGTTTTTTCCGCATATTATTTTTTCTTCATCAACACAAGAAAATAATAATTCACATTACGGTAAATCAAAGGCGCAAGGACATAATCTTTTGAAGTGTTTTTCTGAAAAACACAAAAGTGCAAGTACAGTATTTGTTATACCTAATGTATTTGGAGAATTTTGCCGCCCAAACTATAACTCTGTTGTTGCAACTTTTGCACACACCTTTATCAATGGGCATACGCCTTCAATAACAACAAATAATCGCGTACCTTTTATATATGTAGCTTCATTGTGTCAAATGATAATTGATAAAATAAAATATGTTCATAATGTGCAAATAAAAAATTACGAGTGCATTAATGTGAAAGAAGATTTTATGTTGCAAGTTTATGAATTGCTTCAACTATTTAAATATTTTAAAGATACATATATAGATAAAGGAATAATACCGCAACTTAAAAATAAGAATGAGGTTAATCTATTTAATACATTTAGAAGCTATATTGATATAAAGAGTCACTTCCCAGTCTTACTTGAAAAGCACTGCGATGAACGCGGATTATTTGTTGAAACTATGAAACTTGGCATTGGCGGACAAATTTCGTTTTCGACAACAAAACCATGTGTAACTCGTGGAAATCATTTTCACACACGTAAGATAGAACGCTTTACCGTAATTAGGGGCAAGGCAAAAATATCTTTACGAAAAATAGGGAATAATGAGACAATTGACTTTTTTATCGATGGCGATAATCCTGCATATATTGATATGCCTGTTTGGTTTACTCATAACATAAGCAATGTCGGAGATGAAGATTTATATACGCAGTTTTGGATTAATGAGTATTATAATCCTGATGATGCGGATACATATTATGAAAAAGTTTAAGGGAGTTTTATTTATGAAAAAGTTGAAAGTGTTGACTGTGGTAGGTACGCGTCCAGAAATCATTAGGCTTTCATGCGTTCTGAATAAGTTGAATTTAAGTCCTGTTATTGATCATATTTTGGTTCATACTGGACAAAATTATGATTATGAGCTGAATGAAATATTTTTTGCTGACTTAAATTTAAAAAAACCTGATTATTTTTTAGGTGCAGCAGGAAATGGAGCCGTTGAAACTGCTGGGCGCATTTTGATAAGTATTGAACCAATCCTATCCAAAGAAAATCCTGATGCTTGTTTAATTTTAGGCGATACAAATTCTTGTCTCTGTGCGATTGCAGCTAAAAAGCATCACATTCCTATCTTTCATATGGAAGCTGGAAATAGGTGTTTTGATCAGCGTGTTCCAGAAGAGTCAAACAGAAAAATTGTTGATCATATAAGCGACATCAATATGCCTTACAGTGATATTGCAAGAGAGTATCTTTTGCGTGAAGGCATACCAGCTGATCGCATTATCAAAACTGGAAGCCCCATGTATGAAGTACTGCAAACCTATAAAACTAAAATGCAGGCTTCGCGTATCTTAGAGACACTTGCGTTAAAGAAGCGAGACTACTTTGTAGTTTCAGCACATCGTGAAGAAAATATTTCGTCGGAAAAAAACTTTGCTGCATTGTGCGATATTATAAATGGCATGGCTGAACAGTTTGCACTTCCAATTATTGTTACGACTCATCCGCGTACACGTAAAATGATTGAAACAAAAAAAATCGTATTTAATCCTCTCGTGAAATTAGAAAAACCATTTGCCTTGAGTGATTACCTTTGTTTGCAAACGAATGCAAAAGCTGTTCTTTCCGATAGCGGAACGATTTCCGAAGAGTCGTCGATTTTGAATTTTCCTGCACTAAATATCAGACAAGCACATGAACGCCCTGAAGCAATGGAAGAAGCCACCGTTATGATGACAGGTCTTAACCCGGAACGAGTAATGCAGTGCTTGCTACAACTTTCTATCGAACAAGAGCATAATGTTAATTTTAGGACGGTTACAGATTATACAATGCCGAATGTATCCGACAAAGTTGTACGAATTATTTTAAGCTACACGGATTATATAAAAAGGACGGTGTGGAGCGAACTATAGACGCACTTTAATTTACAGCTCATCCCTATCAATGGAGTTGAGCTGCCAAAAGAATAAACACTCTTTTATTGGCTCAACTATCGATTATTTAAAATAAAACTGATGTGTTTATTTTATTTTCGAAACAATATTATTAGGTATTTACTGAAGTCCGCTATGGATTACTTGTGAAATACAATCCAACATTTCATTTGTCATACCAGGATATACGCCAACCCAAAAACTATTGTTCATAATTCTATCCGTATTTTCAAGACTACCTATAATACGATATTCATCAGTGTTACGTATCTGATCGAAACAAGGATGTCTTATCAAGTTACCAGCAAATAAAGCTCGCGTTTGTATTTTTGCTGTTTCTAACTTCTCAACAATTTTATTTCTCTCTTCATTCGTTTTACACGTTATCATAAAACCGAACCAACTTGGATTTGAATTGGTCAGTGCTTCTGGTAATATTAGCTCGTTTTTTAAATCTTCAAGACAGTTGTGTAAATACAGCCAATTCTTTCTTCGCTTATTTACAAACTCGGGTATTTTTTTAATTTGAGCAACGCCAATTGCAGCCTGCATATCTGTTGCTTTTAAGTTATACCCTAAATGACTATAAACATATTTATGATCATAGCCAAAAGGAAGCTGTCCGTATTGTTTGTCAAAACGATGACCACAGCGGTTGTCCTGTCCAGAGGCACATACACAATCCCTCCCCCAGTCCCTCATTGAGCGAATTATCTTGTTAAGTAATGGATTTTTCGTATACACCGCTCCGCCTTCACCCATAGTCATGTGGTGCGGCGGATAAAAACTTGATGTTCCAATATCTCCAATGGTGCCAGTTTTACGAGTTATTCCGTCAAGTATATATTCAGAGCCGAGTGCATCGCAGTTATCTTCAATAAGCCAAAGGTTGTTTTTTATACAAAATTCTTTGACAGTTTTTAAATCAAATGGGTTACCAAGTGTATGTGCAATCATTACCGCTTTGGTTTTAGCTGAAAAAGCTGCTTCAAGTTTTTCCACATCAATATTATATTGTGGAATAGTTACGTCAACAAAAACAGGAACGGCTCCATATTGTAATATGGGCGTAACAGTTGTTGGAAATCCACAAGCGACTGTGATTACTTCATCCCCTCGTTTTATTTGCCTCTGACCAAGTAAAGGCGACGTTAAAGTCATAAAGGCTAAAAGATTTGCAGAGCTTCCAGAATTCACAAGCGAAACATACACTCCATCCAAATATTCTCCAAAGTTTTTTTCGAACTGTTCTGTATATCTTCCGCTTGTCAGCCAAAATTCCAAAGCACTATCTATAAGATTAATAATCTCTTTTTCATCAAAAACCCGTCCAGCATACGAAATACGGTCTCCTGCCTTGTAGTCAGCTTTTTGCATGTACTTTTTATAGTAATCTTTTACAGCATCAAGTATAAATTGATGTGATTCATCTTTTGTCATATTTTCAAGCATTGGTTAATCCTTTAAAGTATTTCAAACTTTGTCTAATATTAGTTATAAGTTAAATTTTTACTTCATAACTAATTTTAATAATAAATCCGCCAGTTTGTTCAGCAAAATTATCCAATTCGTTCTGATGAATAGTTCGAACAATCTGATGCAAAGCATTACTTGCATAGCACTGCTTCTTCTTGTATCGACCAGCATCATGATTATGGATAAAAATCTTAACCGTAGATAATAGCTGGTTTATCGCATCGCTTCGCCAATTTCGTATATGTGCACCGCTTTTTAATTCTATAAAAATAATAAATTCATATTTTTCATCTTTATTATAAAGCATACCGTCACATGATGATAATTGCTTTCCATTTTTATCAAAGAAATGAATATTATGATCTATAGGTATAAATTGAATCGCTTTTTGATATTGATTAATAACCAGACAATCATAATGAGCACCCAAACTTGTATAAGCACAAGCACCCGTTGAAGAATCACAAATTCCGAATTGTTGCTGGTTGCGTGTTTTTTCTTGAGAAGGTATATACTCGGAATCAAAAAAATCAATACTATTCATTCTTTCCGGCATATTCAATATCCAATAAATCGGCATAAATATTATTTGTATTTTCAAGCATTTGATTTAAAATATTCTTATCTGAGATAAAAAGATCATTATGCTTTTTTAAATATGTTATTTCACCATTTCCGGGCAGCTCATAAACTGCAACATCCTTGCCAGAAATCCATGATTCTTCGGGAATTATTTTTTCAAGTTTGTTTTTTATTTTTCCATCCGCTCCTAAACTCAACTCATAAGCTTTTACGGCGGTGTTCAAATACGCAGGAATATACGGGCTGTGCGTTGTCAACAATAATCTATTTTCAGGTATAAGATTCGTATATTCCAAAAGTTTAAAAAGCACATTTTTTTGTGCAGATGGAAATAAACTTAATTCCGGTTCTTCAACTATATTATAGAAAAAAGAAGTATAATATCCCGAAAATGCGGCAGTAAACTTATCGGCTATTTCTTTTTTATTCAATTTTTGATTATGAAACTCATTCTTAGCATTCGCAACATTTTTAGGTAATCGTATACCAGCAGCTGTTAAAAGAGAAATCAATCCCGCAGGTAATAAAAAGGCATCAGAAAATAAAATACCCAACGCAATAGTGCCCAAACCGAGCATATTTAATATTATACTGTACTTTTGTTTTATTTTTTCCGTTTCTTCTAAGCTTAGATCACGATGCGTATTTTTTCCTACTGTAAAAAAAGAGTTGGCAAGATAATTACTAACAAGTATCAATGGAGTAAGTGCTTGAATTCCGCTTGCCGTT
This sequence comes from uncultured Treponema sp., assembly GCA_937890985.1. Lineage (GTDB taxonomy): Bacteria > Spirochaetota > Spirochaetia > Treponematales > Treponemataceae > Treponema_B. The sequence goes on along the minus strand of CALAEM010000113.1, from coordinate 64,157 downwards.
TGATGTAATTGTAAACTGTATAAGTTATCTTTATCCGAAATTATAGATGATTTTGAATTCATGTTATAACTGAAATATGTATCATCAAGTGGTAATGCAATAGAAGAACTACCTAATTCAATACATGCATTTGTATACTCTTCCAATAAGGTATATAATTGTGCAGGCAAACCAGCAACAGCTTGAGGATTTTTTACCGCACTTAAAAATGTTCTTTCCGCAGGAATATACATAATTTTCGGCATTTCATAATTTTTATCCGAATATTCTTCTGCGTGCAGCGATCTCCTTGTAATTGTAAATTTATATTTTTGCCCGTAAAATTCTATTTCTGTTTTATCGGTAAAATAGTCAGTAATATTATGATAGTCAAACAACTCAGTGAAAAATTCTTCTGATTCTATCACCTCAATAGAATTTACCTTACCATTATCTTTACGAAGAAGGCTCTTTTCGGTCCAAAGAAAAGACGATATAAGCTTGGCTATGCAACTTTTCCCGCTTGCCTGCTCTCCTAAAAGCACCGTAATTTTATGAATATCAAAAAAGCCGTCTTTGCTTTCGGTAAAACCGTCTTTTATAGGGCCGAAGTTCTTTATTCTTATTTTATGATTCATATCTTATCCCTCATTATATTTTATTCCGAACCCCAAAAAGTATTCCTTTATCTGCCTATCGGTTACCTCGCTTGGAGATACTCCATTTATAATAGCTTTTTCCCATTCTACAATTTTTTCGACAGCCGTATGTATACTCCAGTTAGGGCACCACCTTAATATTTTTTTTGCTTTTGTATTATCAAGTTTTAAAAAGGTTGTTTCGTGTGGAGCATAAGTTTCAGCATTAGTTTTCCACGCAGCTCCGTTTCCCCAAGCTTTACAAAAAATATCGGTAAGCTCACCAGTTGTAACACTACTTTCATCATTCGGACCAAAATTATAAGCTCCTTCCAGATTCTTGTTTTCATATTGTGCTTTTGCCAAAAGTAGATAGCCGTATAAACATTCAAGAACATGTTGATACGGGCGGGTTGAATTTGGATTACGTAATAATACTATTTTTCCGTTTCTAATAGCTCTAATACAATCAGGAATTATTCTATCTGCAGCATAATCGCCGCCACCTATAACATTTCCACTGCGTGCTGTACTTATTGCACATTTATCAGGCTCAGTAAAGAAAGAATTTTTATAACTATAAGTAACAAGTTCACTACAGCTTTTACTGTTTGAATATGGATCAAAGCCACAAAGATTTTCATTTTCTCTGTATCCCCAAATCCATTCTTTATTTTCGTATACCTTATCTGTGGTGATATTTACAAAAGATTTTACGGAACTACACTGTCTAATCGCTTCCAAAATATTTACCGTTCCCATAACATTCGTGCTATACGTTTCTACTGGTTCTTTATAAGAAAAACGCACCAGCGGCTGTGCTGCAAGATGAAATATGATTTCAGGTTTTGTAGCCTTTATAGAATCAACTAATTTTAAACCATCACGTATGTCTCCTATAATGGAGTGGACATCATTGTTCGTTTCCGTCAATGCATACAATGAAGGACTTGTCGGCGGTTCGAGTGCATAGCCTATTACCTTTGCTCCTGCATTAATTAAAATTCGGCAAAGCCACGTCCCCTTAAAGCCTGTATGTCCAGTGATAAAAACTGTCTTGCCATTATAAAATGTCAAATCCATAGAATTGCACCTTTTTATCATTTATTTGCGAAATGATTCCAAATATTCCATGGTGCTTTATTTGCTGCCCAAAGTTTATTTAAATCTTCTTTATCTTTTAACATATCCATTGGATGCCAAAAACCTGTATGTTTATAGGCATTTAGCAACCGCTCCTTCGCAATACTTTGTAACGGTTCACGCTCAAACATAACATTAGTCATATCTCCATGTAGATAATCAAAAACTTCATTTTCACAAACGAAAAAACCGCCATTAATCCAGCTATCCACAGGTTTTTCTTGAAACTGTAAAATAGTACCATCAGATTGAATATCCAAAGCCCCAAAACGCCCCTCTGTTTGTACAGCCGTAAGGGTTACAACCTTATGTGAACGCTTGTGATTTTCTAGGAGTGAATGTATATTCACATCTGCAACACCGTCTCCATAAGTAAGCATAAAAGCTTCACCTGCAACATAGTCTCTTGCACGCTGAATTCTCCCCGCAGTCATTGTATCAGGACCAGTGTAAAGCATAGTTACCTTCCACTTTTCGGAGCGCATTTTATGAATATGTACATCGTTTTTATCCAAATCGACAGTTATATCGCTGTATCGATTGTAATAGTTAAGAAAATAATCTTTGATAACATGACCTTTATATCCAGTAAGAATAATAAAATCATCGTATCCATAATGACTATATATTTTCATAATGTGCCAAAGTATGGGATATCCTCCAATTTCAACCATTGGCTTTGGAATAATCTTTGTTTCTTCACCAAGTCGCGTACCCATACCGCCTGCCAAAATAAGAACCTTCATGATAATTGTTTCCCTTGCCACATATCTGTTTTATTTGAAACAACAGAAAATGGAATTGAAGCAATAAATTCATCAGGGTCAATTATCCATCGCGTATTTTTAATAGATACACTCAGACTTATTTGATATTTACCAGGCGGAAGCATTTGTGGATATATATCAAATTCAAAGCTATTTTTCCCTGTATGAAGCTTATTATTGGGCCCCTTCAATGCAAAGATATATTCGTCTTTCTGATATATCAAAATCCAAAAATCTATGTTAGGTATAATCTCGGAGATATATGCATCTAATCGAACCTTGTAAGTTGCATCATAACATAACGTACCATGCATGATAGCTCCCTCATCATCAGTAATACTGACTTTCTCAGGTGTAAAATAATGGTTATTAACCAAACCATCATTTTCCCAAGTACTCGACACACTTAACTTATCATTTATTCCAAGATACACATTTATCGCTTCATCAATGCTATCGCTTTGAAACTTCAATTTTCCCTTCTCAAGAATAACTCCCTTATTGCAAAGTGATTTTACCGCCGCCATATTATGGCTGACAAAAAGCACCGTCCGCCCTTGCCCTGTAGAAAGTTCGCTCATCTTCCCGATAGCTTTTCTTTGAAATTCGGCATCTCCGACCGCAAGCACTTCATCGGCTATGAGAATGTCACTATCCAAATGAGCGGCAACCGCAAAAGCAAGGCGTACATACATTCCGCTTGAATACCGCTTCACTGGCGTATCGATGTGCTTTTCAATCTCTGAAAAATCGATAATCTCATCTAGCTTTCGGTTAATCTCTGCCTTTTTCATACCTAGGATTGCACCGTTAAGATAAATATTTTCACGCCCAGTCAGCTCACCGTGAAATCCCGTGCCAACTTCCAAAAGGCTTGAAACCTTACCGCGTATTTTTACCGAACCTTCAGTCGGAGTCGTTATGCGTGAAAGCACTTTTAAAAGAGTCGATTTTCCAGCACCGTTTTTACCGATGATACCAACCCTGTCACCTCGATTAATTTCAAAGTTTAAATCTTTTAATGCCCAAAATTCGGTATCACTTCCGTCATATCGCGTTTCACCGATTTTTGAGTGCGGGTCTTCTTTGCCACGCTTCAATGCCCACCAACTTTGAATATCGCGGAACAGCGTCCCGTGTCCTATAACTCCAAGCGTATACATCTTTGAAAGATGCTCTGCTTTTATGACCGTATCACTCATTTTTTTCCCAAACACTTAAATTTCAATTTTTGTTTTATATCTCGACACAATTTTTCAATCAAGCGGCATGCTGACCGAAAGCTCTTTTTTGTTTAACAACTCATTTCGATAAAAGTAAGATTTAGAATTGATAAACTCATTTAGCTGCTTTTCACCATAAAAGTTTACAATACGATAAAACAAACTGGCAAACAATGTTAAACAAATAAATAATACAAAATAACTCATCACCCTACACCACATCAATAAAATTTTGCTCGTTACGGTTAAACATAACCAAGCCCAAAAAAAGCAACAAGCCTGTTACACAAAGGCTCGTAACAAGGATGCTATACGAAACATTGCCAACACCATAAAACCACTTGCGAAAAAGTTCAACTGGTGCACACATCGGATTGATGTATGCAATGAATTGAAACTTCAACGGAATTTCCGAAAGCGGATACACAATCGGCGTTGCATACATCGCAAGGCTTAACGCAAATCCAACCAAAAGTCGCAAGTCTTTATATTTTGTTGTCAAAGCCGAAATAATCATTCCAGCACCAGTTGCCATAGCCGCAATCCAAAGCAAAAGAAGTGGCAACAAAATAGCTGCAACCGAAGGAAGTGCCATCCTCCTCGTAAATAAATAATACACATGAAAGCCCAACAAACAGGCAAGCTGAACAGCGACTTTAATTGCATTCAACACAACATCGCTGATAGGCACCGTAAGACGCGGAAAATAAACCTTCCCAAACAAATTCTGGTTTTTGGTAAAAATATCAGTTGCATCAGTAAAGCATCCAGAAAAAAATGTCCACAACATCGTCCCGCTATAATAAAACAAAATATGCGGAATCCCATCCGTACTCAACTTCGCCAAATTACCGAAGACAAACGTATACATCATCGTCGAAAAAAGCGGACTGATAATAAACCAAAGCGGGCCCAAAATAGTCTGCTTATATTGCGTAACAAAATCCCGCTTTATAAAAAGAGCAATCAAGTCCCGATACCGAATCACTTCACGCAGCGGAATATCCAGCAATTTGCGTTTCGGCTGTATCACCAAATCCCAGCCGTCTGATATTACTTCGTTCAAAATAAAATCCTCAATTTTTTATGTAAACATCCGCAACAAAATTCAAAACTTTATTACGCACGCGTTGACGCTCAAAATCATCATCGCAAAAATTACAAAACGACGACAGTATATAGCATTCTAAAATAAACATCAAGCCCCAACGCAAAGTCCACACGGAAATCAACTTTGCCAAAAACACTCAAGCTTTTATGTCTATCAATGTCGTCATTCACCGAATACTTATCTGCATTGAACGCCTCGAAAGTTTTATCGTCGGCATAAAGTCCAATTGGTCAAACCTAAATTGAACGAGCTTTCTGAAAATGCTTAAACGCATTTCTTTTAAGCCTTTCAAATAATACACTTTAAGCGAATAAGCCACAAAAAAACTGACAGCCCAAAACTTATTGCCTAAAACTTTTTGCATATCTTTGTCCTTAGTCTGTGGTGGCTGAACCGTTTACAAAGGCACAAAAGAAAAAACATAAGATAAAAAAATTAAAAAATTTGACACTTGCGTAACATACGTTACCGACTTACATTTGTAAAGTTTATATAATTTGCTCAAAACTTTTATAAGATTTTATCGATAGGAGAATATTATGGATTCAATGTTTTGTTTTCAATGTCAAGAGACATTTAAAAATTCAGGCTGCGTGAGAGTCGGCGTATGCGGTAAAAATCCCATGGTTGCAGGCTTGCAAGATTTTCTCATCTGGGGAACAAAAAAACTTTCCAAGGTGACAAGTGATATGCGTGAAAAAGGGCTGAAGGTTGAAAAAGAAATTAATCACATCGTAAGCACAAACCTTTTCGTTACGATAACAAATGCAAACTTTGATGAAAAAGCAATCAATCGCAGAATCAATATCACTTTGAATGCAATTCGGGATTTGCAAAATTCTTTGCATTTGCCACTTGATAAGGATGTTGAGGAGTACATTGATGCGGATATACCGAAGCGTCTAGGGAAAGCAATGTCGATTGGCGTTTTGCAAACCCAAGACCCTGATAAGCGTTCTTTAAAGGAGCTGATTATCTATGGTTTAAAGGGTTTGTGTGCTTACGTCAAACATGCAAATGCATTGGGTTATGAAGATGAAGAGGTTGATGCATTTATTCAAAAAACGCTTTCGGTGCTTATTGATGAGCATTTGAGTGTTGATGAACTTGTTTCGCTTACGCTAAAAACAGGCGAGGCAGGCGTTAAGGGAATGGCATTGTTGGATAGTGCAAATACAGGAAGCTACGGAAATCCTGAAATAACCGAAGTGTCAATCGGTGTTCGAAATAATCCTGGCATCCTTGTGTCAGGTCATGATTTAAAAGATATCGAAATGCTTCTTGAGCAAACTGAGGGAACGGGCGTTGACGTTTACACTCACTCCGAAATGCTTCCTGCGAATTATTATCCGAAGCTAAAAAAATACAAGCATCTTGCAGGCAATTACGGCAACTCGTGGGCAAAACAAGTTTCCGAGTTTGAAAGTTTTAACGGACCAATTCTGATGACAACTAACTGTATAATTCCGACGAAGGCTTCGTATGTGTCAAGAATGTACACAACAAATGCTGCAGGGCATCCAGGCTGCGTTCATATCGAAGCAGATGAAAACGGGCATAAAGATTTTTCCGAAATTATCAAAAAGGCAAAATCGTGTCAGCCGCCCACAGAAATTGAAAGCGGAAAAATTATCGGCGGTTTTGCTCACGCCCAAGTTTTTGCTCTTGCCGACAAAATTGTTGAAAGCGTCAAAAACGGAGATATCCGAAAATTTATCGTAATGGGCGGATGTGACGGAAGACACACAACGCGGTCGTACTATACTGATTTCGCAAAGGCTCTTCCGAAAGACACAATTATTCTGACGGCTGGCTGTGCAAAATACAGGTACAACAAACTCAACCTCGGAAATATAAACGGCATTCCGCGTGTGTTGGATGCAGGTCAGTGCAATGATTCATATTCGCTTGCACTTATAGCTCTGAAGCTTAAAGAGATTTTTAACCTAAGCGATATAAATGATTTACCAATAATTTTTAATATCGCATGGTACGAACAAAAGGCTGTTATAGTGTTGTTGGCACTGTTGTTCTTGGGCGTAAAAAGTATACATCTCGGGCCAACTATTCCTGGCTTCCTTTCGCCGAATGTAAAAGATGTTTTAATAAGCAAGTTTGGGCTTTCAGGAATCTCTTCAGTAGACGAGGATATAAAACACTTTTTCGGTTAGAAGCACAATCGCTAGAACGGGCTAAGGGCTTTTATTAAAAAGCCCCTAGCTGTAATCTTCCAGTTTATCAATATTTACAATAATTGTATCTTTTTCTATTTTCAAAAGTCCGTCTTTTTGCATGCTCATAAGCTCGCGTGAAAGAGACGGACGCGGAACAGCTAAATATTCTGCCATAGCTTCTCGGTTTAATTTTAGCTCAACCCTTGAACGCCCTTCCGACTGTTGCAAAAGATAAAGGGCAATCTTTTGTCGAAGACTAAACGAAGAAAAAATAAGAAGCTTTTGGTTTAAAAAATAAGCCTTTTGAGCTAAAATATTTAGAAGATTTTTTATAACCATAAAATTAGTTTCAGATAAAACCCTGGATGCAAAGATTCCTTCGATTGGCAGACAAAGAATTTCTGCATCGCTAATGACGCGACACGAGTAATCGTAAATAGCCGAATCCAAAATAGCATACACTTCGGCAAAAACCGTATCAGAGTTTTCAAAGCGATTCACAATCAGACGCTTTCCGTCGGCTGTATTTTTTTCAATTTGAACCGCACCAGATTTTAAAACAAATATAAAAGCTGGAACGTCGCCTTCAAAAAATACAAAAGCATCTTTTTTATAATTGACGGTTTTCGCTTTGATAACTTTTAAATATTGCTCAGTTTCTTGACTGGACATATTTTTAAAAATAGGATTCATTTTTAATTGCCTGTTGTTTCAATTTTATAAAATAGAAGATAAAGATAAAATATAATATCGAGTGACGCATGTTAATTGATGAAAACTTTTCTGAAAATGATAAATGAAAAACTGCATAAAATTCAGATAAAAATTTATTCAAATAAAATATTTTCCATAATTTAATTTAATTCATTGCAACTGCACGACTAAAGGCTTTAAAGCTCGAGGACTTTATAGACTATGTGTGGTAACAAGTTAAAAAAGTCCCCGTATAAAATTGCAGCTTTATAAAAGAAGTTTATTTACGTCTTTCGATGTACTGCAAGTTTTTAATTACGTTACATAATTCTTTTCCCTCAGTGCTGAGACCGCCACTACTATTAAGCAAGCTCATCGAATTATTTTTAGTAATTAATTCAGGAAAAAACTTTTGATATTGCCCTGCCTCATATAAAAAGCCGGGATCAAAACCTGCAGGCTTTGCTTCAGCATCTCCGCTATAATATCGCATTGTAAAATTCTTCGAGACTTTACTTGTTTGATTACTAAAATAACGCAGCACAGTTTTTCTCCATGAACGAACATCATACAAAACAAAATCATTTTGAACGTAAACAGTAACAAGCTGACTTTGCTCCATAACCTTACCGCTATATATAATACCGTTTATATTCTTTGATACATTTTTAGTTTCAGAATTAACCGCTCCGTATGTTTCATTAACCTGTCCATAATTATCCGAAGGCATCAGCACTAAATCTGCATCTTGAATATCGATGAGACTAAAAAGAGAATTCAAACTGCCACGAACAAAATTTATTTCGATAGTTTCTGGTCCTGACTTTGAAGATGAGAATTCTAAGTTTATTACTTTGCGTATTCTGTCTTCATCGTTATAATTATTATCTGGCATAACAATAACAAGCTTCACAGTGAGAAGATTATTCACTTCAGCAAGTTCACGTGTAGCAGTCCCTGAAATTATTTTTTCAGCCTTTTGAAAAGAAGTCTTCGCATTGCGTAGTGACGCGTAATCTTTCAAGCGTAATTGTCTTTTTCCTTCTTCGAGGTAAAGAACCGCAGCACGCTCTTTTACAAGTTGCGTCTTTTCCAACGCTTCCTTATAACCAGGCAACCATGAATTGGCAAGTGCATAATACTCCGAAGCTTGCAAAAGGTTATCAGGCTTGTCGGTATTTGCAAGTGCTTCAGCCGCGTCATAAGTAGTTTGTGCTGCCAAAGTATTAATCTCATCATCCATGTGATGCGAATATTTTTTTGCACGTTTTAAATTTGCAAGAATCTTCGAAATATTTTTTGAATCATTTACCGAAATCTGCGAAATACGTAAAGCATCATTATACAGAGCTTCAGTTGCTTTAGTATATGCAGTATCTTTTATATTACTGTAATATCTCGTTTCAAATATAGCCGTGTCTTTTTTTCCACGCAAGCCACTCGGATACATTCGCTGAAGAGTTCCGATACGATTATCGAGCTGCGACCAATCAGAAATATTATCCGCAATGTCGGCATAATATAAATCATTCTTTTCAGCCTCGCTAAGCATATCCCGAATCGATTGATCGGCTTTCAGGTACTCGGTGTTGTAAACTCTTATGTAGCTATCCGAAACATTTCCGCCAATCAAAAGATCAGCAGCTGAGATTGCTCTTTGAACAGGAGTTGAACCAACAACATACATACTCGCACATCCATTCAGCGAAGCAAGTAAAATCAAAAACAATAAAGGTAAAGAAAAAAGTTTATTCGTTTTCATATTCATAAATATATTATATTAAAAGAACAATATATTGTATAGCAGGTTACATTTAAACGTGAGATAAATTAAAACCTGCCAACAGAAAATTAAATTTACGCAACACTTCAAAAGAGTCGAGTAACTTGATAAAATCTCGCAACATCTAAGCACACGTTGAAGCTGAGTAAGGCATTTACAAAGCTCCGCCTGTTTTAAGTTTTGTTCTGATTGGTGAAATCTCCAAAATCTTTTGTTCGAGCTCGTTAAGCTGTGAAGCAATACGTGCGTCAATAGCACCGAAGTCCGTGTCGATAACGCAACCACCTGGATCGACTGTTGAATCTTCCACTACAGTAATATTGTTTACATTCTCAGCCGCACTCAAAAAGTTTTTAGTATGCTCGGTTGTGAGAGCCAAGTCTGCAAGGTTGACATGGATAGTTACATCGCCACGGCCTTTCATTTTGCGCAACGCATGCACAATATTTGAAACAACAACATTGCGTTGATTTTCTGAAATAACTTTTACAACTTTGCGCGTCATCAACAAAACCAAGTCAACAATTTGCTGCTCCGTCTCGGAAAGAATCACTTCACGACGATCAAGAGTTTTATTTATGATTACATGCATTCGGTCAATCAAACGTGTGACTTCCAACTCGCCTTCTTTGAATCCTTCCTCACGACCTTTATTGAAGCCATCATCATATCCTTCTTTTAATTTACCGTCACGTTCCGCTTCTGCATCAGCAACAATTGACTGAGCTTTCTTTTCTGCATCACGCACAATCTTGCTTGCATTATCAACAGCTTTTTGATTGATAACCTGAGCATCATCAGTTTGTTTTTTCACTTCGTTGAAGGCAGCCTTTTCAGCATCACGAATAATTTTTTCCGCTTCTGCTTGTGCTTGTGAAAGAAGTGTTTGCTTTTCAATTTCAAACTTTTTTTTGAACGCTTCCGCTTCAAGTTTTAAATCATCAACTGTGGGCCCTGTATATGAAGTTCCAGTGTCTTCAATTTCAATCGCCTCTTCTTGAGGTGCAAAATCTTTTGTCAGTGAAAGTTCATAAACTTGAATTTCAGGTTTCGTTTCAAAATTTTTGTAAATGCTCTTCGCCATAATCACTCCAATGATTCTGCTTCCCGTATTTTTACAAATACAGGAAACTTTAATTATACCAGCTCATCCTCTTCAGAACGTGCAATAACAATTTCGCCTTTGTCTTCCAAGTGCCGAATGATTGAAACAATTTTTTGTTGTGCCTCTTCGACATCCTTGATTCGTATCGGCCCCATGTATTCCATTTCTTCGCGCAACATAGTTCCAGCACGCTTAGACATATTACGGAAAATCTTATCTTGCACTTCAGTATCAACTTGCTTCAACGCCTTTGAAAGATCTTCGGTGTTTACTTCACGCAACACTTTTCCGATATCTCTGTCTGACAGCATAACAATATCTTCGAAGATAAACATCTTCTTTTTAATCTCTTCTGCCAAATCTGGATCTTCATCTTCCAATGATTCAATAATCGATTTTTCAGAAGCTCGATCAACAAGGTTCAAAATCTCAACAATGCTATCAACGCCACCTGCACTCGTGTAGTCTTCGTTAGAAACAGTTGAAAGTTTTTTCTCCAAAACTCGTTCAACCTCGCGTAAAACTTCTGGCGTAGTTCTATCCATCGTTGCGATTCTTCGTGCAACATCACTTTGAATTTCCGATGGAAGGTTTTGCAAAATCATTGATGCGTTCGGTGGCTCAAGATATGCAAGTATCAACGCAATCGTTTGCGGGTGCTCCTGCTGAATAAAGTTCAACAAATGCGATGGGTCTGTCCTTCGAATAAAATCAAACGGACGCACTTGCAACGAACTTGTTAATCTATTGATAATCTCAATTGCTTTTTGACTACCGAAAGATTTTTCCAAAAGCTCACGCGCATAATCAATACCACCAGTTGTGATAAAGTTTTGTGCCGCCATCAAATCTTGAAACTCTTGCAAAACTTGATCTTTTAATTCAGGCTCAATAGTTTCCAGCCTTGCAATCTCAAACGTTAGCTTTTCAACTTCATCTTCACGAAGCTGTTCCATAATTTTAGCAGAAATTTCAGAACCAACAGAAACTAAAAATATTGCAGCTTTCTGTCTGCCGTTCAACGACTTAATGTCTCTTCCTTTTTTTCCGCTTTTATCTTTTATCGGAGTTACTGCCATACTATTCCTCCATCAACCAAGTACGAATTAACATTGCGACATCTTCTGGATGTTCACGCGAAAGATTAATTGCATTTTCTTGTAACTCCATGCGATGTCGTTCTTCCGCAGTAATGCTAACCACCTTACCTTGATCCGCCTCCCACATTGCCTGCTGTCTTTCAAGCTGAGCCTTGCGTAATGCCTCTTCTTCACGTAATCTCTTGCGTCTTTCAAACTCACGACTTATAATACGATACAATATTAAAGCAAAAAGAATCACTGCAATTGCAATAAGTGAAATTAAAATAACCGTGCGTCGTTGTACACTCGCAAAATAGTCCCTATCTTCTTTTTCAAATTGACTTGTCCTATCAATACGGATATTTGTAACCGTAACAGAATCTTTTCGCGTTGCATCATATCCAATTGCATTGCGAACAATCTTTTCCGCATCACGCAATTCGTCACTCGTCAACGGAATGTATTCACGCTCAATCATGCCGTTCTTAACAATGTAGTTTCCTTTATCGTCGGTTTTCTTTTGCCAAGAACCGTCAATGTTTACCGAAACGGTTCGTCTACCCAACTCAGGACTTACTACTTCCGAAGTTTTTCGCTCGCCTATTGCTTGATTTGTTTTTACAATTGTTTGTGTTGAAAGTCCTGCAAGGTTTGACGCATCTTTGTACGCAGGCGGTGTTTGTCCCTCTGTTCCACCAGGTCCTTCTGGATTTATACCAGTGCCTTGCCATGTCGTTGAAGCTGTTTCAGATGAAAGCGTTACCGAATCAAGAATTTCAGAGTCATCATAAACCGTATCTGGATTATCTGCTTTGCGCACAAAAGGCAAGAACTCTTTTGTTTCGGATTTACGTTCCGACATATTCATTTCAATTTTTATATTTAAATCACGCACTCGATCCAAACCGAAAATATTTTGCAAAGGAGCAATGATACGTGCTTCGTATTGAGTTTCATACTTACGAATCATCTTTTGCTGTTTATCGGTTGCACTCAATCGATCAAACTCCGCCATACCAGGAAAATCATTCAAAATATTTCCCTTGCTGTCTGCAATCGTAATATTATCATCGGTTAAACCTTCAATTGCAAATTTTACTAACTTTTGAATACCTTCAATTTTGCTACGATTAGTCGCTAAATCACTTCCAGGCTTTTGAAAAATAATAACACTTGCCGTTACTGGTTTTTGCTCTGATTTAAACGTACTCTCCTTCGGCATAACAATACTCACACTTGCATCGTCAACATCATCTAATGCTTTAATATGCAACGTAACTTCTTTTATAATTGCTCTTCGCAAGTTTACATTTCTTTCAAAATCGGTGATAGACCATTGATCCACATTAAAAAAATCCCACGCATTGATACTACTCGGAATTAAATCTTCGCGAATTAAAATCGAGCGCATACGACGAGCAGTTTCTTCATTATTGACATAAAGTTTTCCGTCAGGCGAAAAACTTGAGTGAACATTTTCTTCATTCAAGCGAAGTTGAATTCTGTCACGTGTATCTGCATCAGTGATTGGTGCATCCAGAACCGCTACCAACGATGGACGCGACGAAAATCGTGCCAACAAAATAATCACAACAATAACTGCAACAACGCTTCCGATTAAAATACCTTTTTGTGGTACCGACCATTTTTTCCAAGTATCTTTCAGCTTGTTAAAAAAAACTTTTATCTTTTCGTTCATGTTTATTCCCCCTCGACACAGAACGTTCAAATCACGGGTTAGACTTTAGTTTAATAAAACTTTTATCTAACCGCAAACTTATCTCGTGATACTTATTTCATTCCACGCTTTCACAACTCGGTCAATAACAGTTGTCGCCAAGTTCAATGAAAGACTTGCTTTATTCATCGCAATTGTTATATCATGCGGATCAACCGACTCAGGATCAACAATTTGTTGAACACTTAACTCCTGCGGTTTTAATTGCAACTTATTCAATTCGTCAAACGCCTTCAAAAGAGTTTGCTCAAAACTATTTCCAACCTTGTTTGTCGCCAAGTCAACATTTTCAGTCGTGCTTGTCATAGTTCGTCGAACGCTATCGACAGTTACACTTCCGATTGACGGCATTTTCATTGTTGATGGAACGTACGTCATATTTGCAGTATTTGTGAACAACATTATAATCACCTTACCTTTTTATTTCTTACTTTGCGATATTCAATGCAGATTCAAACATGCTCTTTGCACCTTGAATCACAGATGAATTTGCTTCATACGCACGTGAAGCTGCAATCAAATCAACCATTTCCGTTACAACATTGACGTTTGACATTTCAACATATCCTTCCATTTTACCAGACGTAATTGCATCGGGGTGCGTCGGGTCATATACAAACTTTCCTTCGGTTCTATCTTTTTGAATTTCAGAAACTCGTACACCAGTTCCAACACCCTTATCCAAATTCGCAGGAAGGAAAGGAGTTCTAAATGTAAAGCCACCACTTTTTTCCGCAACGATAACGCGACTTCTTTTAAATGCACCGCCATCTTGTGTTCGAGTCGTTGAAGCGTTAGCAATGTTATCTGAAATAACATCGCTTCGTAAACGCTCAACGCTCATTCCTGTTGATGCAATGTTTATACTAGTAAAAAGTCCCATGCTCTATTCTCCTTTATTTCAAAACAGATTTTACTTGTGCAAATTCAAACGCAACCAACTGTGTCATTAATTGATACTGCATTTGCGTTTTCAAAATAATCATACCTTCTTCTTCGGCATCGACGTTGTTCCCGTTTGCCTTAACCGTACTCAAATAATCCACAACACGGCGAGGCTCAACTGAACGGTAATCAATAACGCTATCAGATTGAATGTGTCGTGCATCCGTAGTTTGCATTTTAAATGCATCAGCGGAAGTCTTTTCGGAATCTAAAGCCCGCTTTAATTGTGATTCAAAGTTTACATCCGTACGCTTAAAGTTTGGAACTTCCGCATTTGCCAAGTTATTCGAACTCACCGAATAGCGAAGCGTCGAAACATCCAAAGCTCTATGCAACAAATCAATCGTTTTTGTAAAACCAGATAAACTCATATAATCCCCACGATATTATTATCGGCATATTAAAAATAGCCTTTACTATTTTTATCTGTAAGTCAACAGTAAATCTATCCGCTACAAAATATAACGGCTTAAATCCTGATTCTGAACAATTTCCTTTAATCGCTCATCAACATACTTTTCGTCAATCGTTATCGTCTGCCCCGAATAATCATCCGCCTTAAAAGAAATATCTTCAACAACCAACTCCATCAGCGTATGCAAACGACGAGCTCCAATATTTTCAACCGATGAATTAACTTTCTGAGCAAGTTCACTAATACGCTCAATTGCCGAGTCTGTAAACTCAACATTTACATTTTCCGTACTCATCAACTCTTTGTATTGCATTGTCAAAGAATTTTTCGGTTCAACTAAAATGCGTTTGAAATCTTCTGCAGTCAACGATTCCAATTCCACGCGCAAAGGGAAACGTCCCTGAAACTCAGGAATCAAATCACTCGGCTTAGAAATATTAAATGCACCAGCAGCGATAAACAAAATATGTGTCGTATCAATCACACCGTACTTTGTCGAAACCTGTGAGCCTTCGACAATCGGCAAAATATCTCGCTGCACACCTTCACGTGAAATGTCTGGACCGCTTCCGCCGCGTCCAGATTTTCCTGCGACCTTATCAATTTCATCAATGAACACAATTCCAAGTTGTTCGACACGCTCTTTTGCAACACTTGCAATTGACTCACGGTCAACAAAGCGATCTAAATTGTTTGCCATTAAAATTTCTTTTGCCTGTTTCACCGTAACGCGGCGTTTTTTATTACGCGAACCAGCACCTGAAAATAATTCCTGCATTCGCCCCATAGTAGCTTCAGCAAGATCTTCCATATTTCCAGAGCCAAGTATAAATTCAAAATCAGGAGATTGTCCACCGCCTTCAATTTCAACAGTTCGCTCATCCAGTTCCCCTTTTATAAGTTTTTGACGAAGCTTCTCTCGTGTGTCTGAATTATCTAACGCATCATTTGTTTCTTTTGCATCTTGAGTATCCTGGGTTTTGTTTTCAAGCTGCATACTCGGAATAATAATACCGCCTGACCGTTTTTTATTTCCAGGAAGCAACAAATCCAAAATTTCTTCTTCGGTTGCTTTTTCAGCTTTTTCTTTTATGTCTTCTTGCATCTCCGATTTTACCATCGCATATCCGACGTTCATTAAATCTCGCACAATTGATTCAACATCACGTCCGACATAACCGACTTCCGTGTACTTTGTCGCCTCAACTTTTATAAAGGGAGCATTCGAAAGTTTTGCAAGACGTCGTGCAATTTCTGTTTTACCGCAACCTGTCGGACCAATCATTAAAATATTTTTCGGAGCAATTTCATTTCGTACTTCTTCATTTAATTTCATACGACGATTTCTGTTACGCATTGCAATTGCAACAGCCTTCTTTGCTTTTTGCTGCCCGATAATATAATGGTCAAGTTCAGCAACAATTTCTCTCGGCGTTAAATCTATAATTTCTTTTTTCATTTATTTTCCCTTTACAATTCCTCAACAGTAAAATTATCATTTGTATAAATACAAATCTTACTTGCAATATCTAAACTTTTTTCAACGATATCTTTTGCAGATAAATCGGTGTTACGCAACAAAGCTAACGCACTTGCATACGCATAATTTCCGCCTGAGCCTATAGCAATTGCATCTTCTTCAGGTTCAATCACATCACCGTTACCCGAAATCAAAAGAATCGTATTCTTATCGGCTACCAACAAAAGTGCTTGCAAGTTTTTCAGCATCTTGTCTGTTCGCCATTCTTTTGCTAATTCAACTGCCGAACGCGTAATATCCCCCGAATACTCTCCGACTTTTTTTTCAAACAGCTCCAACAATGTAAAAGCATCTGCAGTGCTTCCCGCAAAGCCAGTAATTATTTTTCCGTTAAAAATTTTTCTAACCTTTTTGGTATTACCTTTCATGACAGTTTCACCCATCGTAACTTGTCCGTCACCTGCCATCGCAACTTTACCGTTACGTCTCACTGCTAAAATTGTAGTACTTCGTGTTTTCATTTTATCTCCTCGTGTACTATCGCTCCATGTGGATGCGATGAATGATATAAATTTTGTAATTGCTCTGATGTTACGTGCGTATATTTTTGCGTCGTTGAAATACTTGCGTGTCCCAAAAGTTCTTGCACCATTCTAATATCCAAACCCTTTGTAACAAGCATCGAAGCAAAGCTGTGACGAAATGTATGTGGCGTAATTTTTTTATAACTACCAGTTGCCTCAACATAACGACTGATAATATATTCGACACCGCGTGAAGTGAGTCGCTTCCCTTTTTGATTTAAAAATAACGCAGGCTCTTTTATATTTTGCAAAGTATCCAACAAAGTTTTTCTCTCAAGCATATATGTCTTTAATACTTGCACGGCAAAGTCTGCAAAAAAAACTTTTCGCTCTTTACTTCCTTTACCAAAAACAATTGCACTTTTAAAATCACTTGACAAATCTTTTACATTAAGATTTACCAACTCAGAAACTCGGCAACCGCTTGAATATAAGCATGAGAATATTGCCTTGTCTCTTGCTTGCCATAAATTGTTTTCACTATCAGGCGATTTACAAAAACGATTCATTTCATCAGCAAACAAAAAATTCGGCAACCTTTCCGCAAGTTTTATATTTTTAATTTGTGCTGCAGGATTTATCTTTGCAAGTTTGAACCTTACTGCAAAATCATAAAAACCTCTAATCGTCGATAACACTTGATTGATAGTTGCAGGTGAAAGTTTTTCGTTTGCTAGCTCAGAAATAAAAACACGCACATCATTCGCAGTTAATTTAAAAATATCTGCATCGTTTTTTTGTAACCACGTTTCAAACATAGATAAATTTTTTTCATAGGCAGAAATTGTATTACGAGAATAATTTTTTAAGCCACCGATATAATTTATATAATCAACAAAAACTTCCTGCATATATATTCCTTTGTAAAATCATCTTGCTATTGTTCATCATCCGAGTGCAGATAATCGCACTCAGGATTGATGCACGCCTTATAGCTTCCATTCTTCTTATCATATTTTTCAACCATAAACCATCCACACTTAGGACACGTCGCTTCAATCGGTTTAAAGTATGTGATAAAATCACAGTCAGGATAATGCGTACATCCATAAAACGCTCTTGCCCTACCCTTTCCGCGTTTTGCAACAATATCTCCATTGCATCCAGGTCTAGGACATTTTGCAAGCGGAATTGATTTTGCATTTCGACATTCTGGAAAACCTTCGCACGCTAAAAAGAAACCGTACCGCCCAAGTTTTTTCAACATGTGCTTACCGCATTTCTCGCAAATAATATCTGTTTTTTCGTCAAACGTACCTTTTATACTTTCAACGCTTTTCATAACAGCATCGACTTCATCTTGGAAGTGCGGATAAAAACCTTTTAAAACATCCTGCCAATTTTCTTGACTTGTTTCAACATTGTCCAACATTGTTTCCATCTTTGCTGTGAAAGCGACATTCACTACATCGTCAAAATTGTCCGTGAGAATAGTATTGATTATTTTTCCCAACTGCGTCGGAACAAGTTGTTTATTATCACGCGTTACATAATATCTATCAAGTAACACAGAAATTGTAGGTGCGTATGTTGACGGACGCCCGATTCCGTTTTCCTCCAATGTCTTAACAATGCTCGCGTCGGTATATCGTGCAGGCCCTTGCGTAAAATGTTGCTCCGAAATTAAATCTGACACATCAAGTGTCTCGCCTTGCTTCATTTTAGGAATAGTCTTTTCTGCCTTATCATCTTTTTCCTTTAACACATTTTGAAAACCTTTTTCAATAACCGCAGTCGATGATGCACGGAATAATGCATCACCAATTACAATATCATAACTTGTCGTTTCCGTTTTTGTATTTGTCATCTGACAAGCAACAAAACGTTCCCAAATGAGAGAGTAAAGCCGCATCTGATCACGAGTTAAATTTTCCTTTAAGTATTCTGGAGTATATTCAATATACGTTGGACGAATTGCTTCGTGTGCATCTTGTGCTTTGCCTGCAACAGAATATTCAATAGGTTTTTCTGGCAAACAGTCTGGAAATTTTTGCGTAATAAATTTACGTACAGCCGAAATTGCAACATCCGAAATACGCACGCTATCCGTTCGCATATATGTAATCAATCCTACAGGTGATGCACCAACCTGTATACCTTCATAAAGCTGCTGTGCAATTTGCATTGTCTTCCTCGAAGTAAATCCCAAACGAGTTGCCGCAGCTTGCTGCAAAGTAGAAGTTGTAAAAGGTGGTTTTGGCTTTTGTGTCTTTTGATTTGTTTTAAAATCTGTAACAATTGCCTGGTTTCCTTTTATTGAATCAATAATCGAAGCAACTTCATCTTTTCTAAGCATATCAACTTTTTTATTTTGAAAACTCAAAAGCCTCGAAACAAATTCTGTTTTGTTTTTTTTCAGTTTTGCATCAAGCGACCAATACTCAACTGGAATAAAATCATTTACTTCTTTTTCGCGTTCACAAATAATACGCAACGCAACAGACTGAACACGCCCTGCAGAAAGCCCATTCTTTACTTTTTCCCAAAGCACAGGAGATATTTTATAGCCTATAATTCTATCGAGAACACGCCTTGCCTTTTGTGCATTCACCTTATGTTCATCAATATCGCGTGGATTTTGTATTGCAGTGCGAATAACATCAGGCGTTATCTCATTAAATACAACGCGCGTAATAGGCACAGAACTTTTTTCGCGAATTGCATTATGCAAATGATAAGCAATAGCTTCACCCTCACGGTCATTATCACTTGCTAAATATACAGCGTCAGATTTTTTCGCAAGAGCTTTTAATTCATTTAAAACTTTTCCGCTTCCTCGTATTGTGATATATTCAGGCTCAAAATTATTTTCTATATCTACACCCAACTTTGATTTCGGTAAATCAATGAGATGTCCCATTGAAGCCCGCACAATATAATCTGCTCCCAAATATTTTTCAATTGTTTTCGCCTTTGATGGAGACTCAACAATTACCAACTTAGGTTTTGTTTTTTTATTTTTCGATTTATCCGTTTTTATTTCTTTTGTATTTTCTTTTGCAGTCATTGACTAATCCTCTCATCTAAAAAAATATTTTCAGAAAATCTTTTTTCCATAGTTTTATTTTTCAACATCGTAATCACATCATCAGCTGAACTCACAACATTAGCATCCAAATTTTTTCCGCCTTCATTTTGAATTGAATCAAAAAGTTGAGCGAAAACAAAAAGAGGCTTTCCCTGTTTACAAGCATGACGAGCCGTCGATAACGCTCCCGATTCTTTCGGTGCTTCAGTTACCACGGTTGCATCAGAAAGCCCGGAGATAATTCTGTTGCGTTCCAAAAAACGAAACTTCAATGCAGACGTTTCAGGCGGATACTCGCTGACAATCGAGCCACCTGCGTCAATTATTCTGCGAGCTAAGTTTGCATTTGCACGCGGATATAAATTTTCAACAGAGCAAGGAAGTACTGCAACCGTTGGAGCATTTACACTCACAGCGCCTTTATGTGCAAATGCATCAACACCAATAGCCAAGCCCGACACAATTGTATACTTTTTCTCTGCAAAACTTTTCGCAATATCAAACGTCACCTGCATTCCCATTCCCGTCGGGCGACGAGTACCGACAATCGCAATTTTATTTTCGTCTGATATTTTTTTCCCTCGAACAAAAATTATAAACGGAGGCTCTGCAATATCACGCAACATAGCAGGATAATCTTTATCAAACACAGATGTAAATTCAATTTTATAACTTTCAATAATTTTAATGCAACGTTCGAGTTTAATTTTTAAATCTTCAAAGCTAAAATCTTTTACTTTAATACTTCGTTCCACCAACAATGAAAGATCTTTTATATTTAAATTAAAAATTTCTTCTGAGCATGAAAACTTACGCACAAGCTTTTTTTTCTCATGCGTTTTCAAAAAACTCAAAAGTGAAACTGTTAATTCAAAAATTTTTTGCTCCGTCATTATTTTTGTCCCATTTCAATTTGTAAAATATTTTTCTTTGCAGCAGCAACGACTTCTTTGTCTTTTGCATTTTGCACAATAGTATTATACGTGCGAATTGCATTATCGTAATCTTGATTTAAGTAATACGCTGCAGCCAAAACAAATAACGCCTCATAATTTTTCGGCTCGCGTTCAATAACTGGAAGCAACAACGAAATTGCTTTTCCGCTTTCATTCAATTCGTAAACATAAAGTACAGATAATGCATAAGCCGCCTTTGTATAATCAGGCTGTAACTGCAAAGCAGACATATACGCTTTAACTGCAAGTGCATAGTAATACGTAGCATCATGTTCCGCTTCAGTTGCAAGCGTTGCAAAGTTCTTTGCAATCTTTGACGCACAAAGTCCTGTCTCATAGTAAAGATTGTGATTGTCAGGATAATATTCCAAAGCCTTTGTATAAGCAGCAAGTGCTTTAATATACATTTTTGAATCAACATATCTAGTGCCGAGCATCTTGTACCAGATAGCAATTCTATTTTGTGCAAGCATAATATCTTCGACACGTCGCTCATATTTTGAAATTGCACTTTCCAATTCGGCAACTGTTGTAGGGCTATGCACACCTTCTTCATTTTCCTGCATACGTTTTAAAAATTCGCGATTGTTGCAAGATGCCAACAACATCACAAGCATTATCAAACCAATTTTACTTTTCATCACACAGCTCCTCATTAAAAATTTTATTATGCGATTCCTGCAATGTGTCATTCGCAATGTGAGTATAGATTTGCGTAGTTGAAATATTTGCATGACCTAGTAAACACTGCACCGAACGCAAATCAGCTCCACCCAAAAGAAGATGAGTCGCAAACGAATGACGCAAGGTGTGAATTTTCGTATGCACACCAGAAGCTGCTTGAATTTCCTGCAAACGCTTCCACGCACCTTTACGAGTTAGGCGTGAACCACGCACATTCAAAAAAACTGCTCCCTTTGTTTTTGTGTTTTCTTTAACCTTTGCATTTAAAAGTTTTTCACGTCCATATTCCAAGTACTGCAACAATTTCTCCTTCGCAATATCACCAAATGGAACCAGTCGTTCTTTGTTTCCTTTTCCGACAACCTTTAACATCAGCTCTTCAAAAAAAATATCATCAAGCGAAAGATTAATTGCTTCACTGATTCTTAAACCGCTAGAATAAATCAATTCAAAAAGAGATGCATCGCGCAATCCGCTCGGCGTATCAGTCGGAATCGTTTTCAACAACGTATCGACTTCCGTTTGAGACAATACTCGTGGTAAAGTCCGTTCACGTCGCGGACGCTCAACAGCCTGCACTGGATTATCAAGTCGCACGTTTGACATCACGAGAAAATCAAAAAACGAAGACAACGCAGAAATGTCTTTCGCAATTGTTTTTGACATT
This sequence comes from uncultured Treponema sp., assembly GCA_937890985.1. GTDB lineage: Bacteria > Spirochaetota > Spirochaetia > Treponematales > Treponemataceae > Treponema_B. Next base: position 41,962 of record CALAEM010000113.1, on the reverse strand, counting down.
GCACCATCTTTGCTTCTCAAATAAAAAAATTGTAAACAATCATCTTCAGCTGCATTTTCGGCATCAACTTGCATGGTTGAAAAAAAATTCCGAACCGTTTCGCAATATGTTTCAGCAGTTAGCTTAGAATAATTGCATGAACTGATTAAATAACCAGAAAATGCTTGTATATATTTTTTCACTTCGGCACTCTCAAATTATACTCCGCAAAATCTTATCGTCCTTGCCTTAAAAAAGTAGGCACATCAAGATCAATATCATCGGGAGGCAGCGTTACATTCAACGACTTTGCACTAAATCGTTTTTCAGGCTCAGCAACTTCATCATGAAGGTCTAAAGTTTTTTGTGTAGCATTTCTTTTTTCCAAACCAGATAATACAGGTTGGCGAGTTTTCATTTGACTAAACTCACGTGAAGTTACAAAGTCCCCAAGTGACGAACCAATTTTATCATTGCCATGCGGATTTTGTTTCAAATTTCTATTATCATTGTTTGCATAATCTAAAAAATTCGAACTTGGAAATCCTGTTGCAACTAACGTAACACTAATTGCATCACCCATTCCTTCATCTTGCCATGCACCAACTTTAATATTAACTTCAGGATCAGCTTTCTGATTAATGATTGTCATGATTTCAGAAATTTCAGAAAGCGTCAACGAAGATGAACCGCTGATATTCACCAAAATATTTTTTGCACCTTCCATTCCAGAATCTTCCAACAACGGATTATCAACTGCATATGTCGCCGCATTCACTGCACGGTTCTCACCTGACGCAGTACCGACGCCCATGTGTGCATTGCCTTGACCACGCATTGCACTTTCAACGTCAGCTAAGTCCACGTTCATAATTCCAGGCTTCAAAATCAAATCCGAAATACCTTGAACCGCTTGACGCAAAACATCATCAGCACGCATAAAAGCTTCCGTCAAAGTTGTTTGTTTATCTGCAAGTTTTAAAAGTGCATCATTCGGAATAACAATTAGTGAATCAACATTTTCCGAAAGTTTTCTGATACCTTCCTTTGCAAGTTTCATTTTCGCAGGTCCTTCAAATCCAAAAGGCTTGGTAACAACAGCAACAGTTAGAATACCCTCGTCCTTTGCAATCTTTGCAATAATCGGAGCAGAACCTGTCCCTGTGCCACCGCCCATTCCCGCCGTTATAAAAAGCATATTCGCGCCAGAAATAGCTTGACGAATTTTTTCAGTATCTTCAACCGCAGCTTTTTCACCGACTTCTGGTTTACCGCCAGCACCTAGACCTGACGTTAGCTTCGCACCAATTTGCAATTTCATTTTTGCATGTGAATATGCAAGAGCCTGTGCATCTGTGTTCGACACGATAAACTCAACAAACTGCAAACCCGCATCAATCATTCGATTAACTGCATTCGAACCTGCACCACCAGTGCCGATTACTTTGATAACCGCAGGCGACCTACCAGTATCTTCATCCAAAATATTAAAATCCATCTTCCCCCTCCCAATGGGTTACAGCAAACCAGCTGTAAAAATTTTACACATTAAAATGTGTGACATCCAAAAATTATGTATAGCAATTTACACGCTATACTAAAAAAGACTGCCCCAAATATCCTTTACTTTTTCGGCTAATTTTCCTGGGCCACCTTTTTTACTTTTTTCCTTCGTCGGTTCAGGCGAGCCAAAATTTACTTTCGCTTCATTTTGTTCTAAAAGCAAACCCAGCACAACTGCAAACTCCGGACTTCTATATTCACCAGTAAGTCCTCCGAGCATCGAAGGAATCCCTAATCGTACCGATGAAAATCCAAACACGTCAGCTGCCAATTCTGTTACACCCGTAAGCAATGACGAGCCTCCGCACAAAATAATACTACCATTTAGAAAATTAGGTTTTAAGAATTGTCCCAATTTACTTTTGATAATTAAAAATAATTCCTGTAAACGCGATTGCAATATTTCCGCAATACGCACACGTGAAATTTGCACAGGTGCTTTGCCACCTATCCCTGCGATTAAAACTTCTTCATCATCGTCAACCAAATCCAAATAGCAGCATCCGTCTTTTATTTTTATTTTTTCAGCAGTGTCAAGTGCAATACCTTCAACAACCGATAAGTCATTCGTTAAATTATTACCGCCGATACCAAGCGTGAACATCGCAATAGGTGAACCGCCTTTCATAACTACAACATTAGTTGTTCCGCCGCCAATGTCAATCAAAATAGAACCAAGCTCTGCTTCATCATTTGTCATAACCGATTTGATTGCACACAAACTTTGACACATAAGCACGGTCGGTTTTAAGTTGCTACGATTAACGCACTGACTTATCTTTTCAATTGCAGTTGTAGAACTTGTAACAATATGCACGCTTGCTTCCAAGCGAACACCAATCATATTCGTCGGGTCTTTTATATTCTTTTGACTATCTACACTAAAGTGTTGCGGAATCACGTGAATAAATTTTCTATCGCGCGGAATTTCAACCGCTTGTGCCGAACGAATTACGTTCTGAATATCGTTAGCGTCAACTTCGCGTTCGCGTTTACCTTTGTCGGCAATCGGAACAACTCCAGTAGAATTGAAACCTTCAATATGCACGCCTCCGATGCTGACTGCACACTCGCTAATTTCAGAACCTGACATAAACTCAGCCGACTCAACAGCAGCCTTTATTCCTTCAACCGTCTTTTCGATATTAACAACATCACCGCGGCGTAGTCCTTCAGAATCGGTAACACCAACACCTGTAACTTGCAACGCACCAGTTAAAAGCCGCTCCGCAACAACAGCTCTAATTTTGCTTGAGCCTATATCTAAACCGACTATTGTTTCACTCATCTGTGCCGCCTTTGTCCGCCGTTTCTTGCGTGTTACTTTCAATAACTGCAATGCCACTTCTTAAATCAATTTCGCGGATGCCTGAATAATTTTTTAAACCATGCACAACATCCAACACCAACAATGCATGCTCAATAACGCTACTCGTCAACTCATCCTGTATCCGCACTCGTATATTATCTCCAATCGGAAATAAAACCAATTCGTAGCCGGCATATTTTTTTGCAACAACCTTAATTTCAGAAATACGATTTAATAATTTTTGATTTGAGTTTTGTAAAGCGGAAACATCATGCAGCAATTTTAACAACTCAGAATTTAAATGCATTCCCTCAGTAAAGTTTTCAAAACTTAGTCCGCTGATAACAACCAAGTTATCATTTTTAATTTCCTTCGATGTAAATACAACTCCGCTCTTATCAATAAAAGCAGGCAATGAGCAATCGTCAATCGCAACAAATGTCAATGCAATCGGTTTACGCTCCGTTATTTTAATATACACAGAGTCTGGTAATTTTTTTTCAACGACAACGCTTTCAATCATCGAAATGCTCGCAATTCGTCGTGCAACCTGCATACTATCAACTTGATTCCACTTCAACGAATTACGCAATCCACATTTTTCTTTTAAGTACACTTCACTCAAAACAGTATTGCCCGACAATTTAATTTTTGCAACCGATGACTGAGGTAAAAATAAAAAATAATAACAGAACAGCAAAACAAAAGCCAATACAATTAATGCGAAAGCAACAATCAAAGCAAATGTACGAAAGCGATTTTTTTGTTGCGTAGTATTAGCCGCTGCCGATTTTTCATTGATAATATTTTTACCTAAAACAAAATCAGACATTTCCTTTACCCCGCTTGTGTCGTGAAACATTTATAATAAAACCGCAAAAGCACATTGTCGCAATCAAAGACGAACCGCCATAAGAAAAAAACGGCATCGGAATACCTGTTGCAGGAACAAGTCGCGACACAACAGCTGCATTTAATAGCGATTGAAAAACAATGCTTGCAGTTGAACCGAATGCTAAAAATTTTAAAAAATTATTTTCAGCTTTTATAGCAATGCGAAAACCCAAAAATGCAAATCCAGAAATCAATGCAAAGTACAAAAGCACTCCGACAAAACCCATCTCTTCAGCCCAAACGACAAAAATAAAATCCGAATAAATTTCTGGCACGCTCGAAATTTTTTGTAGTCCATTGCCCAAGCCCGTCCCCAAAACCCCGCCACTTGTAATCGCTTTGATTGAAGCGTTGACCTGATAACTTCCACCGAGAGGGTCCTGCTCTGGAAATAAAAATGCCAGCACACGTTGCAGACGATATGCTTTTGACAGCACCATAATTACAGCAATCGGCAAAAAGCAAATCAATCCTTTCAAGAACCAACTCAAACCAACGCCCGCAATAAAAAACATCGTGCATGCCAACAAAGCTAAAAACATTGCCGTTGAAAAATCTGGCTCCAAATACACCATAAAAATTAAAAGCCCACACACAATGAATGGCGGAAAAATCGAAATGAGTGGCTCATCCAGTTTATCCTGTTTTTTGTCAAAAAAGTTTGATAAAAAAAGCACAATCGTAATCTTGATAAATTCAGACGGCTGAAAAATAAACCTACCAATTTTTACCCAACGAGCTGCACCGTTTCTGTCCCAACGCAAGCCCGGTATAAACGGCAACACCGAAAGAATAAACGTCCCCAACAAAATTATCGGTAAAAGTTTTCGAAGCGTTTCATGCTCCGTTAAACTGCAAAACACCAACGCAACCAAACCTAAAATTAAATTTACAGCTTGCCGTTTTACAAAATAAAGCGGGTCATCAAAAAAACGAGTGCCGTAACTTAATGAGCCTGAGTATAACACAGTAAAACCCAAACCCAAAAGTAAAATCACAATCATAATAAAAATGAAATTATAATTTTCGGTGATAATGTTTTTTTCAGGCGAAATATAATCTGCAACTTTCATGCGTGTACCTCCAAGCATGAAACAAATTGTTCCAGCTGCAAACTTCGAGAACCTTTTAACAAAACAAAATCATCTTTTGAAATTGTGTTTTCAAGTTTTTCTTTTAATTCAGTCGCCTCGCTCGTTTTAAAACATGAAAATTTTGTGTCAGTGCATTTTATTTTTTCAAACGTGTGCACAAAATCATCACCATACAAAAAGCAAACAGCAATGTCGCTTGTACAAACTCTTTCAATTATTTTTTTATGTGCATCAAAAGAATAATCACCAAGCTCCATCATCGAACCAAGTACGGCAACTTTTTTTCCTGCAATCGCCAACGTCGAAATAAAGTCCAACGCAGCGGACATGCTCTGCGGATTTGCATTATATACATCGAAAAGGTAAGTCGCTTTTCCTTTTTTTATTTCAGCACGTCCGTACAATGCAGAAACTTTTTCTAAACCTGCACGTATTTTTGCATCATCTAATTTTAAGCTCTCTGCAACAGCAACAGCCATAGCCGCATTCAGTAAATTGTGCTTTCCAATTAAATGAAAGTGCAACTTCTTGTCGTTGTAAAAAAGCTCAAAACCATTTTCGCCTAAATCTTTGATAGGTGAAAATTTTTCAGATAAAAATTTTTCACCGTCAACAACAAATATTTTTCCCAAGACATTTTTTTGCAAAAGCGAAGTAAATTCACACTGAGGAATGAAGCCACAGCAAGATGAAACAAAACACGAAAATATCTTTTTCTTTTCAAGTGCAATTTTTTCTTGACTGCCTAACATACCGACGTGAGCTAAACCGATGTTTGTGATAATCGCTAACTGTGGCTGAAAAACTTTTGCCAACTCGGCAATTTCATTTTCGCGATTCATTCCCAACTCAAATATAGCAACCTCATCACCTTCACGAATTGTAAAAACCGAAAGTGGCAAGCCTGTTTCCGAATTCAAATTGCCTTTCGAAAACACAGTTCGATACTGCTCACAGAGAATTGCAGCAAGTATTTCCTTTGTTGTTGTCTTTCCACTTGAACCTGTGATGCCGATTCGTATGAGCTTCGGAAATTTTTTCAAATAAAAAGCGGCACAATCCTGCAATGCGTACAAAGTATTTTTAACAACAATGCAAACCGCCCCATATTGTTTACATAACGCAATTAGTTGCGATTTATTTTTGGCTAAAAATTGTTCATCGACAAAAAAACAAACAGCTCCGTTTTTAAGTGCCGCTTCACAATACGAATGACCGTCCTGCACAGCACCTCGAAGCGGAACAAATAACGAACCTGCGACACAGTTACGGCTGTCAATTGCAACGGAATACACGCCATCGGTAGCTGCCCCGTTATACAAAACAAAACCTCCGCATGCAACGCACACTTCGTCAAATGTTAAAAGTACGTTTGTTTTTGAATGCTCAATCTTTACGCACATACCGCCATCAATCCCCTAACCTAACCCGAATTATTTCCGAAGGTTTTGCCTTCCGCATTTCCAAATCTTCCACCGCAATTTTTTCTATTCGCGAAGGACTCGTCAAAATCGCAATCGCTGAAATCTTTTTTGCATTGCCAGTAATCAATAATTCCTCATGCTCTCGATAATCACTCAATTCTTTTTGCAAACGAATATATCGACTTGACTGCAAAACCGTTATCAGCAACAAGCCAGTGATACCGAGCGTCATCAGCAACGACAAAAACTTTTTCATACAATTAAACACTCCCAACGGAATTCGCCCCATTCCGTTTAATCACGCGAAGCTTTGCACTTCGTGAGGGAGGATTTTTCGCAACTTCGTCCTCACTCGCCTGAATAGCCTTTTTTCTCACAAGGCTTGCAACAAACTTCTTCTCAGTATCAACTATCGGCATATTTTCGCATTCTAAAAAGGTTTTTGATAATTTGCGAAAATATTGTTTAACAATCCTGTCTTCAAGCGAGTGAAAAGTAATCACCCCAAGTTTCCCGCCATCCGCCAACGAATGAAACGCCAAATCCAACAACCGCGGCAACCGCTCAAGCTCTCCATTCACTGCAATCCGCAAAGCCTGAAACGTCCTCGTTGCAGGATGCAGCCGCCCGTACCGATATTTTGACGGAACGCTATTAAACACAACGTCAGCCAAATCACCAGACGTTGTAATCGCCTTGACTTTACGCCTTTCAACAATCTTTCGAGCAATCCGCCTCGAATAACGCTCATCGCCATACTGAAAAATCATATCCGCCAGCTCTTTTTCATTAAGCGACGCAATTAAGTCCGCCGCAGAATTTTTTGTCCGAGCATTCAATCTCATATCCAACGCTTCATTGCACGAAAACGAAAACCCCCGCTGCGATGCCGCATAATGGAAAATCGAAATCCCCAAATCCAGCAAAATTACATCGAAGCGTTTTTCCGCAGGATTATTTTCAAAAAATTCGTCCGACCAAAGATTATAAAATTCAATGCGGTTTCCAAATCCGCTCAACCGCTGCCGAGCCCTTTTTTGAATTTCAGCATCAGCGTCAACGCCGTAAACCGTCAAATCGGAAAAACGGGACAAAAACGCCTCGGTGTGTCCGCCTTCCCCCAAAGTTCCGTCAACCATTAACGCATTCGATTTTTCGGGTGCTAAAAGCTCCAAACATTCTCGCAACAGCACAGGAGTGTGAAAAACTTCCATAACTCATCAATTAAAACAAACATTTCCCAAGGCTTCTGACGCCTTTAAGAAATCAGTTTCACTCTCCTGTAAATAATTTTCATAACCGTCAACGCTCCAAATTTCCAAATACTTGGAAATCCCCAAAATAAGGCACTCTTTTTCCAAGCCAGCGTATTCGCGCAAACTTTGAGGAATTGAAATCCTGCCTTGCTTGTCAATTTCAACTTCCTGGGCGGGAGCAACCAAGCGACGCAATACCGAACGAGACTCAGCTTGAAACAACGAAGCCTGCGACATAACCTTTTGCAAAAAAGCGTCCCACGCGTCTTGCGGAAAAACCCAAAGACACTTGTCCACGCCACGCGTAATCATTACCGTTGCCTCACCCAAACTAGAGCGAAGCTTCGCCGGAAAACTGACGCGTCCTTTTTCGTCAAGGTTATTTTTGTACTCACCGGTTAAAATAGCCACAATTCTCTACTTTCTCCCACTTTTACCCACTTCATTGTAACATAATATTACAAAATGTCAACTAGTTTTTTTAATTTTTTGCGAAAAAGTTGCATTTTTTTTTATTTTTTATTCTTTTATCAAGGGCTTTTTTTGCTTTAACTTGCTTCGAGCGTTTTTTTAATGAAACGCCCGAAGGATTTTTTACGATTTTACTTGTGCCAGAAGCAAAATTCTAACCTTGTGTGCTAGCGTTCTATTTACTTAAATTCTAGTTGCGTTTCGAGCAAAAAGCTTTTGAGTTACTAAAAAGCAATGTTCGCTCAAAAACTCTACCGCATTATTTTTAGCTTTGTTACTGAAATCGAAAGCTATCGGTGAATCCCATGTTAATTTTTACAAAATTGAAAATTGCTCGACTGAAAAGGTGCGTTTTGTGATTTGGATGCGGGCAAAGTCACGAGTTGCGAGGTGTTTTGGCGTTTTTTTTCACCAGCGAGCAATAAAGCGGGCCGTATCCGCTTGTGTCTGGCAAAAAGATTAGCCCGTGTCGCGTCGGCTCTGCATGCTCAAAAGGCTTGAGCGGAACGAGTGTTGCTTGCGGGTATTTTTCGATGAGCTTATCAATCACGCAATCGTTTTCGGCTTCCGACAAGGCACAAGTCGAGTAAAGCAAAAAACCTTCGGTTTTTAGCATTAAAAACGCCGACGACAAAAGTGCCCACTGCCGCCGTGCTAAGTTTTTAATTCTAGCCTCGCTCCACTGTGAAAGGTACTTATTGTCGGCAAGGACGTGCCGCTCCGAAGAGCAAGGTGCATCTAGCAAAATACGCTCGTAAAAGTCTTTGCGTAATTTGCACATTACGCTTCCATCGTATCCTGACACGCTAACCTTTGTCCGAAGCTCTGGCGAAAGATGCTCTTCAAGCACGGTGCGAAGCCTCGCCCGTCGGCTTGCGGAAAGCTCATTGGTTTGAAGTTCAGCCTTGCCTTGTAAGCCCCGCGTTGCAAGGACGAGGCTTTTTCCGCCAGGGGCTGCACACATATCGAGGCAAACGCCCTCGTCAAGGGGCGGCATTAGCGAGGCGGCAAAAAAACTCGCCTTGTCCAAAAAATATCCTGTGCGTAAATTTTCGGAAAGCTCAAAATGTTTTACTGGAGCCGAAAGAGCCGCCTTTAAGGTTTGCCACCGCTCGCCGAAAAGTTTTGCGTAATAGCTTTCAAAGCCATCCGCCCCGTTATATCTTTCTTTTGCACAAAGATTTTCGTTTTCGGTAAATTTCCGCTGCGATTTTTTTTGACTGCGCTTCATAGTGTTCTCGTACGCTCAATATTGCTAATTTATTTCAGCTTCGGTTAATTTCGGCAAAACGCTCACTTTAAGCTTTTTCCGCGGAGCAGTTGCCCAAAACTTTCTTTTGCAGAATAAAACTTCTGTGCGTCAAAAGCTTCATCAGTTGCAAAATCTTCTTTTGCGGAAATCAAACCGTTTTCCAATTTTACTAAAAGTATTTTTTCAACTGCTTCGGTTACACGACTTAAAAAAAGAGGATTCTGCTCCGCTTTTGCAGCAAGCCCGTCAACTAAAAGGTTAAAATCGCTTGCCGAATACAAAATCAAATCGCAACCTGCACTAATCATTTGGTACGCAAGCTCAACATAATTTTTCGCGTAAGGACGAAGAGCCTTCATTATAATGTCGTCACTCATTATCAGTCCGTCGTAACGAAACTCCGTTTTCAAAAAATCGACACTCGAAGGCGAAAGACAAAAAGGCTTATTGTCCAAGCATTCTGCAATGCTGTGCGAAAGCATAACCGCCTGTGCGTGACGAAGCGGAATGCGAAAACTTTCGCACAAAGCTAAAAGGCTTTCTCGCGAGCCTGTAATTTTTGAAACGGCACGATGAGTGTCTTCGTGACCGCTTCCTGGAAAATGCTTTACAACGCAAGCGATATTTTCGCCTGCGTGAGCTGCAACAAAACGCGTCGCGTAATCCGCAACTTGCGTTGTGTTCGCACTAAAAAGCCTTTTCCCAAGCACTGCCGTTGCTTCATCGCCTGCTTCGCAAACTGGAGCGAGGTTCATCGAAAGGTGTAAAGCCTTCATTTGCCTTGCAAGGTAAGCGAAAAGCGTTTCAGCTTCCGCCGCGGTAAAATGTTTTGCGACATCGCTAGCATAGGGCAAAACCGAAGTAATAAGCGATGTACGAAACACAGCACCGCCTTCATTATCGATAGCGAAAAAAGCAGGCACATTGGCACGTGCATTTTCGGCAAACTGTTTTTGATACGCCACGATAAACGCGTGAACCTTTTGCGGCGTATTTGCAACGTTAAACTTAAATAAAATCACCGCACCTGGTGCATATCGAAAATGAGCAGCTTTGACTTCGCCAGCCGTTTTTCCCGAAACTGACAACATCAGCACTTGATATATTTTTTCGGTTATGCTCATTTTTGTAGCAATTTCACGTGCGGTTTGCCTTAAAATCTCTTTTTGAGAAGGCTTTACGGAAACGGCATCGAGACTTTCATCTTCGGTTATTTTGTGCATGGAATGCTTTGAACACATCGAAAAGCTGCAAAACGCAAAGCAAAAATAAAAGCACAAGATAAAGAAAGTAAACTTATTTTTCATGAGCACTTTTTAGCATAGCTTTTTTTTTGCCTTTGTCAAGACTTTCACAGAATGTTTTAGAAGTTTTTAGGCTTTAAGCCTTGTCCAGACACGGACTTAAAGCCTCAGTAGGCAATGAATGCTTTAACGCCAAATGAACGGCGTGAGATGAGTTTTAGGCTAAAGCATTCTCCCGCCCTCCGTGGCGGCACTCAATGGCTTAATCGTGTTACGCTTGTTCAAGAATGTGCAAGGACGCAGGTCAATTTGCAATATCGATACTTTAAATTATTGGAATTGACCTGCGACATTCTTGAACCGCAATGTGCGTATTCCTAAAATGCTTTTGCAAATGATGGGCAAATTAAAATCTGCAAGGATTTTAATTTGCCCAGTCGGTTGCACTTTCGGTGAATGGAGACAATTACGCATTGAAAGTTCGGGCATTTTTCGCAAAATTGATTTTAATGTAAACAAAATTCTAGCTCTTGATTGCAAATGTTTTTTTGTGTAAAATGAGCAATCACGTTTTAGGATTGAGGTCTTGTTATGGATTATTACAAATTTTTGGTGAAGAACAATCTGCGTTCATACCGCGGTTTAAAAGATAAGCTGCATCGAGCTGGTTTTGATTTTGTAACCGATGTTGAAAAATATGAAATTTATTGTTTGCTTGGTGAGCTTTCGCCAGAAGAAGAATCGGCTTTAAAAAACTTTTTATTTTGTGACAAAATTGTCGAAACCTGCGTCTGCACTGCTGGTGCGAAAACTGCCGCAAAAAATGGCGAAGGCTTTACGCTCGAAGTTATGCTAAAGCCGGGCGTTACCGACACGCAATCCCGTGAAGCGATGCACGGAATCACCGAAATGGGTTTCCGCAATGTTAAGGAAATAGTTAGCGGCACGGGCTATGTTATCTCAGGTGTTGCGGCTGAAACGCAAAAAACGCAGCTTGCAAAATTTTTGTGCAATGATGTTGTGCAGTATTGTGCGTTTGGGGAAGCTGTGCCGCAATTTGTTTCGTGCCAGAGTGCTGAGCAAAAAGCATGTGGCAACATTGTCGAAGAGTTTGATATTGCGGCGATGAGTGATGATGAACTTTTGGCTTTTTCGCAAGAAAAACGTGCAGCTTTGGATTTAGGCGAAATGCAAAAAATCCGCAGCTACTATCAACTCAAAAAGCGGAAATGCACTGATGCGGAGTTTGAAACCATCGCACAAACATGGAGTGAGCATTGCGTGCATAAAACATTTAAGTCGTGCATAAAGATTGACAGTGCCGATGACACGGTAAAGAAAAATTATCCAGAGCTTGAAGTCAATAATATATTAAAAACGTATATCAAAAAAGCAACTGATGAAATCAATACTGACTGGGTTGTTTCTGCGTTTGTGGATAATGCAGGAATTGTGACTCTCAATGATTCATTCGATGTTTCATTTAAAGTTGAAACCCACAATCATCCGTCGGCGATTGAGCCTTTCGGTGGTGCAAATACTGGAGTCGGTGGCGTTATCCGCGATGTGATGGGCGTTTCTGCTCGTCCGTTTGCAGTTACCGATGTATTATGCTTCGGAAGTCCTGACCGCCCTTACGACACAGTGCCTGCTGGAAGTATGCACCCAAATGAAATCATCGAAGGCGTTGTAAGCGGCGTTAGCGATTACGGCAACAAGATGGGCATCCCGACTGTAAACGGCGGAATACATTTTGCCGAAGGCTACACTACAAACCCGCTAGTATATTGTGGCTGTGCAGGCATTGCTCCAAAGGGCGTACATAAAACAAGCCCCGCTGTTGGCGACCGCATTATCGCGGTTGGAGCTCCGACAGGACGCGACGCAATTCGCGGTGCAACATTTTCGTCGATGATTGTAAACGCAAGTACAGGAACAGTTGCAGGCTCGGCTGTTCAAACTGGCGACCCAATCGTGCAGAAAAAAGTTTGCGAATTGCTGGAGCTTGTCAGTAAACGCGGACTTTACTCGGCAATCACAGACTGCGGGGCGGGAGGCTTTTCGTCAGCTGTTGGCGAAATGTCGTCAAAACTTGGCTGCGATGTTGACTTGACAAATGTTCCCGTGAAATACGAAGGCTTAACCGCGTGGGAAATCTGGGTTTCAGAATCGCAAGAGCGCATGGTTTTATCTGTTCCAGAAAAGCACCTTGCTGAATTCAAAAAACTTTGCAACTTTTGTGAAGTCGAATTTTTCGATTTAGGTTTTTTCACCGGCGATGCTGTGCTTAAAGTACGCCGCAACGGTAAAACTGTTATCAACTTGGATTGTTCGTTTTTGCATTCAGGTCCACCACAAAAAAATTTAACTGCAAAGCCATACTCGGTTAAAAAATCTTATCCAGTGTGCGGCGAAGTGCAAATCGATTCTGCGTTGCTTGCATTGCTTTCAGACTTAAATATTTGTTCGCGCGAGCGTGTAGTCCGCTTATATGACCACGAAGTTCAAGGCGGAACTTTGCTGCGTCCTTATGACGGAGTTACTTTTGAAGGGCCAGCCGATGCTGCTGTTGTGCAGCCTCGCGAAGTTGAAGGCTCGGTTGCAGTTGCACTTTCAAATGCCTTGAACTTCCGCGCAAGTGAGTTCGGAGCGTATGGAATGGCACAAGCCGTTATCGATGAAGCTGTCCGCAGTGTCGTTGCAGTAGGTGCAGACCCCGAGCGAATAGGCATTTTAGATAACTACTGCATGGGAGACCCGAAACGCAGCGAAGTAATGTGGGATCTTGTTGAGTCTGCACGGGCATGTTATGACACGGCGATGCTTTTTAAAACGCCTTTTATTTCGGGCAAAGATTCATTTAACAATGAATACTTAACCAAGGACGGCACCCGCGTCGCAATTCCTGCTTCGTTATTGATTTCTGCGATGGCGATTGTTCCAGATATTGCAAGAGTGCCGGGTGCCGACTTAAAAGGTGCTGGTAATGCGTTGTATGTTCTTGGTGAAAACGACTTCAGTTTTGGAGCGTCGATTTTTGCAGAAAAGTTCGGTGTGCCTAAAGGTTGCCCTGCTCAATTTACTCGTATGTCTTCAAAGAATCCTGAAACGTACAAAAAGCTCCACGGAGCAATTATGCAGGGCTTAATCAAAGCCTGCCACGATATTTCCGATGGCGGACTTTTAGTTGCTGTTGCCGAAATGTGCATCGGCGGAAAAATCGGTGCGGAGCTTAATACGGCTGAGCTTTTGAAAGACGCTTCGCTAAATGAGCTTCAAGTTTTGTTCGGCGAAACCTGCGGTTGCTTTGTGATTGAGGTTGCACCCGAAAACGAAAGGGCTGTAAAAGCTTTGGTTGGAAGTACTCCGCTTGTGAAAATAGGAGCTGTAAGCGAAAAATCAGCTCTTGCCGTTTTAAGCAAAAGCTCTTCCGTTTACATTCCATTTGAGGAATTAAGAAAGGCCTACACCACGGCACGATTTTAAAACCGAATGAAACGCAGTTCGATTTTGTCGTTGTGGATTTTGTATCTTTGTGCGTGTGCTGGTTTTGTCAATGCGATTTCGTTTGAAAAGTTTTTGGTGAAAACTGGCCACCACTCGGGGAATTTTTTGCAACTTGCCCAATCGCTTGTGCCGAGAAATTTTGCAGCCTTTGTGTTGGTTTTGTCTGTAGTTTGCTTTTTCTTTTTGGGGTCGTTTTTAGGTGGCTTGATTTTTCCAGATGACGAGCAAAGACTTCGGACGTTTTACTCCGCCGTGCCTTTTTGCTTTGCGGGACTTAGCCTTGCCTTGCATTGCGTTCCGCTTCCTGAGCCGATTCAACTTTATGCCTTGTGCGTGATGCTCGGTGTGCAAAATTCCCTGCCAATCCGATTTAACGGTGCGAAGGTTCGGACAACTCACATGACTGGCAACGTAACCGACAGTGCTTTTTTCCTCGGCAAAGCAGCTCGTGGCGACCGTTTTGCAGCCGCAAAAAGTCTTTATTACTTTTCGCTTTTTTTTGCCTTTTTTGCTGGCTCGGTTGCAGGTGTCATCGCACCTTCTGACAAGTCCTACCTTATCATGGTGGCATCGTATTCAGTCGCTGGACTTGTCGCAAAAATTTTTCTTTAACTTTGCTTTTTTTAGTTTTAGTATTTTGTAAACGGTAAAGATTTTGCTTTAACAAAATCGGGGACTTTTCAAGAAAAGCCCCCTCGCTGTTTTTTAGCTATTTGTTTTTTAGGTTGAAGATTAAAACTATTATTCTTAGCTTTTTGCTAATTTCGCATCAAGCTCATTGTTTGGTTGCCCGCTCATAAAATATAATCGCCGCTGCATTCGAAACGTTTAAGCTATCCACGTTGCCACTCGTCGGAATTGTTACAATCGTGTCCATTTTGTTTTTAAGGCTTTCGGCAATACCTTTTCCTTCGCTTCCAAGCACAATGCAGCTGCGTTCAGCAAACGAAACTTCGGGCAACGGCACACCGTCGAGGTCTGCTCCATAAAACCAAAAGTCTTCCGCCTTCAAAGTTTCAACTGCACGATTGAGGTTTTTAACTTTGATGAGTGGCACAAACTGATTTGCTCCGCTACTGATTTTTGCGATAGTTGCGTAATCGCCTGCACTTTTGTGCTCGCTCACGATAACTGCGTCAACTGAAAATTGGTCTGCACTACGCAATATTGCACCGACGTTGTGCGGGTCAATAATGTTACTCAAAAGTGCAACAGTAAGTTTTTTTCCTGTGCCAGCATTTTGAGAAGCTTCGGTTAAAAAAGTTTCAAGTGAATGATGCTTTTCCGAAAGATTGTACACCAGCACCAAACCGCGGTGATTTTGCAAAAGCGGCGGAAGATTTTTCACGAGGTTATCGAGCTTTTGTTTTTCTGTTTGAACCGTCGCAAGTTTTTTTGACTGAGCAAGCTGAAGGATTTTTTTTATCCGCGGTCCTGGTGCGTCATAAAAAATAGTAAACTCTGCCGCGGGGGTTGCTTCTTTTGCGTTTTTCGCGGCTTCTTCAATGGCGTGAAAACCCGTCAATATTGTCTGCATCGTTTATCTCAATGTATCTTACGCGTTCCCAAGTGCGTAACGGTTGATTGCGGCTGCCATATTATCCAAACTTACCTGCTCCATAACACCGCCCATTTCAAAGGCAACGCGTGGCATTCCATAAACCACACTTGAAGCTTCATCCTGCCCAAGCGTGCGTGAGCCTTGCCGATACAATTCCAAAGTTGCTTTTGCTCCGTCCTTGCCCATTCCTGTCATAATCACGCCGAGTGCATGGTTTTTGTAATTTTCCGCAATGGAATTAAACAGCACGTCAACGCTTGGACGGTGTCCATTTTCTGGCGGTGTTTCGGTAATGCGTACAATGCTTGCAAGCGACCGCCGCTCAATAATCATGTGTTTCCCGCCCGGAGCTATGAGGATGCGTCCAGGTTTTAAAAGGTCGCCGTCGCTTGCTTCTTTTACTTCAAGCTGGCAAATTTTATTTAAGCTATTCGCAAATTCATAGGTGAAGCCAGGGGGCATGTGCTGCACGACTAAAATCGGTTGGCGTATGTCGCCAGAAAGTTCTGCAAAAACCTGCCGCAGTGCATTCGGCCCACCAGTCGAAATTCCAATGCCTATTACTTCAAGTGTACCAGGTTGCAAAAGTGGCACAACTGGCTCAGGTTTTTTCGGCTGCTGCGGCGAAAACAAAGGCATCGCAGCCCGATAAATACTTTCCGTGTCAACGCGGTATTTTTGAGCGAGATTGTCAGGAAGCTTATTTGCTTCGCCTGCCGATTTTTTTTGCTTGTAACGACCGCCATACGCAAAAAGACGCTCAACTAATTCGTCGCCGACAGTTTTAATGTTCGAGGCATCCGAACCGTTCGGCTTTGTGATAAAGTCGACAGCACCAGCTTCCAAACACTGTATCGTTACGTGTGCACCCTGCGTCGCAATACTCGACAAAATAATCACTGGAATATCAATGCCCAATCTTTGACGTTCTTTCAAAAATTCCAAGCCGCCCATTTCAGGCATTTCCAAATCAAGGACAATAACATCAGGCTTCGCCCGCTCCAGCTTTTGCAGTGCGAACTTGCCGTTCATTGCTTTGTCGGCTATTTCCAAGCCTGGAGTGCTTTCTACGATACGCCCAATGATACTTCGCATTAAAGCAGAATCATCAACTATCAAAACAGAAATCTTTTCGCTCATAATATAACCCAACTCTTTTTGGAGCTTAACTAAACGGCACGCGTTTTTCAGCTCATTTTATTATTCAAGTGAATCCTGACGACAAATTTATCGGCAATCTCACCCCCGATTATACTGTTTTTAAGCGATGATTGCAATAGGTGTAGACAATCATTACGAAAATCGAGTTTGGTAAAATGCCTCACTGTCGTTATTAACCGAATGCTTATCCACGGGTCTGCAAGCGGCTGGTCGCCGCTTGCAGACCTACTTTTATCGAAAGCAATGACCGAATACCGCAAAGTTCAGTTGACGCAATTAGCGTATTCCTAAAAAGCTTTAGATAAAAGTATAGCGTCAGCAGATGGCACAGGATGCCGGCGTCCTTGTCAATTCGTAAACCAGCGTAACACTAAAAACTTTTCCGTGCGGGGAAAAGCTTTTCGCGGTTAGTGCCTCGCACACCGTTCATTGTCGGGAAGTGCAAAAGTTTTGTGTTTGAGGTGTGCGTCCTTGGCTGTTTAGGCTTGAAGCGTAAAAAGCAAAAACTCTCGACTGTTTTACAAGTGCAAAAATTTGAGATTCGTTGATTTAACTAAAGTTTTTTCGAAAATTGTCGATATCATAACAGGGAGACCTTACTTGCAAAAAAAAGCGGAAAATGTTAAACTATGGCGACGCGGTGAAAACCGTATAGAAAGGGAAAACTGTTCCGATAAAACGAAGCTTATGAAAGATATTAGTTATTACGAAAGCCAGCCAAAAGCCGACTTACATGCACACTTAAATTTAAGCATGCGGTATGACCGCTATAAAAAATGGGCGAATTTTGAAATACCGAATTTTCCGCGAAAATTGAACGGCCTGGGTGAAATGCACGAAATTATTGGCGAGTATACTCGACCGCGATGTATGACTGCAAATGACGTAAAAGCTCTTTTTGCTATGTCGTTTGAAGAAGCCCGTTTGGACAATATCGTAAAGATGGAAGCTTCAATCGACATCGGATTTATAAAGCAGTTTGAATACAATCTGGATGATTTTTTGCAGTACATTTCCGACTTGGTGAAGGAGCAGTCCGCTTTTATAGAATTTGCACCTGAGCTTGGGATTCCTAAAACGGCAGAGATTGAATTTCTTCACAAGTGGTGTCAACCAATGCTGGAAAGCGGTGTTTTCAAAAGTTTAGATATTTACGGTCCTGAGATTTTTGAAACGCTTGATGACCTTTCGTTTATTTTCGATTTAGCTGAAAAGTATGGCGTGAAAAAGAAAGGACACGTCGGGGAGTTTTCCGATGCACAATCTGTGATTGATGTTGTAAAAATGTATCGCCTTGATGAAGTGCAACATGGCATTGGGGCAGCATCAAGCAAAAAAGCTTTGGACTTTTTAGCAAAAAACAAAATACGCTGCAATGTCTGCCCGCAAAGTAACCTTATGCTCAGTGCGGTGAAAACGCTCAAAACGCACCCTATCAAAAAAATGCTGCAAGCAGGCGTACCAATTGCGTTGGGAACTGACGACCTATTCTTTTTCGGGCGTGGTATCGGGCAGCAAATTTATGATTTGATTCAAGCTGGAACCATCACCGAAGATGAAGGCGAATCCCTGCTTGCAGTGCGTTAGTTTGTTGAACGCACTGACTACTAAAAGCTCACCGTCAATTTGTGGCGGTGCGTTTAGTGGGGATATTTCATTTAAAAGTTTAGCTGGCTTTTATCGTTTTTAAGTTGGATTTAGCTTGCTGATTTGCTTTGTGTATAATCGTGGTATGGAAATTTTCCTGCTAAAATGCTATAATCCGCTTCAAAACTTAAAATCGGATAGCTATTTGCTCAACCGTAAATTTTAATTATTTTACTGATCGAAATTTAGACAAGATGCTTAAGTCTAAAACGGTCGAATTTTATGGAGTTTTTATGTATAAACCTGTAGATCCAAAAGTAGATTTCCCAAAACAGGAAGAATCAATTTTAAGCTTTTGGGAAAAAAATGACGTATTTAAAAAATCGATAGCCAACCGTGAAGGCTGCAAGGAATTTGTCTTTTTTGACGGGCCTCCTTTTGCAACAGGCTTGCCGCACTTCGGGCATTTTGTCCCAGGAACTGTAAAGGACGTAATTCCACGCTACAAAACTATGAAAGGCATGAAAGTCGAACGTCGCTTCGGTTGGGATTGCCACGGACTTCCAGTAGAAAACTTAATCGAAAAAGAATTGGGCTTTAACTCCAAAACCGAAATTGAAAATTTCGGAATTGCAAACTTCAATGACGCTTGCCGAGCGAGCGTTCTCCGATACACAAACGAATGGGAAAAAACCGTTACGCGATTGGGACGCTGGGTCGATTTTAAAAACGACTACAAAACGATGCAGCCCGAATATATGGAAAGTATATGGATGGTTGTCAAACAGCTTTGGGAAAAAGGTTTAATTTATGAAGGCAACTATATTTTGCCGTATTGTCCGCGATGCTCAACTGTGTTATCAACTCACGAGCTGAATTTAGGCGGCTACAAACAGGACACCGACCCTGCAATTACCGTTAGGTTCAAGGTGAGTTTTGCCCTTGGCGGAACTCCTTTCGACGCTTTGATGCAAGGACACAAACTTGTGGCGGAAAAGCTTTACTGCCTCGCTTGGACGACAACGCCTTGGACATTGCCTTCAAACTTAGGACTTGCCGCTGGGGCTGAAATCGAGTACGCCTTTGTTGAATGCGAAAACGCAATTTACATTTTGGCAAAAAGCAGACTTCCGTATTATTTTGACGTAACGGATAAGCATGCAGCCGAAGACGCTCATTGCGGTTCATGCGGAGAAAATCAACCGAAAGACAAAAAGGCAAAAGCCACCTCAAAGCAATTACCGAAGGCGTCGCTTCTTTTTACCTGCACTGGAGAAGACCTTGCAGGCTTGGTGTACGAACCGCTTTTTCCTTACTTCAAGCAATATAGCGTAAAAAGCGACGGTTCATCGGACGGTGCAGGCGAAGGGGCTTTCCGCTTGCGTTTAGCCGACTTTGTTTCGACGGAAGACGGCACTGGTATCGTTCACTTGGCACCAGGCTTCGGTGATGACGATAATCGTGTTTTCAAAGGAACTGGTGTGCCGACGATTTGCCCCGTCGATGCGGAATGTAAATTTACTGCAGAAATTCCTGAGTACCAAGGCATATTTGTAAAAGATGCCGATAAAGCTATTATCGAGAGGCTAAAAACCGAAGAAAAGCTTTTTAAGCGAGACCAAATTACGCACTCGTATCCGCATTGTTGGCGTTGCGACAGTCCTCTTATTTATCGTGCAATCGGGAGCTGGTTTGTCGCGGTTGAAAAACTAAAAGAGCGACTTCTTGCGGCAAATGCTCAAATTACTTGGCAGCCTCCGCACATAAAAAACGGACGGTTTGGAAAGTGGCTTGAAGGTGCACGCGATTGGGCTATCAGCCGAAATCGCTACTGGGGAAATCCTATCCCAGTTTGGCGATGTGAAACCTGTGGAAAAAAAATCTGTGTCGGAAGCCGTGATGAGCTGGAAAAACTTTCAGGTGTGAAGCTCACCGATTTACACAAGCAGTTTGTCGATGTCGTAACTATCCCTTGTGAATGCGGCGGTACGATGCATCGAGTGCCAGAAGTGCTTGATTGCTGGTTTGAGTCAGGCTCGATGCCTTACGCACAATCGCACTATCCTTTTGAAAACAAAGCTTATTTTGAGCAGCATTTTCCTTGTGACTTTATCGCTGAGGGCATCGATCAAACACGCGGATGGTTTTACGTTTTGGTTGTGCTTGCGGCAGCCTTGTTCGATAAGCCGCCTTTTAAAAACTGCGTTGTAAATGGCTTGGTGCTTGCAAGCGACGGACGCAAAATGTCAAAGTCGCTGAAAAATTACACTGACCCAGTGCAAGTTATCAATATGTTCGGTGCGGACGCTTTGCGACTTTTTTTGTTGCATTCTCAAGTGGTAAAAGCTGAAGACTTAAAATTTTCCGATGACGGTGTGCGTGATGTTTTGAAAGATATTCTCATTCCGTTTTGGAACAGCTATAGCTTTTTTATAACCTATGCGAACATCGATAAGTTTGAAGGAAAAACTGAGCTATCGGTGGATGAGTTTGCAGCTTTGACAAATCCGCTGGACATTTGGATTTTATCCATTACTGAAAAGCTAGTGCAATCGGTTACACAGTCTTTGGACGCTTATGATTTACCGAATGCGATTGACCCTCTGGTTAAGTTTATCGACCTTTTGAACAACTGGTACATCCGCCGTTCACGCAGACGTTTTTGGCGAAGCGACAGCGACAGCGATAAAATAAACGCATATAAAACTTTGTACACCGTTTTGAAAAAGTTTATCAAGGTTGCAGCTCCGATTATACCTTTTATAACCGAAAGCATTTGGCAAAATTTGCGAACAGAAGATGATGAGCTTTCGGTACATTTGGCGAATTATCCTGAGTACAACGAAGCATTTCGAAATACTGAGCTTGAGTTCAAAATGGAAACTGTTCAAAAAGCAATTTCGATGGGGCGTGCTTTGCGAAATCAGTATAACTTAAAGACGCGCCAGCCTCTTCGCTCCGTTGAAGTGGTTACAAAAAACGAAGCAGAGAAAAACGTGTTGCTAGAAATGAAAGACAGTATTCGCGAAGAGCTTAACGTCAAAGAAGTTATGTTCCACGACCGTGAAGATGAGCTTGTTTCGTATTCTGCAAAGGCGAACTTTCGAGTTTTGGGAAAAGAGCTTGGTTCTTCGATGAAAAATGCATGCAGCATTATCGAAGCACTGCAAAGTGAAACGATTCAGTCGATTGTCGAAGGAGCTCCACTCACATGCGAAGTTGACGGTAAAACATTTTTGCTAAACACGGACACACTGATTATCAATCGGCACGAAAAAGAAAACTACAAGGTGCTGAATGACGGCACGCTCACAATTGGTTTGAACACGGAAGTAAGCGAAGAGCTATTACTCGAAGGCTACATCCGCGATTTGGTGCGCGGTATCCAAAACTTGCGAAAGGAAAGCGGCTTTGATGTGGTTGACCGCATTGCATTGCACGTTTGGGCTGAAACTGCCTGTGCCACAGCAGAATTTGAAAAAGCCTTTGCCAAACATCGAAGTGCCGTCATGGAAGAAACGCTTGCAATTGAAGCCGTTTGGGCTGAAACTAAACCTAGCGGTGAATACCATATCGGCACGGCGGACGCAGATGAAAAAGTTTGGGGCATCGCGATTAAAAAAATAAGCTAGGCAGGGTTAAGCCTCGCAAAAATAACGGTGCAACAAAAATGGACGGCATACTGTGAGTTCAAAGAAAACATCAGTTTCCGTCCAGTTGCGTCATTCACTCCGCTATCAAAGTTACGAAATTTACCGAAAGCCGAAAATAAAAAAGCTGTTCAATCGAGAATTGAACAGCTTTGCGGAACACACACAAACAATATCTTTTACTCGTCAAAATCATCAAAATCTACATCATCTTCGTCGTCGAAATCTTCATCGTCATCAAATTCATCATCTTCGTCATCATATTCATCGTCGTCGAAGTCATCATCGCCATCGTCATCGAAGTCGTCTTGATACTCGTCATCTTCATCGAACTCGTCGTCAAACTCATCATCGAATTCGTCGTCAAATGCTTCATCATCAAAATCATCATCGAACTCATCTTCCTCGTGAAAACCGTCATATTCGTCTTCGTCTTCATCGTTGAATTCATCATCATCATCTGAATTCGAAGCCATAATTTTGGCATGACGGTCAAAATCATCATCGTACATATACATAGGTTAACTCCTTGTGTTAAATAACCTTAATCAACAATCAATTATTTGTCAAGTCTTTTTTTAACTTTTTTTTCATTTTTTCACCAATTGCTTTTTGAATAACCGCTAAGATTGCATTTCACTCTCACAAGGGACGAACTCAAATTCCTTAAAGACTAAACGTTCCCCATCCCTATCGATATAAACTCGTTCACCGCAGTCGAGTTCATGTTTTAAAAACTTTTCGGCTAAAACATCTTCAAGCTCACTTTGAATAAGTCGCCTCATAGGACGTGCACCGTAACTCGGCTCATATCCTTTTTCGTAAAAGTACTCTCTTGCACTTTCGGAACACTGAACCGTGATTTGCTTTTTTGAAAGACGCTCATTTAATTTTGCAAGCTCCATATCAAAAATTGCTTTAACCGCAGCTTGGTCTAACGGCGAAAAAACGATAATGTCATCAAGCCTATTGATAAACTCTGGTGAAAGAAAATTTTTGATTTCAGCCTCAGCGTTTTGCTTTATAGTTTTGTAATCCATAACGCCACGCTCCGAAAGACTGAAGCCCAGCCTATTTTCATTGATAATAGAACGCGACCCTGCATTGCTAGTCATAATGATAACAGTGTTACGAAAATTAACAGTATGCCCGAGATTATCCTGCAATTCGCCTTCTTCAAGAACTTGTAGCAAAAGGTTAAAAACGTCTTTATGAGCCTTTTCAATCTCGTCAAAAAGAATTACCGAATATTGGTTTTTGCGAATGCGTTCGGTTAAAAGACCTCCGTTTTCAAATCCGATGTATCCGGGAGGCGAACCCACTAAGCGAGACACATTGTGCTTTTCCATAAAATCGCTCATGTCAACGCGTATGAGTGCAGCTTCTTTCCCAAAAAGAAATTGTGCAAGTTTTTTTGCCAAAAGCGTTTTACCGACACCAGTCGGTCCCAAAAACAAAAACGAGCCGATAGGTCTATCCGCAGACGCAATGCCAGCCCGCGAGCGACGAATCGCATGCGTAATTGTTTTAATAGCTTCATCCTGACCGACAACCTGCTTTTTCAGCGTTGCTTCCATCGCGAGAAGACGTTCCGATTCTTCGGTGCTGAGCTGCTGCACTGGAATATTTGTAATCATCGAAACTGTTTTTTCAATCTGTGCTTCATCTACAAAACCGAGTGGAACGTAGTGCGGATTTTCCCATGCAGTTTTAACAAGTTGCAGTTTTGCTTTTGCTTCTGAGACTTCGTCTCGGAGCTTTGCCGCAGCTTCATAATCCTGCTTTGAAACAGACTCCTCTTTCCGTGCAGTTAGCAGTTCAATCTTTTGCTCAATCATCTGTAAGTCCGACGGCTTTTGGTCAAGCAAAATTTTCTTTGCTGCACCAGCCTCATCAATCACATCAATTGCCTTGTCGGGTAAAAAGCGGTCGTTGATATATCGAGCTGAAAGCTCCGCAGCTTTTTCAATCGCTCCATTTGTGTACTCGACATTGTGGAACACTTCATATTTGCCTTTTATCCCTTTTAAAATCGCAATAGTTTGTTCAACAGTCGGCTCTTCAATGCTGACCTGCTGAAAACGTCTTTCAAGTGCAGGATCCTTTTCGATATAACGGCGATACTCATTTGAAGTTGTCGCTCCGATACATTGTATTTCACCGCGTGCGAGTGCAGGTTTTAAAAGGTCAGCCGCATCCAGTGAATTTTGTCCAGCGTTACCTCCGATTAACGTGTGAATTTCATCGATAAACAAAATAATATTTTTATCTTCAACTGATTCGTCGATAATTTTTTTTATGCGTTCTTCAAACTGCCCGCGGTACTTTGTACCAGCCAACAACGAGCCGACTTCGATAGAAATAATTCGCTTATTTAAAAGGATTCGCGGCACATTTCCAGTATTGATTTTCGCTGCCAAGCCTTCAACAATCGCACTTTTTCCGACGCCTGCTTCACCGACGAGGACGGGATTATTTTTTGTACGGCGGCACAAAACTTGAATGATACGCTCCATTTCCTTTTCGCGCCCGATTACAGGGTCAAGCAATCCGCGATACTGCTTTTCATTTAAGTTAATTCCGAAGTCATCTAAAATACTCGGCTCATTATTTTTCGAATTAGGATGTAATTTTAAAATTGCATCAGCTAAATTTATCTTCAAAATATTTTCGATGCTGTCGCTATCTTTGCCGTTCTCCTGCAATGTTTGTGCAAACACTGGACAAGTTCGCTCATTTGCAAACGCCCAAAGTAAATGCTCCGTCCCAATATAGTTGTACCGCAAACTTTGGGCTTTTTTTGCTGCAAGGCTCAACGCCTCCTGCAATCGAGTTGACATAGGAAAGCCACTCATAACCTCGTTGGGTTCAGATTCAAATTCACGTATCGCATGTTCGAGTTTTATTTGCAATGCCGTAACATCAATTTCAAGTTTCGAAATGACGGTAAAAGCTGTTCCTATATTTTTTTCCAGCACCGCAAGGAGAACATGCTCCGGCTCAATTGTAAGGGCATTGCTGCGGTTAGCTTGCATCGCCGCCCCGCTACGCAAAAGGCGTGCTAAATTTTTCGAGTAAGTTTGTGTCATCTTTATATCCTTCAGTATAATCTTTAATTTCAGCCGCGGTTAAAATATCGTTTAAAATACTTGCCCGCTTTTTGTCAACCATCTTAATGGTTATATCCTGCATTGAAATTTTGCTTTCATCTAAAATTCTTTGAACCAAAAATGGAGTGTGCAACTTTACCACAAGTTCATCAATAATTTCAAGCTGCAAGCCACGAATTATTTTTGCATAAATACCTAACCGCAGTGCAGCAAGTAAATCATACAATTCATATTCCGCGATAATGAGGCTATTCTTTGCGAGCAAAAAAGCACGCAACACAAAATCATAAGCTTCATCATATTGCTGCGTCAAAAAATTTTTTCTGTTGGTGCTTTCAAGTTCAACAAGTGAATTAAGCACCGAAAAAATATCTCGCAGTTGATGCTCAGGTGTTTCACAATGTGCATGCAGTGTTGCGATTTGAAAAAGGAACTTTGACTTTTCGTTCGCTTGACCTGTATCGATACTAAAAAGCGAAAGCATTGGTGAAAGCGTTTCCATAAATTTTTTTAAATACTTCTCACCTCGCACAATAAAATAAATCGATGACAAAAAAGCAACACTAAAACCAGAACCGAAATAATCGATTGCAGATGTTAAAAAACCAAACTGCTCATCAAACGCATACGGAACATATTTTCCCAAAACCGTTTCAACCGCGTAAAGCACATTGTACCTTTCTGCAAATTCATCGATTCCTACAATCGCACCAATCGTTATGTGATCATCAACGTTAATAAGTATATAACACTTTTTGCAACGAGCAATACCGCGGACAACGCCGCCTTCCTCTTTTTGCATCTTCGGTGAAATAATCCCTTCCGCTTGCAATTTCTTCAATTCCAAAAAGTCTAACTTAGAAAGCTCTTGCACTTCAAAAACAAAATCATCGCCCAATGAAAAATGGATTTGCTCGATTACATTTTTAAGATGCAAGTATATTTCTTCGGACTTTTTTTCAGAAAGCGAAAGTGCAAAATTATAATTTGCTAAATTTCGTTTAAGCGAAAGCCGAGCCGAAATCACTAATTCATTTAAGTGCATCGGTTATTCCTCTGTGCTGTATTCCGCTTCCGTTATCCAGCTCGCTAATTTTATCGCGAAGATATGCGGCAAGCTCGTAGTTTTCGATTTCAACCGCTTGTTGTAATTGCATACGCAAGTTAAATAAAGTTTGTCCTTCAGTCGGACTATTGATGATATTAAACTCTTTTGGTTTTGCACCTGTATATCGAAAACTAGAAATTGTACGCTTTATACCTTGCTCAATGCTTTGCCTAAAATAAAGCACGCAGTACAAACATCCGATACGCTCATACTGCAACACGTCCGACAATTTTGTGCCACATGATGGACAGGTAATTTTATTCATCGCTTCAAACTTTTTTGATTCAATCGCTTTAAATATTTTTGCTATGCCTTCGTTATCATTACCCGAAAAGTCGATATTAAACTCAGTTGCACAGTTTTGACAAATACTGTGAACCGATGTCGTCCCGTTATCGGAAACTTGCTTGATAATAATCACTGCTTCATTTTTACCGCACCACTCACACTGCATATTCATATCCTTTTATAAATATGTGCCAACGCATCGCCGGTTACACTTATTTATATTAAAATCGTAAATCACCAATTTATAATTTCCGCATAATATCCAGCGGCTTTTCTTTACCGGCTCTGCTGCTCGGAATAATACTTACAACTGCCGACAAAACAATGCACATGAGAGCAATCAAAAGCAATTCTTTTTTGTGCAAATTCACTGGAATTTTTTCCAAATAATAACTCGGATTCAAGATTGTAAACACCGCTGCTGTCGAATCGCTACTAAACAATTTATACACAACGAGCAAAATACCGTTCACCACTTTTTCGATTCCGTGCAAAAGCTGATTGATATTCAATGCAAGTAACACACCGACAGGCATACCTACGGCAAGCCCCAATACGCCTGTAAGAATTCCTGCGATAAAAAACGAAAGCGTTATCATATTGCTGCTCGCACCTGTCGATTTTAAAATCGCAATTTCACGGCTGCGTTCCAAAACAAGCATAATCAACGCCGACGAAATATTTATCGATGCAACCAGCAAAATTAAAAACATAATAAAAAGAAGTAAATTCTTTGTCGTTTCAAACGATGCGTATTGTGCACGGTTTAAATCTTGCCAACTATATGCAACAAAGTCATCGGTTAAGTTCGCACTCAATTCAAACAAAAATTTTGAAAAGCGACTTGTATCAAACGGATCGGCAGTCGACACAATCACCGAAGTTAACGATGAATTTCCCTGCAAAATTTTTAAGCCTTGTTCCAAACTTATAAAAACCCAAAGTGCGTCCAACTCTTGGTACCCGCACGAAATAATGCCTTTGACCTTGAAGCTCGAAAACTTCGGCAATGTTTTTCCGTTGTCCAAAGTCCTCAGCGTCAAAATCCTGCAAGTATCACCGACGGAAAGTTTTAAGTTTTCGGCAATTTTTTTTCCGAGCAAAATTTCATTATCGTGTTCCAAAACTGCATCGCCAGCAATCACCGTCAACAAATTTTTTGCATTTGTGTTTTCTTCAAAAAAGTTTTTTTCAATTGCTCTGATTGTTCCGCCACTTCTGCCGTCATTGCCGATTACCAATCCTGTACCACTTCGTTCAACCCAAGCATTTTTGAAAAACGGCTCGTTCATATATCGTGTACACAAAGCGTCTTTCAAATCTGTTTCATAGCGTCCGTCATTTTCACCAGCGAACACACGCATTTTAATCAACTTAATATGTCCTGAATCAAGCTCAACCAAGCGTCCAGTAATTCCTGCAATCATGCCATCGGAAACAACCAGCACCAAAATAAGCGGAACTAAACTAATGCCTATGCCGAACACAGCTCCGATTAGGGTTTTCCGTGCACTCGACTCCGCATTTCGGTTTCCAAAACCCAAACAGCGTAGAGCATACATAAAAGAAAAACGAATGTTCATACACGTACCAGCTTTGCACTTTCAAGGTCATAGCAAACATCGGTCATCTTTGCAATGCCTTCAATGTCGTGCGTCACAACAAGCAACGATTTTCTGTGTTTCTGCACAATCGAAAAAAGCAAATTGCGTACAATGCCAGCATTTGTCGGGTCTAAGTTACCAGTAGGCTCATCCGCCAAAATAAGCTGCGGGTCATTGATTAACGCACGTGCAACGGCAACACGCTGACGCTCACCGCCTGAGAGTTTTAGCACATTCTGCTCAGCTCTGTCATCCAAGTTTACATCAGCTAAAAGCGACATAGCTTTTTCGCGTGCTTCCGATTTTCCGACACCCGCAATCAATGCAGGCAGCATTACGTTTTCCACCGTCGAAAAATCTTTCAGTAAATAATGAAACTGAAACACAAAACCCAAAAACTTTTGCCGATACAAAGTCAACTCATCTTCGCTGCATTCAGACACAAACCAATCGCCAGCCCGAATAGTTCCTGAATCTATTTTTTCCAAACCGCCTATCATATTTAAGAGCGTGCTTTTTCCAGAGCCTGAGCTTCCTGTTATCGCGACAGTCATTCCTGACTCAACGGTTAAGTTTAAATCTTTAATGATAACCAAATTTTCATTTGCCGATGTAAACGACTTGTTTAAATTTATCACATGCAAAATTTCACTCATGTCGCAAAATCTCCTGAGGTTTTAAGTTTAGTATTTTTTTAGTTGCAATTAAAGCTGCAAGCGACGAAGAAATTACCCCGAAAAGTGCAATGTAACAGCACTCAAAAAAAGTAATCGCACTTGGAACCGAATCCATATAAAACACGCGTCGATTAAAAATCGAAAAGTGTCCCGTTTCAGAAATTTGGTCTACCGAGTAAATGATATGTGTAGCAAGCGATACAAAAAAATTTATCACCTGCTCAACCAATGCAAAAATACCGTTTATATTTTTTGCCATCAATAAACCGATTAGTAAACCGCTTACAGCACCGATTAAACCGATTTTAAACCCGTTTAAAAAAAACAAAAAACGCAATGTTTCTTTTTTCATTCCGAGCGATGCGAGAACAGCAATATCTTCACGGCGCTCATAAATTGTTCGCCGCATTCCATTATAAATATTTACAGACACCACCAAAAAAATCAAAACAACCAAAATCATCATCACATTTTTTTCGACACGCAAGGCACCGAAAAACGCGTGGTTGTATGTACGCCATGATTCGCATTGTATTTCTGGGAAATCTATTTTCATTTGTGCAATGTATTTATAATCATCACTATCTTTATTTAATTTGACAAATGCATTAGCTTTTGTAACTGTGCCAAAAAGCGTCCGTCCTGTTTCCATTGAAACAAACGCAAGCGACGAATCGATTGCTAAAAATCCTGTTTTAAAAATTCCGACAACAGTGAGGGCTGTATCATCTGAAAAAATATCTGTTTCAACCGAACCTGCAAGTATCGGTAAAAAAACTTCGTCGCCAGCATTTACCGCCAAAGTTTTCGCAAGCTCATAACCTAAAATAACAGAACGCGACTTTTCGAGATTCAAACCACCTTCGGTAAACACTAACCTTCTGACAAGTCCTGCATCCTTCAAAAAATCTTCCGTTTCAACCGCACGCACCAATGCTCCAGACTGCCTGTCATGTGAACCTTGCATAAGTGCTTGCGATTCCGTAAAAATAAAAAAACTTTTGCAGTTTGGCTTTTCGCTTGCACGTTTTAAATCATCATAGTTTCCAGTCAGTCTTATGTGTCCAGAGCTTACTTCCATTATCGTGTTAATATAGCCACTTTGAAAGCCATTCATCACCGAAAGAATTACAATCAACGCAATCACACCGAACGCAATTCCAAGCACTGACAGCAAATTAATAATTGCTTCACGTCCAGTTGTACCTGTTCGATTTAAGCGTTGTGAAATCAATCGAAGGTTTGAAAATTTAAAATTCATTATACTATTCCGCTTATTGTATGTAAAATTTGGTGGTCAACAATACAACGAGCATTTTACACACAATAAACATATTTTTCAAGTGAAACACAACAACGACACATTTGTATGAAAACCTTGCGTCCTGCACGGTTTTCAACTTTAAGTTTTGGGCAGTCAGTTTTTGTTGGGATTTATTCGCTTAAAGTGTATTATTCAAAAAGCATAAAATAACTGCGTTTAAGCATTTTCATAAGGCTCGTTCAATTTAGGTTTGACTAATTGGATTTTATGCCGGCGATAAAACTTTCGAGGCGTTCAACGCAGATAAGCATTCGGTGAATGACGACAATCAGATGGAAGCTTGATTTTTGTGGAAAAAATTTTTTTCGTGTATTGACTAATAATGAATTGCAAAATATAATAAAAAGCATCGTTAAGGTTATTGAAGATGGCGGATAATGCGAATTTTTTTGGGTTAAAGAACGAAGCAAAAAAGGCACGTGATGCTTTTTTTGCAAAAAACAATTTTTTTACACAGATTGCAGTTGCAGTCGGTGTCATCACGGTTGTTTTTATGCTTGTGTTACCGATGCCGACGTTTTTGTTGGATTTTTTTATGGCACTCAATTTTATTATCAACGTGGTTATTTTGCTAATCGTGCTGTTTACCGATCATCCGACAAAATTTTCAATTTTCCCGTCTCTTCTTTTGGTGATGACAATTTTTGGTCTTGCGATAAACGTAACTTCAACGAGGCTTATTTTGACACAGGGCTCGAATTTTAACGGAGCGATGATTAAAGCATTTAGCTCCTTCGTTGTCGGCTCATCAGGCACGGAAGGACTGGTTACTGGCTTTGTTGTGTTTATTATTATCATTGCGGTGCAGGTGTTTGTTATCACAAAGGGAGCAACCCGAATCGCGGAAGTTCAAGCTCGCTTCAGTTTGGACTTTATTTCTGTGAAGCAAATGTCCATCGAAAACGAATATAACTCTGGAGCAATCTCTTTTGAAGAGGCTCAGCAAAAAAAAGAGCAAGTGCAAAAAGATGCAGACTTTTATGGAGCGATGGACGGTGCAAGCAAGTTTGTTTCTGGCAACGTAAAAATCAGCATTTTTATCACCATTGTGAATATCCTCGGCGGTCTTTTAATCGGCGTGGCATTTCGCAATGAAAACTTTGCATCAGCACTTGGAACGTACACGCGGTTTACCATAGGCGACGGACTTTTATCGCAAATACCTTCATTGTTGATTTCGGTTGCCTCAGGTTTAATCGTTACACGCTCCGCAGGAACAGGCTCGTTCGGTGATGATCTTTCGGAGCAGTTCTCAAAAGATTCTTCGGTGTATTTTATCGCTTCGGGCGTTTTGGCGGTTATGTCGATTTTGCCAGGCTTTCCGACGATTATCCTCTTGCTGCTCGCCGTGATTGTCGGCTTTGTCGGTTGGCAGCTTCGTAAAAGCAATGCGGCGAAAGCTGCAAAACAAGCGGCAGTGCAGACAACAAACAAAGATGGCAGCCTTGAAACAAAGGGGCAAAGTTCTGGCGATGTAAGCCCGATTGTGCCACTTGACCCGCTTTCACTTGAGCTTGGCTATGCACTTATTCCGCTCGTCGACAAAGAAAAAGGTGCGGAGCTTTTGGAGCGTATCACGCGTATCCGTCGAACGTCTGCGTTGGAGCTTGGACTGGTTGCACCGCGTATCCGCATTATCGATAATATGCGTATTCAACCTGACGAGTACTGTTTTAAAATTCGGGGCGTTGAAGTTGCACGCGGCAGAATCCGCATGGACTCGTACCTTGCAATCAACTCTGGTGATGCAACCGAAGAAATACCAGGCGAGAGGACATTTGAGCCAGCTTTCGGTTTGCCTGCAATTTGGATTTCAGAAAATAGTCGTGAAAGGGCTGAAATGCTTGGTTACACGGTTGTCGACCCGCCATCGATTATCGCAACGCACTTGACGGAAATTATTAAACGCAACGCCGCAAGTATTCTCGACCGCCAGATGGTGCAAGGTATTATCGATGCATTACGCAAGGATTCGCCGGCAGTTGTTGATGACGTTTTGAAAGTTGCAACTTTGGGCGAAATACAAAAGATTTTGCAAAAGCTTTTGAGCGAGCAGGTTTCAATCCGAAATACTGTTACGATTTTTGAAACGATTTCAGACTATCGTCCGATAACCTCGAATATCACAACACTAACCGAACGTGTGCGACAAGCACTCGGTAGACAGATTTGTCTTCAGTATGCAGATGACAATCGAACAATTCACGCATTGCTTTTGAGTTCGGAGCTAACCGAAAAACTGATTTCGTCAGCTGTTGAAACGATTAACGGACCGATGGTCGGTTGGGATCAAACATCACAGCGGGCTTGGATTAAATCGCTGACGGATAGCTTTATCGCCGTGCAGAAAGGTGGCTACATTCCGCTTATTTTAACAACCGAAGAAGCCCGCGTTTTGGTTAAAAACTCAACCGAGCGTGAGTTCCCGAACCTCGTGGTTTTGGCAGCAAGTGAAATTTCAAGCGATGTCAAGGTTGAAGCTTTGGGTGAAATAAAATAAAGTGCTTGGTAAAATTTAGCTGTTTGTCCCTTGACACTAGAATTAAAACGGATTAAAATTACTCATAGCAATAGGAAAAAAAATGGCTGATATTCTCTCTGATGCTGATTTTACAAAATTTAAAAAATTGATTTATGAAACAAGCGGTATTACATTTTCTGAAATGAACCGCTCTATTTTGGAAAGTAGATTACGCGAAGCCTTGCACAACAAAAAGCTGGAAAATCTTGACCAGTTTTATAAAATGCTAACTTCGGATTCGGAAGTGCTAAAAGAGTTTTTGGATGCTGTAACAACAAACCTCACGCGCTTTTTTCGCAACCTTCCGCACTTTGAAACGCTGGAGCAATACGTCATTCCTGAACTGGTGAAAATAAAAGCTCAAAGCAAAACTATCAACATTTGGAGTGCAGGCTGCTCAACTGGCGAAGAGCCTTACACTATCGCGATGGTGATGAAGCGTCATTTGCCACCTGGATACAAGTTTCATATTTTAGCTTCGGATATTTCGCTCAAATCATTGATGGTTGCCCGCCAAGGCGTTTACAACGACTCGCGCATTCAAGGCATTCCCGAAGATTATTTGCGCGAATACTTTACCCAAAACGGCACAAGCTATCAAATCAAAAAAGAAATTATGGATACCATCAATTTCGACTATCACAACTTGAAAAACGACTCAAAGCGGACAGACTTCGACATCCTTTTTTGTCGCAACGTCCTGATTTATTTCGATGAAGCCGCCCAGCAAGAAGTTGTCGACCGATTTTGGCGAGCAATGTCGCCTCACTCATTTTTGTTTATCGGACACTCTGAATCGCTTTTCGGAATGAAAACAAAATTTAAGTTTTTAAAAACCGACAACGCTTGCATTTATGAAAAAAATGAAGTGTAACGGTTAAGCTATGACACGGGTATGCCCGCCGTCCTTGGCGGTGGCGGCACGGAAGCCGCCTGTTAGAAACCCCACGATGTTTGTACTCTAACTGTGCAAGATGCACAGTTAGAGTACAAACTCGAGTTTAACAGCGTACAAGGATGCGGTTCAAAAATTGGCATCCGTGCCAATTTTTGAACTTCGAGTTTTTGCGGAGCAAAAACGTCGACACGGCTTTTTACCGCTGACTTCCTTGTCAGCAATTGGCACATGTTAGGAGCATTAAAATCCTTTAAGGATTTTAATGCTCCACATCGGTTATACTTTCGGTGAATAGCGACAATCAAGCATTTTAGTTAGCTAGATTTACGTTAAAAAAAATTGCTCAAATTACAAAATTTCAAAATAATACGTCGAAGAATGAGATTTGTTTGCCATTGAAATAGGTTTATTTTTGAAGTAAAATGCTCGGCATGTGTGCAGGGAATACTTTTGGAAAAATCTTTCGCGTTACAACATTCGGTGAAAGTCGCAGTGCTGCTATCGGGGTTGTAATTGATGGCTGTCCTTCGGGGCTTGAACTTTCACAGGCAGATTTTGCTTGTGCGTTGGAAGAGCGAAAAGCAAAATATTTTTTTGAAACGTCGCGGGCAGAGACTGATGAGCCTAAAATACTTTCAGGCATATTTCAGGGTAAAACTCTCGGCACACCGATAGCCGTTATCGTCGAAAACAAAAATACCAGCACAACGAATTATGAAAAGCTGGAGCACGTATTTCGCCCAGGACATGCCGATGAAGCTTGGCACGCAAAGTTTGGGTTTCGCGATTTTCGTGGCGGCGGACGAAGCAGCGGGCGGGAAACTGTCGGCAGGGTTTTAGCTGGAGCCGTTGCCTCAAAAATTTTAGCACATTATAATATTGCTGTGGCGGCACGTCCGCTTGAAATTGCGGGCTTATCTTGCAACGAAGACGGCTCTTTTACCGAAGCCATTTTTCAAAAGCTGCAAACCGTCAAATCCGAAAAAAACTCTTGTGGAGGACGAGCTTTTTGCGAAATCGCAGGACTTCGTGCTGGCATCGGCGAGCCTGTATTTTCAAAGCTTGAAGCGGAACTTGCAAAAGCTGTCCTTTCAATCGGAGCTGTTAAAGGCGTGGAATTTGGCGCAGGCTTTGACTTTGCATTGATGGACGGATATACCGCAAACGCATTGGAGAAAAATTACAATGGAGGCATTTTGGGTGGCATTTCCACTGGTGAAAAAATTTATTTTACCGCAGCGATTAAGCCCGTTCCATCCATAGCTCTTCCGCAAAATGCCTATACCGAAAATGGAATGAAAGTGCCGTTAGAGATAGAAGGGGAGCATGACACCTGCATTGTGCGGCGTGTGTGTCCAGTGATTAAAGCGATGGCTTCGATAACCATTGCAGATTTTTTACTTCGCTCACGAGCGGACAGAATGTAGAGACTAGCTTTCAGCATTCCAGCTTTGCTTATGCCGCTTTCGTGCATTATGCGTGCATTAAATGAAACTTGCTTAATTGAGGTTTATTTTTCTGTGAGTCGGGCTTTTTCTTTGAGCTTTTTTAGTAAGTCCAGAATATGCCCCGCTTCAAACTCGCTCAACTCAGCCCGAGTTAAAATGTCGCGAAAGAATTTTTTGTTTTCGGTTGAACCACCAGCTCGAAAAAAGCCTCGTGCTAAAAGTCCTTCTATGATTGCTTCGCTGATTGCTTCAACTTTTTCTTGTGGTATCGCTTGTTGTTGCGTCGGCGTTTTTTCTGCGGTTTCTGCAAGCGTCTGGCAAGCTCCCTTAAAAAGCTCGTAACCGACAATCTGCACGGCATGCGACAAATTAAGCGAACCGAAGTTTTGAGCTGTTGGAATGTAAACCGAGGCATTGCACACGGAAAGCTCTTCGTCGGAAAGACCTGTGCGCTCATTGCCAAAAACAAATCCAGCCTTGATGTATTGCTTTTTCAAAAGAGTTTCGACGCAGTCGTAAAGCGACAAAAATCTATTGGTGCGCTTTTTCCCTGTGCGTCGTGTAGTTCCGAAAAGTATTTCTGTATCGCGAGTGGCTTCCTGTAAACCGCAGATGCTCGGCTCAAAAAAGCGTGCAGCCTGCCAAATATAAAACGCCTTGAGTGCAAGCCTTTCGATAACGGTTTCATCATAATCGGGGCGGTTTCCAACAATTCGCAAGTCGTGGAGGTTTGCTGTTGCCATCGCACGGCACACAGCTCCGATATTCGCACTTGTTTCTGGACGAACTAAAATAATACAGTGTTCCAAAGTATATTCCTAAAGTTAGGTTTTTATTTTATCGGATAACGTATCTTTGTGCAAGGATTACCTTTCAGCACAAATCATACAAAATAATGCACAAAAAACTAAAGTCTATTTTTGCAAGCCACTATTGGTTTGAGCGTTTGTGTGTGCGAAATTGCTTGGGCGTTAAAAGCATCGTATTGCTGGAAAGCCAGGACAGTTTTAAGTAATTGATTCTCAATCGAAATAGTTTTAAGTCGGTAAACTAAGAAGAACTTGCCGAGTGATAAAACGCCCAGCAAGTTTTTGATGTAGCTTCGGAAAACCTTGATGCTCACAAGGTTAGAAGCTGCGAAATTTGCCCGAAATTAGTTAAATCGTTTTTGACAGATAATTAAGGCAGCCAAAACCAGCAAATCGTACGACAGTTTGTACAGGAATGCGAGCACTGTGTTGATGTTTGCAAAAGCTGAACTCAGCGAGCCGACAATCGTCAGCACAAGCTGCACTGCCCACAAAATCGTAAACACCAGAAGAATCACATCGACCGCGCGTATGTCTGTACCAAACATTTCAACGAGTAACAGGATACCTGCAATCAACGCCGCAATAGCGATAACAAACACGATGATTGTTCGAAGCGAACCTGCAAACAATGCGGTAATGCCAGTAAACAAACTGCTTGCACCCATTATGCCCCAGACACCAGTTACAATCAAAAAAAACGCAAGAGCTAAACGCAAAATTATAGCTCCAATACTAACACGACTACTCATAAAGAGCCTCCATCTATTTTGATAGCTCGGATTATATGCTATCTAAAAAAAATTTTCAAGGCAACAAAAATTAGCATCCTTAGCACATTATCATTAATTCACCGAATGCTTATCTGCGTTAAACGCCTCGAAAGTTTTATCGTCGGCGTAAAATCCAAACGATCAAACTTAAATTAAACGAGCCTTCTGAAAAAGCTTAAAAGCATTTATTTTAAGCTTTTCGAATAATATACTTTAAAGCAAAATAGCTCGACCGTTTTAAAGGCTCAAAACTAAGGACTGAGAAACGATGCACAAAATCGAGCGTTAAAAGACGTGCAGAATAGTCTTTTAGTTTTTTAGCTTTAAATTTAATATTCTGTCAAAATTTGCGGCAAAGTTCTGCACGTCTTTTTTGTTGAAAACGTGCGTTTTTTCTGGCATAAGCCCCGCATTTGCAAGCTCATACATAAAGTTACGCTCGGAAAGGCGAGTATTGATATCGTTTGCGGTAAACTCCGTTCCGCGGTCATTTATCACAGTGATTTTCGCATCGATGAGCTTTTTTGCCAACGGAATATCGCGAGTAATCACGAGGTCTTTTTCGCCAGCATGCTCAAAAATATAATTATCTGCAGCTTGGTCGGCATTTTCCGTTTGAACGTTCTGAACGTAATCGGTAGCTAGAATCGGTATAAGGCGGTTTGCGACAAAAAAACACGGCAACATTCGTTTATTCGAAGCTCGCTCGACAATCGTGCGTATTTGCTTCGGACACGAGTCCGCATCAACCCAAATTGTCATCTTTTACAACACCGTCGATTTTATCAAGTTTTTCGATGAGTTTTTTTGTCAGAGCAATAACTTGGTAGTTTTCTTGCTCGTCAGAATCAAGCTGTTCCACATACGAGCGTTCTTTTTTTAGCTCATCCGCCAGCAAAATTCCTGCAACAATGGCAATCTTAACTGGTTCAAGGTTCAAACCGACAGTCCGCTCCACTTGCTGCACGCAATTCACATAATAATCATACACCGACTTTAAGTATTCATCGGTTTCATTAGCTTGAATCGAAAAAGAAGTACCCAGTAAGTGTATATCGAGTTTTCCTGAATTCATCGTTCAAAATTAAAAAATATCAGGTTGCGACGAACTCTGCGGTACACCCGCTGGTTTACCCAAGATTTGAGCCAAATCCTTTTGTTTTTGGCTTTCGTGGGTAACCACAGCCGGCGAAGCAGTTTCCTGTTTCGACGGCAACGCAGCCAAGTCTTCAAGCGAGTTAAGTAAGCTCAGCGTATTTTTAATGCCCGACTCAATTTTTGTTTGGTCATCCTTAAACGCAATAACCATATTTTCAAGCTCGGTAATCCGCTCATCTTTTTCGATTATTTGCACTTTCAGACTATCGCACTCACTACTGAGACGCTTGATAATGGCAATCGCATGCTCAACTTTTTTTTCAAGTATTTTAACTTGCTCAAGACTCAGCATTTTGTGTTACGCTCCAATCGCTTTTTTTGAAGCTTCTACAACGGCTTTGAACGCGTCTGGATCTTCAATCGCGAGGTTCGAAAGTGCCTTTCGGTTCAACGCGATACCAGCTTTTTGCACACCGCTGATAAAGCGTGAATACGACATACCCTCAGCACGGACAGCCGCATTGATACGACTAATCCACAAGCGGCGCATTGTGCCTTTCTTGTCTTTGCGTCCAACGTATGCGTAGCGCAACGATTTGCGAACAGCGTCTTTTGCAGCTTTGTAGTTTGTGCCGCGTCGTCCGCGAAAACCACTCGCAAGTTTCAGTATTTTCTTTCGTCGGTCGGTTCGTCCCGTTCCATTTGTAACTCTTGACATTATAAACTCCTAAGTAAACATAAAATAACCGTTACGTAAACTAAAAACCCTCAAATGGGCAAAGTTTAGGCGTACGGCAACAAATCCCTGCGAATTTTCTTTGCATCATGCTCGGACACATATCCCGCGGCACGAAGCTTCCGAACACGCTTCGGCGACTTTTTCGTCATGATATGCCCTTTGTTCATTTTCTTGTACTTAACTTTTCCAGTTGCTGTAAGCTTAAAACGCTTTTGTGCAGCACTTTTTGACTTCATTTTTCCCATACAAAAACTCCTTCACCTATTTTTTAGTTTTTGGTGCAAGCGTCATCGACATGAGCTTGCCTTCCATAAACGCACCCTGTTCAACCGTGTAATCTTCCGGACCTAATTTCGAAAGGATGCGATCCAATACATCTTTTCCTAATTCACTGTGTACAATAAGCCGCCCCTTAAAGCGGATTACAACTTTTACTTTGTTACCGGCGAGAAGAAGACGCTGAATGTGCTTAATCTTCACTTCCAAATCGTGCTCTCCGATGACTGGCGACATAGTAATAGGCTTCAATTCCATGTTCTTTTGCGTTTTTTTGGAATCACGAGCCTTTTTACCCAATTGGAATTTATATTTGCCGTAATCAATAATCTTGCACACAGGCGGGTTTGCATTCGGCGAAACTTCAACTAAATCAAGCCCCGCTTCCCTAGCCCGTGCCAATGCTTCGACTGTCGGAACAATTCCTAATTGTTCACCACTGTCAGTTATCAGTCGAACTTCCCTAACGCGAATCCTCTCATTGATTCGCAAATCTTTATTTCCCGCCAATAATCCTCCCTGCTACAAAAAGTAGTATAGTAAAAGCGTTTAGTAATTATACTTTTTTTTAAAACTTTGTCAAGCGATATTTTTACTTTGTCACGAAAATCAAGCTTGAAGTTTTACGTTATCTCCGTATACAATTTGCAAAAGCTGTCATTGTGAATTTTAATTGCAATGCACTTAAGCTTGATTGCTTTGTACTTTCGAGCTTTCCTTGCCAGAACACTTTTGTGTTTAAAACTCAAATCCAAAAACACAAAAGCTTCCGTTAATTCCGCAAAAAGCTTTTCGCGAAATACGCTAGCCTATCGTTTACTACTTTTGTTACTGTGTCGCAAAATGAGTAGTCTTGAGCAATGAGCGTATTCCGAAAATGCTTTCAGAATATGATGGCAACCGAATGGTTGCCCGTGAGTTGCACTTTCGGTTAATGAAGATAAAAGATTATTTTGAGAAATTGCGGTTGAGTTGCACCAAAGGTTGATTGCTCAAACGGTAAAAACTAAATAGCCTTTTTTGCCCATTGGGAGTTCTTGCAGGATTTTTCCTTGCTGCCAGATGTATGCACCGCCGCCGCAGGTTTTTCCGTCTTCGGTTATTAGCGAATTTACAAAAAGCATCGGCTTTGCTAATATTTCGGTTCTTGCGGAATAATCTTTTTTTTG
The DNA here is from genome assembly GCA_937890985.1 of uncultured Treponema sp. Classification (GTDB taxonomy): domain Bacteria; phylum Spirochaetota; class Spirochaetia; order Treponematales; family Treponemataceae; genus Treponema_B. The sequence goes on along the minus strand of CALAEM010000113.1, from coordinate 2,168 downwards.
CGAGCGTTATAGTTATACGCTGATTGCATGGAGGTGATTGGTAACTACTATAATTTTATTATGAAATTTACTACAATGAAAGTATGTCAACCTATAACATAATCAATGGAAACTGTGTCGATGAGCTAAAAAAAATAGATGCAAATAGCATTGACCTAATATTTGCTGACCCGCCGTATTGGATGCGCGTTTCAGGCGTTTTGAAACGTGTTGAAGGAACTAACTACGACGGTTGTGCTGATGAGTGGGATAATCAGTTTGAAAGCCTTAATGATTATATTGAATTTACGCGTAACTGGCTTACAGAATGTTACCGAGTTCTATCGCCAAATGGTTCGATTTGGGTTATCGGTGGAATGCAGTGCATTTATACTATTGGAAATGCTATGCAAGAAATTGGGTATTGGATTATAAATGATGTTGTATGGCATAAAACAAATCCTACGCCTAATTTTATGGGGACAAGGTTGAACAATAGCCATGAGACACTTATATGGGCAACAAAATCACAAAAGGCAAAATACACATTTCACTACAAGACTGCAAAAGAGCTAAATACTGATACCGTTCTCATTTCTGATTATGAAAAAGGTGTTCGCAAGCAAATGGGCTCTATATGGAGATTTCCTGTTTGCTCAGGGAACGAGCGCATAAAAGATAATACAGGTAAAAAACTTCATTCTACACAAAAGCCATTTGCACTACTTCACAGAATCGTTGCCATATGTTCAAACATTGGTGATATGGTTCTTGACCCATTTGGAGGAACATTTACTACAGGTGCTGTCGCAATTCAATGTGGAAGAAATTTTATAGGAATAGAGCTTTCAGAATTATATTGCAGATATGGAGAAAATAGATTGTCAGAAACGAAAGAAATTATCGGTGGTATTGAAAAAGCAGTGTTCGATATCAAACCTGTAAGAGTAGATTTTGCTGATTTAATAAAAAATAATTTTTTATTGCCTGATGAAAAGTTTTTCTTAAAAAATAGTGATAACTTTGCAATTCTAAAATCGAATGGAAAAATTGAGCTTCCATCAAAAAACATCGTAACAGATATTCACAAAGGAGCTGCGATACTTAGCAATAAAAAAGCTGCAAGGGTAAATGGATTTGATTTTTGGTATGTAGAAAGAAATAATAAACTGGTATCAATCAAAGAAATACGCGAAGAATACCGAAAAACAATAGCAGGATAAAAACTATGAATAAAATTATTTACGATAGCATACTAAATTCTGTTGAGCAATTAATCGAAAACTCATCAAGTAACTCCAAGCTTTCAAGTATAGTTCTAAAGCATAAAGCAAAAGTTCATTTTATGCCAATGCAATATCGTGTTCTAGCAGGAATTCTGCAATCGATGAACATTCAATTCGGAAATTTTCTCGAAACTACAATTAAAAATATTGTAGCGACAAATGCAGATAACAAGATTATTAATAAATACTCAGGAAAGAAAAATAATTCTTTCAGAATAACAAAAGAAGCATTTGCACTGATAGATAATTATATCACCGAGTGTCAACTTATGCCATTTAACGAAAAAGAATCCATTCATAAATTTAATGTATTACTTAATGACATAGTTGAAGCAGAGCAAGATACTGCAAAGTCTGAAAAGATTTCTCATGATGTTGATTTACTATTTTATCAAAACTCCACGAAACAATATGTTTATGCAGAAATAAAATACAATGATGACCATGACACAGGAAAATTTGTAGATATCAATCGAAAGTTTTTGCTTAGTTACGCTTTAATAGTCAACGAATTAAATATTAAGAAAACAAATCAATTGAAACCCATTATTATGTATTTTAATAACAAGAGAATGAAAGGTAATATTTATGTTCCAGAACAAACAAATATTTTTCGTGGTGAACGATTTTTTAATGAGTTTACAACGATTCCATACAGCGAAATAGATATGGTATTTTCTAATATTTCAGAAAATCAAGAAATAATTAAAAAGTTCAATGAGCTCTGCGAGAGAATACTTAACTCAAAGTATTGAAAAGGAAAAATATCATGAACTAGTCTAACACGGTTTTCAACCTAAGTTTTGGGCTGTGACTAAAACTTTCTGCACATACGTGGCGGGTCTTGCGCAATGAGCGTATTCCGAAAATGCTTTCAGAATATGATGGCAACCGAATGGTTGC
>CALAEM010000112.1 GCA_937890985.1 uncultured Treponema sp. | reverse complement strand
GAAAATTATCTCTTTCGAAAACTGATGTTTTCTCAAGTAGATGATTTTATAGGAAAGGTTTTTGAAGCAACTTTTCTAAAATTTTGCTTGACTTTTCGATCGGGTTTAAGTATTTTATAGCAATTAGAACGATTTTAATCATAGGAGATTATTATGAAAATTACGATGGGCGGAAACGAAGTAAAACTTTCTGGCGAGCCGCTGAAAGTCGGTGCAAAGGTGCCAGACTTTTTGGTAAAGGATGCATCTTTGAAAACGGTTACGCTTGCTGACACAAAAGGCTTGCGGTTATTTGTGGCGGTTCCGTCGCTGGACACGCCTGTGTGCGACATGGAAGTTCGACGCTTTTACAAAGAAACGGAAGGTTTCAAAAATGTCAGCGTTGCGGTTTTTTCTGCTGATGCTCCTTTTGCACAAAAGCGTTGGTGTGCAGGTGCTGGTATCACAAACTTGACTGTTTACTCGGACTTTTACAATCACTCTTTTGGGGAAGCTTTTGGCATCCAACTGAAAGATTTGGGCATTCTCGCACGTGCGGTTTTTATCATTGACGAAAAAAACACCGTGAAATACGTGCAGGTTGTCAGCGAAGTAACGAATGAGCCGAACTACGAAGAAGTTTTGGCTGCTTTGAAAAAATAGCAAAATTTACAAAAAGGCTGTTTTCGGTTTTGGTTGTGAGTGTTTTGAAAAATGCAAGTGAAAAATAATCGAGATTTACATCGAGTCAATCTATTTTTCAAACACTCACTTGACGATATTGGTTTAAGCACATGGCACAAGATAACGGAGTAAGACTTTACCGTTTACTTCCATAGACTTTCCAAAGAATGCATGTAGCCGAATATCGATTTTATTACTTAACAATGGGCATTATGAATATATATTTTAATCTTTCGGATACGGTTTTCGATGTTACTGAAAAGTATCCTGTTTTAACTTCGTACTTGGTACGAAAAGGCTTTTCGCCTCTGACCAATCCTTTAATGCGAAGGATGATGGGGAAAAGGATAACACTTGAAAAGGCTTTGCTGTCAAAAAAGCTCGACGTGGCGTTGTGCGAAAAAGAAATGTGCAGCATTATCGAAAGTAGCAAGCAAAGTGGCGATGAAGCAGGCGATTCGTCTTTGCGAAAGGCAAACATCGGAGTTCCGCAAGCGGGAAATAACGGCAAACGCAAAATACGGATTGAGGGCGTTTTACCCTGCCCGATTCGTATTCCGCTTTTGGAGCAGTTTGAGCAATTTTACGTGGCGTACAAAAAAGAGCATTCGGAAATGCTCAAAAACGCCGACTACGAAATAACCTACGATTTACGTTCTGCCAATTTGGGCATTGACTGGATTTGCGAGCAAGCGAAAACTGGCAAAAAAGAAAACCTGCCAGATGTTTTGCTGTCGGCGGGGTTTGAGCTTTTTTTCGATAAAAGCTTGATGGGAAACTTT
>CALAEM010000111.1 GCA_937890985.1 uncultured Treponema sp. | reverse complement strand
CATCAGTTTTTGGAGTTGACTTTAATTCCTCACATCGGTTGCACATTCGGTGAATGGAGACAACAAAACCTGAAAGATCGAGTTTTCTTTAGGTGCATTTTGTCTACTTGACAAAATTAGTAATATATTGTAAAATATAATAATAAATTGGTTGTGGAGAATATTTATGAAAAAATTAGGTAAGTTGTGTGCCGCTTTGTTGATGTCGGCATGTGTTTTGGCGGGTTGTCGTAATGCGAATAACTCGGTGAAAAACGGAAAACAAGAACCGTCAGTTCCGTCGAATGGAGGTGTAGGCTCAATCGCAAAGTCCTCTGAAGTCGGTGTTAAGAGCATAACCGTAAAAGATGTTGCTGCCGTGCAAGATACTGTTTTGAATGCAAAGTATATGGCAATACTTCCTGCTGAAGAGTTAGAAAAGGTAAAATCTAGCGATATTGTTATTGTGCTAAAAGATGCAAATGCATCAAATACAGTGCCAGAGAAAAATACCAATGGCACATGGTCGTTTACTGTTACGGCAGAAAACGGAACTGCTAAAACGTATACGCTGATTTTAACACCTAAAAGTACACAGACTGCCTTGCTAAAGGAGATTACCGCAACTGTGATAGATACGGTAATACCGCCTTATGCAATATTTAAACTGGTTGGTGATAATTTTACGGCGGAAACGAAAAACAAAATCAAATGTAAGGTAAAAAAAGGTGCTGGTCAATATATCGAGCAAGAACTAAAAAGCAATACATTTAATGGACTTGCAACGCCGCCTACATATACTGTTGAAGTGTCATTCGACAAAAACACAACTATGCAAGATGTAATCTACTCGGTTATCTTCAGCGTTGACGGTGGAACTTCGTTTAACGAACCACTTGCAAAAGAAGTAAAAATTCCTGGAAAAAGTGCAGCGGAAAGTTATTCTATTACTGTTATACAAAGTCAACAACCTCTTGCATTTACTTTGCCTGACGGAAATCTACAAACAAAAATTATAGTGATGGTGATGAAAGATGGTGGTGGCTCAATCGCAGGATTTTCAAATGACAAAATCAAAGTAGGCGTTTTTTTGGATGGTACAAAAGTAACTGTGGCTAAGTATAAAGTTGAAGGAGACAAGGCGAAAAGAACAATTACCATTACGTTCCCGCAAAGTTCCGAAGATAAAACCTATACCGTTAAGGTAAATGCAACTGGTTCTGAAGATGAATTTCAAAGCGAGCCTGTCTTTACCGTAACCGTAAAAGGTATGTAAGAATCAGGCAAAAAGGATATATTGCAAGACTGAGGTTTTGCAGGATGTCTTAAAAATAATTACACTTAAAGCAATGGAGGCTTTTGAATTATGAAAAAAATTTTTGTGAATTTACTTATCCTTGCAATCGCAGGATTGGTAACTATTAGCTGTCACAATCCGAATAAGACAGTACAAACCGAGCATACACAAACTGACTTGTCTTTTGAAAACTTAAGAAAAGATAAAGCTGCGGTTGAAGCAGGAGATTACAAGATTCCTGTTTTTAACCAAACGTCGCAGGAAACAAAAACAGCTTGGATTCAGGCTAAGGTGAATGAGCTGATAAAGCACGGGACAACTGCGGTCGTTAGCTTTTCCGACGGCAAGTATACAGTTTCGTTAACAAACGGTAAAGCAAAAGATAGTGTCGTTATCAACGTAAGTGAACTGACTGAACGTCTGAAAGAAACAGGCGTTAAAGCTATCACGGTTAAAGATATTACCGCTCAAGCTGACGCAACTGATCAGATGAAGTATGTTGCTGGTGTTCCTAGCAGTATCGCTATATCTTCAATCACAGGTTCTGATATTAAGGTTACGCCGAAAGACAGCAACGCAACTGTTAGTACGCCGACGACAACGGACAATGGTGTTACGTGGGCATTTACTGTTACTGCGGAAGATACAAGCGTAACGGCGAATTATACGCTTAAGGTAATGCAATCCGATAAGATAATTATCACGGAAATAACGGGTGGTACAGCGAATTACAGCACAGGTGAAAAGGTGCCTTGGGTATCATTTGCAATCAAAGGTTATAACATAACAGATGCAAATAAAACTAAGGTTTCATGCAAAGTAACCAAGGATGGCGTTGACTGTTCAGATGTGAAAATTGATGCGGTAAAATTTTGTGATTATACTGCTGCTGGGCTTGGCGTGTTTTATCAGATAAAAATCACATTCCCGAAAAACACAACGGCTAGTCCGATTGAATACAAGGTTTTATTTTCCGTAGATGGCGGTGTAAATTTCGATAATGAAAAAACTGTTATCGTGGAAAATAAAGGCGGAAAAGAGATTTTACCGCCGAAGCCGTAATCGCTTAACTGTAACAATCGTCTACTTTGTAAACTGATGTTTGCTCAGTAGATGATTTTAAAAATAAAGGATTTATATTTATGAAACATAATTTACAATTTATCGCTGCTTTTTTAGTGGCAGTGCTTTTGGTTTCAGGTTGTCACAACCCGAATAACTCGAATAACTCGAATAATAACGGAAAAAAAGAGCCGACTGTGCCAAGAGAAAAATTAGAGGCGGATATAAAGTTAGTGAAAGATGCAATCTATACGATACCTAGCTCATCGATTGCAACACAGGAAACAAAAATATCGCTTGTAGAAATTAGGGTGTACAGCCTGATGAAATACGGCTCAAGTGCAACAGTAACTTTTGAAGCTCCGAACTACAATGTTACGATAACTAACGGCACGGAAAGTGAAACTTTAACAATTACCGTTACCGAAACTGGCAACATCGATACGCTTTTTGCAATGAAAGATATTCCTGCAGGACGCAACGTTAAACTTGGTGGCGGTGATTGGGAGAATGAAAACCCAGCAAGAACCGTACCTACTGTGCCAGCTTTTAAAATGTCGGAAGCGTTGGTAACACAAAAACTTTTCAAAGAAGTTATGGGATTTAATCCCAGCCATTTTATCGGTGATGCTCCCGCAGGCGAAAATAAAGAGCTTCGTCCTGTTGACAGCGTCAACTGGTACACTGCGGCTGAGTTTTGCAACAAACTAACCGAGATAGTTATGGGAAAGGAGCATTGCGTTTATACAATCACGGACGCTGAGCGAATAGTACGTGAGAAGCCTACTACTGGCTTTGCAACAGGAATCCGAAAAGCGAAGGTGCAAATCGACAAAACCAAAAAAGGCTTTCGCTTGCCTGACCTCGATGAGTGGGAGTGGGCTGCAGGTTGCGGAGACCCGTTCAAATATGCTGGTTCGAATAATCTTGATGAAGTGGCTTGGAATAGCGATATTTCAGATGGCGTAACGCATGAGGTGAAAAAGTTAAAACCAAACAAGTTCGGATTATACGATATGACTGGAAACTTGTGGGAATGGTGCGGTAATCTAAAAGATAATAGTACTGAAGCTGATGATACAAAGCAAACTGTACAAAAAGGTGCTTGTGCATTATGTCCGATTGGACCGTATAAGGATATTTATGCAATTCAAGCGATTCAAACAGGCTTTTATCTTAACGTTGCACGCGAAAAAAGTGGCTTCCGAATTGCTCGCAACGTTGATTAAATGTGAGGCAGTGAATATATGAAGAATGTGTTAAAAGTGCTGACTGCGATGTTTGTGCTTGCAGTTTCTATGTTGTGTTTTACATGCAGGCACGGTTTTGTTGCAGTAAAAGAGGTTCCTAGCGATTATTGCAATGTTGACATTCCTGCGACAACTTCCTTTAAAATATACGCTAAATCACATCGGAACGTAAAAATTGATTCTTTTTTGATGTGCAGTCACGAAGTAACGCAAGGCGAGTGGCAGTGGGTTCTTGGTAATGTCGATAAGTTTATAAAATACGATACAAACGGCAAAGGTGCAAATTATCCGATGTACAATGTTAGTTGGCTCGACGCGGTTACATTCTGTAATGCTTTGAGCGAAAAACACAGACTTGATAAATGTTATACTATAAATGGAAACGATGTAACTTGCGATTTTTCGAAAAATGGATACAGGCTTCCGACCGCGTCCGAATGGGAATACGCTTCTTGTGCGGGATCATCTGAAAACTTGCCTTATAGCGGTGCAACTACAGCTTCCGATAAAGACATCGACCAATACGTTTGGTATTATGACAATAGCGGCGGCAAATTACACGAGGTTTCAACAAAGGCGGCAAACGGTTTTGGCTTACACGATATGTCAGGCAATGTCTGGGAATGGTGCTGGGATTGGTTTAATGCCGACTATGCGGAAACTGATAATCCGCGTGGAGCTGCAACAGGTTCAAAAAAAGTGTTTCGTGGCGGTGGGTACAAATGCGACGGTATCAACATAAAAGCAAGGTCGCTTACAATGAATAAAATCACGTATGCATGGAAGCTACTTGGTTTTCGCGTTTGTCGAAGCAAGTAGTTTAAAGCATCAAGTGTGGCTACGGCTGAAACTTTTTATCTTTAGCCGTGAATGCCTGCACTGCACTTCAATGGTTACTATAATTCAGAGTAATCTGCCAAACCCTCCAATCAGGTTTTAACCTCGGCAGATTACTCGCCAAAAGCTCAGAATAAAACGGCTGAACATTTTTGTTTTACACGTAACGCTACGTCGTATCGCGTGTCTATTGCATCGAAAGCTTTTTTTACATTTACAAAGTTTCAAAAAACTTTTTAGATATTTTGGAATTGTTAAACAATGTAACTAAAGTATTTTTGGATGTGTTACCGAGAAAGTGCGAAGTTAAACCTTTTTTGAAAATCATCAACTAACACATAGAAAAATTACGGATTATTTGCTAAAATGCAAGTTCTTAAGTTATGTAGGCAAAAACAAAAGGGACAACGCGGAGTTAACTATGGCATTATCATTAAACGAAATAAAACTAAGAGCGCAAGCATTTGTACTGAACTGGAAAGATAAAGCGGTAACTGCACGGGAAGAAGCGGATGCGCAAACTTTTGAAAACGAATTTTTCGCAATTTTCGGGGTGCCACGCAGTAAAATTGCCGTCTTTGAACAAAAGGTAAAACTGCAAGACGGTTCTAACGGATATATTGACCTTTTTTGGAAAGGATATATTCTCATCGAAATGAAAACGCCAGGCAAAGACCGTAAAAAAGCCTTTGAACAGGCAAAGACTTATGCCAATGCACTAAGTAATTCTGATATGCCGAAGGGAATTCTTATTTGTGATTTTTGCAATTTTGATTATTATAATTTGGAAAAAAATGCTGAATGTACGAGTTTTACTCTTGAGGACTTACCAGAGTACATCGGGCTTTTTGCCTTTCTTGCTGGCTACAAAGATGTAGAATACAAAAAGCAAGATGCGGTCAATATCGAAGCTGCGGAAAAGATGGGAGAATTGCACGATACCTTAAAAGCAATCGGCTATACGGGGCATCATCTGGAGTTGTATTTGGTTCGGCTTTTATTTTGTCTTTTTGCAGACGATACCGATATTTTTGAGCACGACCATTTTATAAAATATATTTTGCAGCGGACAAATGTAGATGGCAGCGATTTGGCGATGCACATTCAAAAGATTTTTGAAGTTTTGAATACTCCTGCCACCGCCGCCTTAAAACACTTGACGAGCAGCTTAGCCTTTTTCCTTATGTGAACGGCGGACTTTTTAAGGAAACGCTTCCCATCGCCGATTTTACTTCTGCAATGAGAGAAAAGTTAATTCAATGCTGTAACCTCGATTGGAGTAAAATATCCCCTGCCATATTCGGAGCTATGTTTCAAAGTGTTATGAACCCTGATGAACGCCATTCTCTCGGAGCTCATTACACCAGTGAAGAAAATATTTTAAAACTCATTCATCCTCTTTTTCTCGATGAACTTTGGAAGGAATTTGATGAATATAAAAAGCAAGTGTCTGGTGCACGCATAAAAAATCTCAACAGCTTTCACACAAAAATTGCTTCGCTGAAATTCCTTGATCCCGCCTGCGGCTGCGGAAACTTTTTAGTGCTTGCATACAGAGAGCTCCGCCTTTTGGAGCTTGCAATAGTTGAAGAGCTGGAAAACTCTGGACAGCAAATTTTAGACATAGATAATTTTTTACGCGTAACTGTCAATCAATTTTACGGGATTGAAATAGAAGAATTCCCTGCACAAATTGCACAGACAGCCCTCTGGCTTATGGATCATCAAATGAATAGATTGGTTTCAAGTCGCTTAGGACGATATTTTATCCGCATACCTATTGCTGCATCAGCTAAGATTATACAGGGGAATGCTTTGAATCTTGACTGGGAGCAGGTTGTTCCGAAAAAAGAGCTTTCGTATATTCTCGGTAATCCTCCGTTTTTAGGTGCAAATGTTATGAGTGGGGAACAAAAAGCTGAATTGTTGGCAGTATACCAAAATGTACAGGGAGCTGGGAATCTTGACTATGTTACGGGCTGGTATAAAAAGGCTGCGGAGTATATTCAAGGAACGCAGATTGAATGTGCCTTTGTTTCTACTAATTCTATTTGTCAGGGGCAGCAAGTTCCTATTTTGTGGCCAGCTCTTTTTGCGCGCGGAGTGCATATCAATTTTGCACACCAAACGTTTATGTGGTCGAATGAAGCACGTGGAAATGCGGCAGTGTACTGCATTATTGTCGGCTTTTCTCTCCAGAACCGAACGGAAAAACAACTCTTTTTATATGACGATGTAAAAGGGGTGCCTAAGGAAGTTCCCGCCAAGCAGATAAATGCGTATTTAATGGACGCTCAAAATGTATTTATTGTTTCACGCACCGATTCAGTGTCTGCGGTTTCTAAAATGGTAAAAGGCTCGCAACCAACAGATGATGGAAATTTCGGTATTGCATCAGATGAACTTGAAGCCTTTTTAAAAGCAGAACCGCAAGCAGAAAAATATATCAGGAACTTCGTCGGGGCGGAAGAGTTTATCAATAATAAAAAACGGTATTGCCTTTGGCTTGTCAATGCCGAACCGCACGATTTACGGAACTGTCCGCTTGTGTTAAAACGAGTACAAGCGGTAAAAGCATTTAGATTAAAAAGTAAAAAAGCCCAAACAGTACAAGATGCACAAAAGCCTACACTCTTCCAAGAAATCCGTCAGCCAGAAACTGGAAACTATTTGTTAATACCTAGTGCTACATCAAGCGAAAGAAAATATATTCCTATGGGATTTTTACCTTCATCAGTAATAGCTTCTAATCTTGTCTTACTTGTTCCCAATGCAACGCTGTACGAGTTTGGCATACTTACTTCACAGATGCACATGGCGTGGATGCGTACCGTATGCGGCAGGCTTGGTAATGGATACCGTTATTCTGCACAGATTGTGTATAACAACTTCCCGTGGCCGGAAGCCTCTGAAACTCAAAAAGAAGGCATTGCTCAAAAGGCGCAAGCGGTACTCGACGCACGCTCGCAGTTCCCCGATAGCTCCCTTGCCGATTTATACGATCCCAATACTATGCCGCCGGTACTCACCAAAGCGCACGCTGCCCTAGATGCCGCTGTGGATAAGCTTTATCGTAAAACAGCCTTCCCCGATGATGCCGCCCGTGTGGCTTTTTTGTTCGAGC
>CALAEM010000110.1 GCA_937890985.1 uncultured Treponema sp. | reverse complement strand
AGCGTACTGCAACGCGCGCATCTTCTCCGAGTTCTGCATATTTTTTTCGTATATCTTTTTCCAATTGAGGAGGAAAATGCCCTGCAATAATACGTTCTCGAAATTCTTTTGCAGTAGATATTAATTCACGTTCATCATTTTGTGCGTCTTTAATTTTGCTGAACATTATTTCGTCAATTGTATTTGTCTTTAGAAATTCCCGATACGCATCTGCAGTAATCACAAATCCTTTCGGAACATTGATTCCTGCAGCACTCATCTCGCCGAGGTTTGCACCTTTGCCACCTGCAACCAATACATCGCCTTTATGTATTTGTGTAAAATCAAGTATCATTTTGTTTCTCCATAAATTAAACTTCAATATTGTTATTCACAATTCCAGATATAAATATCAAAAGCATTTCATTAAAATATGACTTGTCAAATTGATAATACTGAGAACACAATACAGCACTACCAATAAACGCACACATTAAACCCTTTGAGTTTACACGCTTAATTGCATCATGCTGTTTCCAATACTCAATTAGTTTTGTTAAAAAATCTTGATACAGTATTTCAATTTTATGCTCTTCATTCTGTCCATTTGTTTCAAATATTTTAAACGCCTCTGCGTAAATCGGTTGGCTTTGAACTTTAATCATAAAATCAATTGTTGATTTATATATAATATCTGTGAGAAATTCCGCAGGGTTTGCCAGTGAATACTTAAACTTCTTTTCAATGTTGCGCAGCTTTTGATTTGCCCTGTATGAAAAAAGTTCAATGATCAATGCTTCTTTATCTTCCCAGAAGTTATAAAAACTTCCCTGTGCAATGCCGACACGTTTTGTTAATTCTGCGATGCTCAGTGCCTTTGTCCCTTTCTCATGAAATAAATCTAGTGCTGTTTCCATGAGCTTTTCTTTTATGATAGTTTTTTCTTCTTCAGTAAATGCTTTTGCCATATTATTTTTTAATCTCACATCTATGAATATTTTACATCTTATTCATAGCTATTATAACTAAAAAACATATTTTTGTCAATGAATATTTTAAAATTTATTCATAGATAATTGTGTTAATGCTAAATTGATGGCTGAATAGCTTTATAGAAAAAATTGCTGCAAAAAAATAATAGCATTGACTAATCATAAATAATGTGGCATCATTCATAATAATTAGAGTGGTATAACAATGACACTTGAAGAAAAAATATTTGAGCGTAAAAGATTTGTTTCGGAGCAACTTTTAAAATACGGTTTCCAAAAGAAAGCCGACGGTTATGTATACGAAACAGATTTTATGGAAAGGGAGTTTCATGCGATAATTACAGTTTCCGAAAAGGGTAGTGTCGTTGGTAAAGTTATCGATGTGATGAATAACGAAGAGTACGCTCAACTTCGTATGGAAAGGCTGAATGGTGCATATATCGGGCAAGTAAGAAAAGAGTATGAAAAGTTACTCAATAAGATAGCTGAGACTTGCTGCACTACTGGGTTGTTTGCGTTTGAGCAGGCAAATCGAATTACCGAAATGATATTGGAAAAATATGATGTTCATCCTGATTTTCCGTGGGAGCAAAATTTGTATCAAAGCTCGGGAGTCTTCCGCCATAGTGATTCCAAAAAATGGTTTGCTTTAATTATGAATGTTAAATGGAACGCATTATTGAAAGATAACAATCAAAACACTGTTGATGTTATTAACCTTAAAATCAATTCGAAAGATAGTGGCACACTAACTGCAATTAAAGGAATTTATCCGGGGTATCACATGAATCACAAGAATTGGATTTCTGTAGTTTTGAATGAAACTTTATCCGACGATGAAGTGTCGAAATTGATAGCGAATAGTTTTTCTTTAACTTAATCGAATAATGAAATACTTGGACGTGCAAAGTTTTGTATTAGCTATCATTAAATAAAATATTTTTTTAGATTGCATTATAAACTCTAACTGTATAATATTTAATTGTTAGTGATAAGGTTAAACTAAAATCACGAAATGCCTTCATTTGGGTTATGTTGTTTAGCTTTATATTTAAAAATCCCATGTGTCTTTTGAATTTCCAGTTATCGGTATTTTATCACCGAGGAATGTTGGCTTCACATTAAACATTACTAAAAAGAAAGTTTTTACCCTTGCAAAAGCTTCTCTTATTTCCCAACTTATACGAGTTTCCAAGCTGTACCTCAAAACTTCAGGTGCTTCATAGGCTATGACATCGAGACCTAGTTTTCTTCCGATGTATACGGCTCTTGCGGTATGGAATGCCTGTGTTACTACAACGGCATCTTTAACACAAAAAATTTCACGTGCACGGTACATTGTTTCATACGTTGAAAAACCTGCATGATCCATAAAGATTAGATTCTCGTCAGTGCCGTAAATATCCTGCATAAAAATACGCATTCGATTTACCTCATCATAGCCTTTTCTTCCGTGGTCGCCTGAAATCAAAACTCGTTCAGCTTTTTTGTTTTTTAAACAATTTACCGCAGCTTCGATTCTATCTCTCACAACATGCGAAACCGTATTTTTATATACCTTAGCTCCGGGTATAATTACAACGTATTTTTTCGGCAATGCGGAAATGTTTTTATAAATATACGGCTTAGAATAATTAAGCATGTATATATTTATGTCAACAATTCCTATTAATAATAAAGCAAAAATGGAAATAAGACACACGACTATTTTTTTTATTGATTTAGATTTCATGTAAATGTAAACTCCCGAAGTGTGCATCTTTTCCACAAAAAATTTTGCGGTTCATAATAGCCACTACAGGACATTATATAATAAATAAACTAAAAATGCTATTATGGATATTTACTTCGTTGATCAGATATTGATGTATTGCCTTACAAATAGCTTGTTCTTTTGTAGGGAATGTCTATACTATATGCTGTAAGTGTTTGAGAGAGG
>CALAEM010000109.1 GCA_937890985.1 uncultured Treponema sp. | reverse complement strand
CTGATGGGGCTGCTATAACCGTTGATGATATGCTTGATGCATTTAGTGTGGAAGCACTGAGTAAAGAGTTTTTTGCCGAATATAAGGTATTTTATGAAGATTTTGTGCAATACATCACCGGTAAACGCTATATCAAAGCAAAAGGAAAATCGGGCTATGAAAACAGAGCTGTAGCCGGAGCAAAAGTTCATACAAAAATCTTTGCACACTTTCAACAAATCTGCAATGGGGATGAACAAAAGGCAGAAAAGAAAGTTCGTGATTATATCAAAAAGATGATGGGACGGCTCGTATTTATTCAGTTCTTACAGAAAAAAGGATGGCTTGGCTGTTCAGACGATAACTGGAATGACGGCGACAGGGATTATTTACAGCATCTTTTTGAAAAATCAAGTACAGAGCAACAAAATAATTTCCTTTCTATCGTACTTGATCCGCTCTTTTTTGGTATGCTGAATACTAATCCCGAAGAACGAAAACACCATTTTAAGAAAAAGGGCTGGGATGCAGCATTGCTTGACCGTTTTGGGAAAGTGCCGTATTTGAATGGCGGGCTTTTTGAAGAGGATCCGGAAGACAGTGTTCCGGTTATTTTTCCGGCGGTATTGTTCGGTAATCCTAAGCAAAAAGAGATCGAACGGACTTTCCGTAGCGGTCAAAATAACGGCTATCCGTATGATGCAAGCTGCGGTCTTTTAGATTTTTTCGCCCGTTATAATTTCACTATTGACGAAACCGACCCTGAAGATCGGGAAGTCGGCGTAGACCCTGAAATGCTTGGGAAGATTTTTGAAAATCTGCTGGAGGATAACAAAGATAAAGGTGCATTTTATACTCCAAAAGAGATTGTACAATATATGTGCCGCGAAAGCCTTATAGCATACCTTACCGAAAAAACACAGGACGAACCTGCAATGCGTAATTTGGTCTTAAATAATGACATACAAACGATAAGGAATAAAGATAAAGTTTTATCTGCACTGAAAAATATCAAAATATGCGACCCTGCAGTCGGTTCGGGGGCTTTTCCGATGGGAATGCTGAATGAACTTTTTGCGTGCAGAATTTTGCTGGAAGGAGACATCGCCGATGAAGAAAACCGCTCACGCATTAAAAAGGAGATTGTTCGTGAAAATATATACGGAGTCGATATTGAAAAAGGTGCCGTTGATATCGCCCGTCTGCGCTTTTGGCTTGCGATCATCGTTGATGAAAAAATACCGCTTCCACTCCCTAATCTTGATTATAAAATAATGCAAGGGAATAGCTTGTTGGAAAGTTTTGAAGGTGTACCACTTGATTCGTTATTGTATAAAGATTATAACAATTTGTTTAATAGCACGCAAGAAACTCTAACTGCATTGCAGAAATCGATTAATGAATATTATGAGCCACAAGATCCACGTGCGAAAAATAAAATAAAAAAGCATATTTCAGAATTGGTGCATGTTTTATTGAGTGAACAAGGTTGGAGCAAAGCAGACGGGACGTTGGAAAAATTAAAAGTCATGCAGTTAGATTCGACATGCGAATTCTTCTTATGGCATACTTGGTTCAGCGATGTGTTTAACCGACCCTCAAAACAAGGCTTTGATATCGTGATTGGGAACCCGCCGTATATACAATTGCAAGATGATGGCGGTAAGCTGGCAAAAATGTATAAACTAGCTAAGTTTAATACTTTTAATAACATGGGTTATATTTATCAACTTTTTTATGAAAAAGGCATTGCCCTGCTGAGAAAAAGTGGACACCTTTGTTATATTACATCTAACAAATGGATGAGGGCAGGATATGGAGAAACCAGCCGTAAATATTTTGCAGAACAGACTCAACCAAAGATTCTTATTGACTTAGCCGGTGAAAAAGTTTTTGAAAATGCAACTGTGGACGTAAATATCTTACTAATGCAAAAAGCTGCATATACTCAAAACACCTGTGCCTTGCGGGGAGGATTGGATTGCCTAGAAAATAGGAGCGGTTTGCTTGAACGAAAAAATGAAGCTGTAAATATTATTTTTCCTCGCAATTCTTCTTGGGTTATTTTAAGCCCAATAGAACAAAGAATAAAAGAAAAAATTGAAAAAGTTGGGGTACCGTTAAAAGACTGGGATATCCAAATCAATTACGGAATAAAAACAGGCTGCAATGAAGCTTTTATTATCGATAAGACTAAAAGAGACGAGCTTATAAAGCAATCGCCTAATTCTGTCGATATTATACGCCCGATATTAAGAGGTAAGGACATTAAAAAATATGGGTATAATTTTGCCGACAAGTATTTAATTGCAACTTTTCCGAGTAAAAAATACGATATAGAGGATTATCCTGCAGTAAGAGATTATTTACTTAATTTCGGTAAATCAGATACAGACTATCTATCCCAATATGGAAAAGATTGTTGGGGGAAAAAGCGATTGGAACAATCAGGAAATAAAGGTAGCAGAAAAAAGACACATAATAAATGGTTTGAACTTCAAGATAGTATAGCTTATTGGGACGATTTTTCTAAACCGAAACTTATATGGACAGATATCGCTTGTAAGCCATCTTTCGTTTTTTCAGATAAAGAAATATATTTCTTAAATACTGCTTATATGTTAAGTGGAAATCATTTATCTTATCTACTGCATATACTTAATTCAAAATTAATAACTTTCTATTTTATGCATACAGCAACGGGGCTAGGTGATAAAGGACTAAGATTATTCAAGATATTTGTTGAAAAAATACCAGTTCCATTATATAGAGATTCTAGTTTACAAAAAATCTTAGATTCCTATAAACAACACATAAGTTCAGAAACTCAGCAGAAAAAGATAAACGAGTTAGTAAATCAGGTATATAATTTAGATACAAAAGAAATAGAATATTTAAACACTCAAAACATTTAAATTATTATTTTCAATTAGTTTATTTCTCCAAAGCCGACAGCTCTTTGTTCTTGTGGATTTAATTTATAGAGGTCGAAAATTAGTTTATCAAGTAACATTGCCTTAGCGTTGGTATAATTATCTTGAATATCTTTTACAGCCTTTAGGTAGATGTTTTCTATTTCTGTATTAATCGGCACAACAGGAATAGTTTCAAAAAAAATTTTACTTAATTCGCGTGTACCACCTTGTAACTCAGGGAAATTATCTCTAAAGCAATACTTAAACAGAGAGGAATTAAAGAATGCTGTTAGAAAGCCTATATATTTACCCGTAATAATAAAACATTTTTGATTAACAAAAAAATTCTTATCGTCAAATAAAAAAGGTAAGTATTTAGTCATGTTTGGATAAATGATCTTTGGTTTAGAAAAATCGTCCATATATGCACAATTTCGTAAATTATACG
>CALAEM010000108.1 GCA_937890985.1 uncultured Treponema sp. | reverse complement strand
CGCGAAACTGACTAATATCACTTTCCATAAAAAAAAGAGTAAGTGCTTTTATACCCTGCTCAAATAAAAACTTTTCCTTTTCAAAATGTATTGCGATGGTCTTTTTAATCATCTCCTTTAATGAGTCATCGGACAATGAATAATCCACAGCCTCAATACTGTCGTCTGCCAAAACTATACTATCTTTAAGAATTTTTTTGATGCTTTTATCGTTAAAAATAGAACCAATCCCTAATTCACGCCTTACTATAATTCCATTGGTTAAAGTGTTTACTATAGCTTTTTTGTTCTCAGTCCCAATAAGCGTGTCATTATTTTCAACAACATCCTGCGTATAAACAACAATTTTCTTAACTAAATTCTGCCGAAATGAAGAAATGCTATCGAGTACATAGGCTACATTTGATAAAACTAAATCATCCTTTTTCTTGGGGAATGTAGCACCAAAACGCAAATAGTAATTGTCAAAACCATCAAAATAAGTCTTAAATGCATTGCCTTGGAATCGATGAGGCTCGTCCATTATCACAATTGGATTTAGACGTTTCAAACATTCCAAATACGATTTCGGCGGTTTATCGGTAGTTGAAAATAATTCAGGTTGATTCATTTCGTTTTCGAGCGGACGATTTAAAATATTATCCTTGCTGTTAAAGGAACTTGGTGTCATTACCAAAACCGACAAATGTGCAGTACCGATAAACTGTTTAATGGCAGAAATATTTCCACCTTCATAAACAAATGCTTCAATTTCTTTTTCTTTCTCGTTAGCGTAAAAGCTCTTAAAATAATCTTTAGTATCTTTTAAGTTGGTTTTCGTTCCCTCTCTGATAGGTACAGTCGGAACAAGAATGATGAATTTTTTATATCCAAAATGCTTAGTTAGTTCAAAAATAGTTTTAATGAAAGTAAAGGTTTTTCCCGTTCCTGTTTCCATCATTATATCTATATTTTTTGTATCCTGAATCGAGAAATTATATGAATGATTTTTATAGTGTTCACTCATCACTTGCTTAAAGTTTTCTTTCCAGTATAGTCTCTCAAAAATACTCACGATATTTTGTACGCAATTTTCCTGATAGTCTTGTACTTCATATCGAAACTGTTTATTCTCCGTTGACACCATTTATTCTCCAGTTAATATCTTATTACTGGCGACGGCGTTCTTCCGCATTGCGTAACAAATATCCAGAATCGGTGAGATACTTTCGCCTTGACAACACCAAATGCAAAAGCTCTTCGTACATATTGAAATTAACCGCAAGTGCAATTGGAAACACGTAGATTTCGGTTTCGTCGCAATAACGCTCGATAAATTCTGGCTCGTTCACAAATCCTAAGCTAACCATATTGCTGATTCTGTCGGCACACTTCAAAATTTTTGCTTTTTCCGAGCCTCGCTTAATAATGCCTTTGAGGTAATCGCTTTTGACCTGCCCCGCTTTTTTGGTAACTTCCAAAACTAGGTCGTAAACCTGCCCCGCTTCCGAGTCAATCGTCAAAATTTCGTTGATATTAAAATCGGGAATGTCTTCGATAACGTCGTGAATCAACGAGGCTTTCAGCAAAACGCTATCAACATATCCATAGTCGATGAGAATACTCATCGTGTCAACTTGGTGACGAAACATATTACCGCCGCATTCTCGTGCTTTCCCGATTAATGCAGTTGCAACCTGCATATACGGAGCTATGTGAATTGAAGTCAGCGGGCGTAAATCTCTGCGTATCATTTCTGGATTTTTCATAGTAACTCCTTTGAAGCGAGCCTCACCAAAATTATCGGCTTGAGAGGTCTCGTTTGTAATTGGAAAGTTTTTCGATGCGACGTTCGATTTCTGCAAGGGTTTCCTTGTCCTTTTCGACTACATCAACTGGAGCATTCGCGATAAAGTTTTGATTTTTCAATTTTCCCTCAAGCTTCGCTAAATTTCCTTTTTCCCTTTCCAACTCTTTTTCGAATCGTGCAATCAACTTTTCAACATCAGCTCCTTCACCGGCAACGATAAAGGCTTCAAATCCCTCGCCGACAGTACCGACTGACGATTTAGGCTTTTGCTCAACTGAATCGATGAAGTGCAATTCCCGCAAACCGGCGAGCATCACGATAATCTCACGGCGGTTTTTACTTTCGGCGGCAGGCGAATTCTCCTGCACCAGCAGGCTACAATGCAATTTTGCCTGTGGCTCGATGCCGCATTCTGAGCGCAAGGCTCGAATGTTACGCACAATTTCCTGCAATGCGTTGAACTTTTTTTCTGCCGCCTCTGAAACGCGAGTGCTGCAAAATTCTGGGAAAGCCGCCGTGATTAAATGTTCCGCTTTTTGTTTTGCCCCGAACACGCAATGAGCTGGCAACTTCGAATAAATTTCTTCGGTTACAAAAGGCACATGCGGGTGAAGCAGCCGCAAAGATTCTTCCAAAACTGCGAGCAACACCGAAATGGTGCGGTTCTTTTCCGCGTCATCGCCGCTTTTCATTGCAAGTTTTGTCGCCTCAACGTACCAGTCGCAAAAATCGTTCCAGAAAAATTCATAAACCGCTTGTGCAGAATCATTATAGCGGTACGTTTCGAGAGCTTCACGCATTGTTTTTGCTGTTACGTTCAATCGATGGAAAATCCAACGGTCAAGCTCATTTAAATCGTTTTCGGTGATTGGTACGATTTCGCGTCCGTCCAAATTCGACAAAATATACCGACTAGCATTCCAAATTTTGTTTGCAAACTTTGAGCCAAACTTGAACGCCTCATCGTCAATCATAATGTCCTGCCCCTGGGCACACATAAAGCAAAGCGTAAACTTTAAAGCGTCAGCCCCATATACGTCCACTATTTTGTTCGGGTCAATTCCATTACCGAGAGACTTGCTCATTTTGCGTCCTTGCTTGTCTCGCGTCAAGCCGTGAAGGTTCACATACTTAAACGGAACCTGCCCCGTAAATTGCAAGCCCGCCATAATCATGCGACTAACCCAGAAGAACAGAATATCGTATCCTGTAACCAAAGCCGTCGTCGGATAAAAAGTTTCCAAGTCTGGAGTTTTGTCAGGCCAGCCCAAAGTTGAAAACGGCCAAAGCCATGACGAAAACCACGTGTCAAGTACATCTGGGTCTTGTCGCAGTTTCGTTGAGTGGCACTTCGTACACTCGGTAATATCCGTTTCACTGACGATTTCCGCACCGCAATCTTCGCAATACCAAACTGGAATCCGATGTCCCCACCATAACTGGCGACTGATGCACCAATCACGAATATTATTCAGCCAATGCGAATATGTGTTTTCCCACTTTTTCGGATAAAAAACAACATCTCCGTCTTTCCATGCCGTCAAAGCTTTTTCTGCAAGTGGCTTCATTTTTACAAACCACTGTTTCGAAAGATACGGTTCAACGGTTGTGTGACATCGGTAACATTCGCCGACAGCGTGAGTGATTTTTTCGCTTTCCTTAAAAAGCCCCAACTCGGTTAAATCTTCAATAACTGCCTTACGAGCTTTTTCAGTTGTGAGACCTCGGTACTTTTCGGGAACAGCTTCATTCAGCGTTGCATCTGCATTTAGAATATTTATAACTTCAAGGTTGTGTCGCTTGCCGACTTCCCAGTCGTTCGGGTCGTGTGCAGGCGTAATTTTAACGACACCAGTGCCGAACTCGCGGTCAACATATGCGTCGCCGATAATTGGTATTTTGCGGCAAGTAAGCGGTAATTTCACAAACTTACCGATGAGGTAATTGTACCGCGGGTCTTCAGGATGAACGGCGACTGCGGTATCGCCCAAAAGTGTTTCAGGGCGTGTCGTTGCAATTTCAATCCGAGTTCTGCCGTCAGTCAGCTTCGCTCCTTCGTCCAACTCATAATAAATATGGTACATTGCTCCTTTTTTATCGGAGTGCTCAACTTCATCATCCGACAAAGCCGTTCCGCACCGCGGACACCAGTTCACCAAATAATTTCCCCGATACAAAAGGTTTTTGCTGTAAAGCTCAACGAAAATTTTCCGCACCGCTTTTGAAAGTCCTTCATCAAGCGTAAACCGCTCTCGGTTCCAATCAACAGAATCGCCCAGCCGTTTCATCTGCGTTTTTATCGTCTTCTTATGCTCCTTGACAATTTCCCAAGTGCAATCGATAAATTCTTCGCGAGTCATATCTTTTCGCGACTTGCCTTTTTCAAGGAGGCGTTTTTCCACAACGTTCTGCGTCGCAATGCCAGCATGGTCAGTGCCAGGCACCCACAAGGTTTTATCGCCGCACATTCGATGAAAACGCACCTGAGTATCTTGAAGCACATGATCCAAGGCATGTCCAATATGCAAAATGCCAGTAACATTCGGAGGCGGAAGCGAAATAACAAAAGTCTTGTCCGTCTGAGAATTCTGCGGAGCAAAGAGATTTTTTGCTTCCCATTCAGCATAAATGCGTTCTTCAAAATCCTTTGGATTATATGCTTTTTCCATTTCAATAGAGCTTAGTTTTTCCATACCGCAACCTCAAAAAATCTCGCCATTCTATCACAAGTGTTTATAAAAATCAATAATGGAATGAAAGTAGCAATCGGCTAATCGACTTTTGCACAAAGGCTAAATAGCTAAATAGCATTTATATCAAAGTAAAAAAAAGCCCATCCAATTTGGAAGGGCTTTTTTTCGTGTGCCATCAAGCTGCATTTTCAAATGCAGCGGTAGTTTCAAATACTACAGAGCGGCTCGCAAACCTAGACCAACTCGATACGAAAAATAGGCTACAGGGTTAGATTCTTTTTGAAACATTAACCCAACGCCTGGTGCAAAGTCGATAAAAAGGTTAAACTTGGGGACGTTTGCAAAAAAGACTTCCCAGCGTAAATCCGCAAAAAAGGTCAGTGAAAATGCAAACGAACTGGCGAGCTCGTTGTTAAACCACATCGGCATAAACCCGACACCTCCGCCTACTTCCAGGGGGCATTCAACGCCTCCAACCACTGGTTCAAACACGGAGCGTAAATACCCCAAATCTGCCCGAAGCCCCATCCACATTGAGTACGGCACCAAAAACGCTGCAACAAGGTCTAGCTGGTCTTTTTTCGTAAAGTTATGCGAATACGACAAACCAATCGGCCAACCGACATAGCCACCAATTTTGTTCAAACCCGCCTTATTTTGCCCGATAGCAGCTTCACACACAAAAGCTAAAATCAGAGCAAACACCAAAAATTTTTTCTTCATAAAATTCTCCTGCGATTTTATTTTTAGCCGAAAGCCCGTCGTCAAAATTTCAGGTAAAACCTGCACACCTTCAATCGGCTATTCCATCAACTAGTGCCATGTGATTTTTGGACTTAAACGGAACGCTGCATTGTATTTACAACTAAACAAACAGTCAATTTTTGAACAGTCCAGTGAGTTGCACTTTCGGTGAATTATATTTTAACTTCTTTGAAAAGAACCAAGTCTAAATCCTGAAAGTCGTTTAACGTAGTTTCATCGTAGTTTGGGAGTTTTCCGCGAGTCAGGCGTTCCACAGCTTGCTCCATCAGCAAAAGCGAATCGGTGTCAAGGGTGGCACCGCGTTTTAATGCAAAGCTGCGATAGGGATGCTGGTGTAGCGGGATGTTCGCCATCATCGTGTGATTGAGCAGCTTCCAGTTGCTGTGAATAAAGTCGCGAGCTTTTGTAAAAACTTCGTCCCGCTTTTCAACAAAAAGGATTTCGATTTCGGGGTTGTTCTGCGAAGTAAAAAACGATTGCACTTTCGGGTTGTTGGTTATAACTATTTTTGACTTTTCATTCATAAACGCGTTTATTTTAACGGTTTTCGTTTTTTTTTCAAGCCAACAATTTGCCTAAGCAAAATGCATTTTGGACGAAAACAAAGGGCATTTTTAAGTGCGAAAAACCTGAAAACAAAAATTTTAGTTTTTTCAAAAATTCTATTGACTAAAAAGCCCTCTTGTGATAAAATGCTTAACACCAATTGCTGGAGTGGTGGAATAGGTAGACACTAGGGACTTAAAATCCCTTGGCAGCAATGCCGTGCGGGTTCAATTCCCGCCTTCAGCACATTTTCTTGACGGCACTGCTCGGGAAAATTTTTTCTGACGTGCGGTTGTTTCTCATCGCCTTCCAAGCAAAACTTTCGTTTTATTAAGATTGAAAAACCTAAGAATAAAAATGTGGAGATTGATATGCGTAAGATGAATATTGTCGACGAAAAGTCGTATGCGTATAATTTTGTTTATGGGGATTTTTTACCGAAAGGCAAAGATGAATATTACATCCGTGATTCGCAGGTTGAAAAAAAAGAATACAGGCATTTAACTTATGACGAGGTTGAAGCCCTCATCAAAAATGGAAACTCTTGCACAAATTGGAACGACATTTTGGTCGAAAGCCCTTTCAATCCAATTTTGCTCAAAAACAATATTTTTGCGGGTTTGGTGCGTATCGGAAAAATGCAAAATAGTTATTTGCAATATCACGATTTTATCGTGCCAATCGGAATCACGAACAGTAAAATTATTTCGTCGGACATTTCGGAAAACTGTGCAATCCACGACTGTGCATATATTTCGCATTACATTATAAAGGAACGAGTTATCCTGAGTCGCATCGACGAAATGTGTAGCACAAACCACGCAAAGTTCGGTGAGGGCATCGTCAAGCAAGGCGAAGACCCAGCTGTCCGCGTTTCTATTGAAGTGCTGAATGAAACAGGCGGACGCAACGTGCTGCCCTTTGCCGAAATGATACCCGCAGATGCTTACCTTTGGGCGAGGTACCGCGACGACAAAAAATTGATTGCCGCCCTCAGCAAAATAACTCAAAACTCAGCAGACGCACGACGAGGTTTTTACGGCGTTGTCGGAAGCGAGTGCTGCATCAAAAGTTGCCGTATTATCAAGGACGTCAACTTTGGTGAAGCCGTTTACGTCAAAGGTGCAAATAAATTAAAAAACCTGACGGTGAAATCTTCTTTTGACGAGCAAACCCAAATCGGTGAGGGTGTGGAGCTTGTAAACGGCATCGTAGGATTCGGTTCGCGTATTTTTTACGGAGTGAAAGCTGTTCGATTCGTAACTGGTTCCAACTGCGAAGTAAAATACGGTGCGAGGCTCATTCATTCGATACTCGGAGATAATTCGACGATTTCTTGTTGCGAAGTTTTGAACGCACTGATTTTTCCGTTTCATGAACAGCATCACAACAATTCGTTTTTAATTGCGGCGTTGATACAGGGACAGTCAAACATTGCAGCTGGTGCAACAATAGGCTCAAACCACAACACGAGAGGAAACGACGGCGAGCTTGTCGCAGGACGCGGGTTTTGGTCGGGGCTTTGCACCACTTTCAAGCACAATAGCAAGTTTGCATCTTTTGTGTTGGTTCAAAAGGCGAATTATACTTATGAGCTAAATGTGCCTTTTCCTTTTGCACTTGTGATGAATAACGAGCATGCTGGAGAGCTTGAAATTATGCCAGCGTATTATTGGATGCATAATATGTATTCTCTGGAGCGTAATGACAAAAAGTTTATCAAACGCGACCGCCGCACAGTAAAAGTCCAGTTGATTGAAACCGACTATCTCGCTCCTGACACGGCATCGGAAATTATTGCAGCGATGACGCTTTTGGGCAAAAAAATCGTTGTGGCGTGGAAAGAGGCAACTCAACAAAATTGCTCGGTGCAGGAGATTATTGAAAAGCATTTTGACGAAGCCCAAAAGCTGGCGATTTACGCCGATGAACGCAGCATCGAACGTTCATCACGTCGGACAAAAATTCTAAAGCCACTTCACGCTTGGCGTGCATATCGGCAAATGCTAGTTTGGTACGGAGTCAAAACTTTAACACAGTATTTTGAAGCAACAAAAAAAAGCTTGGACAGTTTGAAAAACATAACTCGCGAAAGTATAAACTTGAACTGGGAAAATTTCGGCGGGCAGTTGATATCCGAGTCACGTGTAACTCTCTTGCGTAAAAATATCGGAGCTGGAAAGTATAAAACGTGGCACGAAATTCATGAAGCGTACAGCGAGCTACAAACGCACTATGCCGAGGACAAAGCGGCGAACGCCTATGCTGCACTTTTGTTTGCAGCCGATGTGCCGAATATCTCAAAAAAGCATTTTACGCAACTTGTGAACGAAGCATGCGGCATTTGCGATTATATCGCGGAGGAAGTTTACCGCACACGAAACAAGGACTACACCGACCCATTCCGTGGCATAACGTATCGAAACAAAGCGGAGCAACTTGCCGTTATCTCGTCGGTCGAAAAAAACGAACTGGTTGCAGCCGCAAAAGAAGAAGCCGAAGCACGAAAGAAAATTTTGCAAAAATTTCTGAATTAACGTTGGCGAATTTTCCACTCATGGAAAATTGCTTAATTGCATACTTACTAGCTTTCTTGAAAGCAAGAAATCTTAATCGGTAAAGCGTTTTTCCTGTTGGCGAATTTTGCCTTCGGTCAAATCTTTCTTTTAGTGTGAGCTTTCGAAACGGAAAAGCTTTTTTGCTTTTTACGTCGCAAAAGTTTTATCGACAGCTTAAAAGTTAATTGTTCAAACTTGAAATGGAGGAGCCTTCTGAAAAAGTTCGTTAATGGGCAACGTCCGTGTTGGGTTCACGAATTGACAAGGATGTCAGCTGGCTACAAACCTAACGAGTCTTTGGCGAGGGGACGCTCATCTTACGTAACACTAAAAACTTTTCCGTGTGGGAAAAGCTCTTGCGTAAAAAGCTCCGCACACCGCAGCTTGGACGGTTGTCGCATTGTTTTTTCAAAAGCGGTGTGCGTCGATTGCGGGTGAGGCTCGAATCGTGACTGTGGACACTGATATTCGCTTAGTTGAAAAAAATTATAAAATTCGGTATACTTCACTTTCGGAGATTTTTTTGAAGATAGGAATTAATGCATTTGGCTGTAATCACGGACGTTCGGGCATCGGCGCATATATTTATTCGATTATACATAACCTCCCCGAACTCGACCACTCCGTCTATGTTTTTGGTCCGCAATTCGATAAATACATTTATACTACCGATTTAGATCCTTCAATGTACGAGGGCGTTACAGTTGACGACAACGACTTTTCGGAAAAACTTTACGTTAAAACAAGTTTGAATCAATTTGTGAATAAACAGCAATATGACGCGGTTTTGTTTCCAGCGGGCTTGCAAAATTTACCGATTAACTTTTCAAAACCAGCGTTTTTAGTTATACAGGAACCGATACGCCCCGAAACAAGTTTTTCCTTGCTGGGGACATTTGAGCAGTTACGCAAAAAATCGTTGCTGCAAAAAGTTTCTGGTATCATCGCGGCAAGTGATTACATAAAGCAAAATTTAGTTTCATTTGGTGCTGATGCACAGAAGGTTGAAGTTATCTACAACGGCATCGATACAGATATTTTCCACCCTAAAGACAACTCAAATTCTGCACATTCGGAAAATGTTCCTTTTACTATCCGCAAGCCTTATATCATATACGCATCAAGTATTTCCGAACCAGAAAAGCGACATATCGAGCTTATCAAGGGTTTTGAGCTATTTAAAAAAAGCACTGGTCTACCTCATCGCTTGGTTATCGCTGGGCAGGAAGGCAAAGTCGCAGCTGCGGTGCATCAAGCCGTTCTTGCTTCGTCGGTCGTGTCAGACATAATTTTGACAGGCTACATCGAGCAAACGCAGCTTGCCCACTTTTATCGTGAAAGCGACGTTTGCGTGTTTCCGTCTGAAATCGAGGGTGTCGGTTTGCCAGCGATTGAAGCGATGGCGTGCGGCATCCCGACAGCCTGTGCAGCTGCTGGTGCATTACCTGAAATTGCGGGAGACGCGACGCATTACTTTAATGCGAAAGACCCTGCGGATATTGCAGCTGCACTTGAAAAACTTGCCAGCAACCCGTCAGGCTCTTCCGAGAACTTGAGAGCTGCACTTATTGAACGAGGGCTTTCATGGGTTGGGAAGTACAACTGGAAAAAAACCTCTAAACAAACATTTGAATATCTTTTGGGTTGCCTTGCCCAATAGCACACGACTCTCCGATATAATTACCTAAAGTCTTGATTTTATCGTTGAATTACTGTATGATTGACGGTATGAGTATTAACACTTTTAAAGGTGGCGTTCATCCGCCTGAAATGAAGCTTATTTCTGCGGAAGCGGAAATAAAAATAGTGAAGCCTTCCACTAATCACGTTTGGATTCCCGTTTCCCAGGGCGGAGCTCCGAATGACGTGCTTGTGAAGGTAGGCGACGTGGTATCTCGTGGTCAAACAATCGCTGCTTCGGATAAGTTTATGTCGGCACCGGTGCATGCGTCGGTTTCTGGCACTGTAAAAAAAATAGAGACTCACCTCTGTACTGGAAATGTGGATAAGCTTTGTATCATGATTGAAGATGACGGGCAAAACACCGAAAGTTTTATGGAACCACTCGATCCGTTTACATGCACGCACGATGATGCACTTGCACGCATAAAGAATACTGGAATCACAGGCATGGGCGGAGCGTCATTTCCAACGCATGTAAAGCTAAGTCCGCCAGCAGGCTCGAAAATCGATTATGTTATCGCTAACGGTGCAGAATGCGAGCCGTACCTGTGTATTGATGCAGCGACAATGCAGCAAAATGCGGGCGACATTATCGACGGGCTAGCTATTGTCATGCGGATTACAGGTGCTGAAAAAGGAATTATCGCACTTGAGGAAAACAAACGCAGCATCCTGCCTGCACTTGAAGATGCAATCCGAAAAGCAAAGTCGAACCCGGTTGCAAAAGGTGCGTACGATATTTCAGTCCAATTGTGCAAAACCAAATACCCGCAAGGTGGCGAAAAGAATATTACATTGGCGGTGGTCGGCAGAGAAATACCTTCGGGTGGCTTGCCGTATCAAATCGGCTGCATTATTGATAACGTTGCGACACTTAAAGCAATATCGGAAGCTTTCCGCCTCGGAAAGCCTTTGATTGACCGTCCATTGACGATTTCTGGCGGTGCTTGTGCAAACCCGCAAAACATTATCGCACCGATTGGAACCTGCATTTCGGATTTAATCCCAGAAGTTATCACGTTGCAGGAAAGCATCACTAAAATTATATCTGGTGGTCCGATGATGGGCTTTACGATGAAAAATGCAGACTTCCCGATTGAAAAAAACACATCAGGCGTTTTATTTTTAACGAAGGCGGAAACAACTCTCGAAGAAGAAGATACGTGTCTTGGTTGCGGAAAGTGTGTTGAGATATGTAGCTGTCGCTTGACGCCAGTACTGATTGCTCAGGCACTTGCACGCAATGATTTAGATGACGCAATCCGCTGCGGATTGAATGATTGCGTTTTGTGCGGAACGTGTTCGTATATTTGTCCGGCACGTGTGCAACTGGTGCAAAAATTCAAAGTCGGCAAGATGCTTGCACGGGAGCGTATGATGAAAGAAAAAGCAAAACAAGAAGCTATGAAAGAAAAGGCAGGTGTGTAGTATGAGCGATATAAAAAAAGAACAAGGTGCTGAAGCATCGGCAGCAAAGGCGAATACTACCGCTGCACCGAAAAGCAACTTGAATGAAATTTATCTTTCTAACTCGCCGCATTTCGTGTCTCCAGTAAACACACAACGGCTTATGCTCAACGTGGTTATTGCACTTTTGCCAGTTGCGGTTTTTTCTGTTTACCTTTATGGTTTGCAAGCCTTGTTGCGGCTGGTTACTTCGGTTGCTGCAACGGTTTTCTTTGAGTCAGCATTTCGGACAATTATCAAGCGTCCAGTTCGTGCAAAAGATTTTTCAGCAGTTATTACGGGGCTTTTGTTGGCATTGGTAATGCCTGCAAGCATTCCGTTGTGGATTTTAATCATTTCGGCGTTTTTTGCAATTGTTGTTGGCAAAGAGTTCTTCGGCGGTTTGGGCAAAAATCCGTTCAATCCAGCGTTAATCGGACGGGCATTTGCATTCATTAGCTTTGCGAAACCGATGACAACTTGGGTTGCAACCCGAAGCTCCACTTTTTTCGGTGGACTTTCAGGCTCTGTGGACGCACTCTCAAGTGCTACAATTTTGTCTAAAATCAACCCAGTTGACGGCGTTGTTTTAAGTGCTGGCAAGCTCGCATCTGATTTAGGTTTGGGCAGTTCAAAGGATTTATACCTTGACCTGTTTTTCGGAAACCGCGGTGGCAGTATGGGCGAGTCTCCGATTTTTCTCATTGTTCTTGCACTGGTGTTTTTGCTTGCGACTAAAACTATCGATTGGCGAATTCCGCTTTCGATGGTTGCGTCAGCCGCGATTTCAGCAGTCTGTTTAGGCTTTCTGTTTTTTGGGCAACCGCTCGATCCGCTTTTAACTGTGCTTTCAGGCGGTTTGTGCTTTGGTGCAGTATTTATGGCAACTGATTACGCAACTTCGCCGGTTACGCCACTCGGAAGAATAATTTTCGGTGCTGGTTGCGGATTTTTATCTGTGGTTATGCGTACTTTCAGTTCAAATCCAGAAGGCGTTATGTTCAGCATCTTGATTATGAACGCACTGGTGCCTTACTTAAATACACTTTTACCCAAAAAATATGGCTTCGTAAAAGGAGGCAAATAATGAAAAGTACTTTGAAACTTGCATTGACATTGACGGTTTGGTCGGTGATTGCGTGCTGTGCGTTGGCACTAGTAAATTCGTTTGCGGAACCGATTATTGAAGCTCGCACAAAAGATAATATCACCAAAGCTTTGGCAGAAATTTTTCCCGAAGCGAAAACTAATGAAGATATTGCAGCGGAAGTTAAGTCCGACAACAAGGTTGTTAAGTTCAATAATGCGTACTTAGTGAAGTCAAACGATGAAACACTTGGCGTTGTGATAACGGCAACTGGCCCGACATACAATTCGTCAACAATTATGATTGGCGTGCGGACGGACGGAACAATTAAGACAATTAAGTTTATCGCCAACGATGACACAAAAGGAATTGGAACTCGCGTTCTTGAACCTCCATTTAGTTCGCAATTTGACGGAAAACCTGCGGCTTCAAACTTTAAGGTCGGTGCTGACGTGCAAGGACTTTCAGGAGCGACTGTCAGCTCGAAAGGTGTTGCCGCAATTGTGAAAGCTGTGTCGGGAGCAGCCTTGCAATATTTAACCACTAAACAATTACTCACCGAAGGAGCGAAATAATGAAAAGTAAATTTCAAATTTTTAGTGCAGGTATAATCCGCGAAAATCCGCTTTTGGTTTTAATGATTGGCTTGTGCTCATCGCTCGGAATTACGACGGAAGTTTTTTCTGGAATTGCAATGGGAATTTCGATGACGTTTGTATTGGTGATGAGCGAATTGATTATCAGCCTTTTTAGAAAAATTATCCCGAACGACGTACGCATTCCGATTTTTATTATCGTTATCGCGTCGTTCACAACGATTGTGCAATTAGTTGTGCAAGCCTATTTGCCGCAGTTATATGAGTCAATCGGGTTGTTTATCGCTCTCATCGTTGTAAACTGTATTATTATGGGACGCGTCGAGGCTTTCTCATCAAAGCAAACACCTGTCAATGCTGTTCTTGACGCACTCGGGATGGGCATCGGGTACATGATTGTGTTGGTGCTGATTTCTGCAATTCGCGAAGTTCTTGGAAACGGCTCTTTCTGGGGATATGTTTTTATACCTGAAAAGTACCGCATCGGTTTTTTTGTCAGCCCAGCAGGCGGCTTTTTTGTGTTCGGTTTGTTGATTGCCCTCAATGCTGGTGTAAAAAAATTATTGGATAATCTCGGGAAAATTAAATCAAAGGAAGCGGTAACAGCCGCATAGGGAGAGTTAAATGAGTAATCTTATAACTATATTTTTTGCGGCATGCGTTGGCAACAATATTATCTTGATGAGATTTATCGGATTGTGTCCGTTTATCGGTATGTCAACCGATGTCGGAAAGTCAATCGGGATGGGTGGTGCGGTTACGTTTGTTACGCTTATGGCGACGGCAGTTACTTATCCAATCTATAAGTATATCTTGATGCCTCTGCACGTCGAGTTCTTGCAGTTGTTGGTTTTTATTTTGGTTATCGCGAGTTTGGTACAGCTCGTAGAATTTTTCTTGAAAAAATCCGCACCGTCGCTATACAGTGCGATGGGCGTGTACCTTGCGTTGATTACGACAAACTGTGCTATTTTGGCAGTAACGATGGACGTGGTTTCAAAAGGTTATACCTTTATCGAAGCATTGGTTTATGCACTTGGCGTTGCAGCTGGCTTTTTGATTGCGATGTTGCTCCTTGCTGGTTTACGTAAAAAACTAGCTTCTGCACCGATTCCAGCGTTTCTAAAAGGAACACCGATTTTATTTATAGCGTCGGGACTCTTGTCGCTGGGCTTTGTGGGCTTGGGCGGAATTTTTTAGGACGCTTAAGTTTGCGTGGAAGGCGTTAATTGTCGCAAGTACAACAATCACCATTGTCGCAGTTAACGCTTTGTCGCACGTCTCTCACGCGTAATTTTATATATGAAAAAACGATTACGCTGAAGTGAAATTGCTTTCGATTGAAATTATTAAACCAGAGATTAAATGCGGATATCGATAAAATCGTAGTATTATAGAGTGCTTTGCTATGTAAATTTGAACACATTTAAAACCGAAAAACCTTGTTCAGTTTGAATGAAGCTTTTATATTTTGTGAAAATGATTAAAATGGGAAGCAAGAGAAAACAAATATTTAGGAGTCAGTTATGAATACGATACTTATAAGCGGCTTGGTTGCTCTTGGCGTTGCGTTTTTGCTTGGAATTCTGCTTGGTGTTTTTAAGCAAGTGTTCCACGTTGAAACCGACCCGAAAGTCGAAGAAGTCCGTGCCGTTCTGCCAGGCGCAAACTGCGGTGCCTGTGGATATCCTGGATGTGATGGATTTGCCGCAGCCGTTGCAAAAGGCGAAGCTCCAACAAATGGATGCACTGTCGGTGCTGCTGAAGTTGCCTCAAAAGTTTCAAAGATTATGGGCGTTGAAGCGGCAAGCTCAGAAAAAAAGATTGTTCATTTGTTGTGTCAAGGCTGCTACGAAGTTTCAAAACCGAAGGCAAATTACGTCGGGGTTAAAACTTGTGCCGCAGCGAAAACGTCGATTAACGGCACGAAGGAATGCGACTGGGGCTGTATCGGTTTTGGCGACTGTGCGGTAGCCTGTCCGTTTGATGCAATTAGCGTTCTCGACAACGGACTAGTTGCCATCGACGAAGAAAAATGCACAGGTTGCGGTATTTGTGTCGCACAATGTCCGCAGCATATTTTGTACTTGTTACCGAAAAACACAAAAGGAGCTCTTGCATTGTGCAACTGCCGCAATCCACGAAAACAAGTTATTATGAAAAACTGCAAACGTGGCTGCATCAAATGCGGCAAGTGCGAAAGAGTGTGTGCAGTGCAGGCGTTGAAGCTGGTCGATGGTATTCCGAAAATCGACTACACAACTTGCACGAGTTGCGGTGCTTGCGTGGAAGGCTGCCCGACAAAAGTGTTGACTTTAATAGAGTAGTCGCTTTGAGAAAATGCTCGTCAATTTAATGACTTTTTTTGGCGAGCATTTTTGTCGGGCGAAGTATTCCTTTGCTCATTTGACAAATTATAGCTTAGGTGCATGAAGGTTCCGGAGTATGATGATGTGATTGTGAAAGTTACGATTTGTCGACGCATAAAAGCTTCAGGTTTTTGGCGGTTTCTATTTATGATTTTGATGGATATTCCGATAATTGGTTACAGTATATTAGTTGGGTTGTTGTTATTAAGATGAAAAGTAAAGTTAAGTTTGCGTTGTTGGTCGGCGTTCTACTCGTGATGGTTTTCGGGGCTGTTTTTGCGGTGATGCAGAATTATGTGGCTGATGTGCCGAATACTGGCATGGGCGGCGGCGACAAAAAACTGCCGACTATTCCGCCTGATGCGGCGATTGACCCGCTTGCTCTTTCTGACCTGTATTATTCGGTGTATGTTGTGCAGAAAGGCGACATCGTCGGCAGCATTGCTGAAAGGTTTGGCGTTAGTCAAGATGCAATCATCAGCATCAACAAATTAAAAAACACTCGCACTTTGCAAATCAACCAAATTTTGAAAATACCGTCACTCGACGGAATTGTTTACACTGTAAAAGGTGGCGATACAGCTGGCTCAATTTCTGACACATATAAAATATCGCTGGAAAAGTTTGCTTTGGTAAATTCAATCAAAGACGACGGTCTTGCAGAAGGCTCAATCGTTTTTTTGCCAGATGCAAAATTGGATTGGGCGACGTTGCAGGAAATTAACGGAGACCTTTTTATGACACCGCTTCGCTCGGGTTATCGATTTACTTCAGGCTATGGCTGGCGACGAGACCCATTTACTGGCGGACGTAGTTTTCACAACGGAGTCGACCTTGCGACATATCGCGGTGCTCCCGTGCATCCAGCGTTAGCAGGTACGGTGCGTGCTTGCGGTTACAGTAGCATATATGGAAACTATGTTATCATCGTGCATCACTCTGGGTACCAAACCATGTACGGACATCTGAGTGCTATCTCGACAAAACCAGGAAGCTACGTTACAACAGCGACACGCATAGGAAGCGTCGGAAGCACGGGACGAAGCACTGGTCCACATTTGCACTTCACTGTTTACAAACAAGGTGCGACAATAAATCCTTTGACTGTTTGGCTGCCATAAAACCGTCACTGTCAAGACATTGCTACTTTTAAGCTATAGTTTTCGATAGCTTTTCCACGGTCGAGCTTTTTTGCTTTTAAAGCCGCAAAAGTTTTCTCGATGGCTTAAAAGTTAATTGTTCAAACTTGAAATGGAGGAGCCTTCTGAAAAAACTTAAAGGCATTTATTTTAAACTTTTTGAATAATACGCGTTAAGCGAATTACGCTCCGAAACCAATCATCCGTGGCTGAAATGGATTGCGTCCAAGGATGGACGCGGTATAAAAGCCCACGATGTTTGTATGCCAACTGTTCATCAGACACAGTTAGCATACAAACTCGAAGTTCAAAAATTGGAACGGATTCCAGTCAATTTACAATATCTGCATACTTAATTATTGTAAATTGACTTTCGAGTTTTTCAAAAACTATATTTTTGAAAAACGTCGCCAATTTTTGAACCGTACCCTTGCAAAAGCTGTGCTTACCTGATACAATACGCTATGATTTATTTTGATAACGCTGCAACGACATTGGTAAAGCCTGCTCGTGTGATTGAGTTAATGATGGAAGGTATCAGCTCGGGACAGTACGGCAACCCTGGACGCGGTTCACACCGAACGGCATTAAATGCTCTTGAGCAAATATATAAAACGCGCGAATCACTGGCAGCACTTTTTCACCTCGCCGAGCCTGAGCAAGTCGCACTCACGCAAAACGGTTCTGCAAGTTTGAACTTGGTGTTGTCATCGCTTTTTACTGAGTCTGACACACACGTGATAACAACCGTGACGGAGCATAATTCTGTTTTGCGTCCTCTGTATGAGCTTGGGTTAAAGGGCGTGCAGGTGTCTCATGTCGGTATCGGCGAGGATGCAGTTTTGAATTACGATGAGTTTGAGGCGTTGATACAGCAGGACACCAAAGCAATCGTGGTAACACATGCTTCGAACGTCACCGGAAATAAAACTGACTTGGAACTAGTGCATAAAATTGCAAAAAAGCACAACCTGATTCTAATTGTGGATGCGTCCCAAACAGCGGGAACTTGCCAGATTGATATGTCGCATTATGACAATTCTATTTTTTGCTTCACGGGACACAAGGGCTTATTCGGCCCAGGCGGCACAGGTGCGATTTGCGTAAACGGCAAGTTTGATTTTCAGCAGGTTTTTTCGGGCGGGAGTGGCTTCGATTCGTTTAATCACTTTCACCCGCACCAAATGCCTGACATCTTTGAAGTCGGCACGATGAATGTTCCTGGTTTTATGGGTTTGCGTGGCGGGGCAGAATTTGTGCTTGAAACAGGCACCGAAAAAATCGCTGCACATCTTCGCACGCTAAGGCAAGAATTTATCAAAGGCTTAAAATCAATTCCGTCCGTGAAAATCGCAGGCAGCACAAATTGCGAAAAAACCTCCGCGATTGTCTCACTCAACATCGGTGCTGTCCCCTCAAGCGAAATCAGTTTGCTTTTGGACGAGGAATACGGAATCGCGACACGACCAGGTGCCCATTGTGCACCGCGTCTCCATGAAGCTCTCGGCACAAAAGAACAAGGCTTGGTACGTTTTAGCTTTTCGTTTTTTAACACGCTCGATGAAATCGCAAAAACTTTGGAGATTCTCGAAACCGTGTCCAAAAGATTTTCATAACACGCAGTTCCGACTCGACGCGAAAACACTCAACGTCTCATTGTAGTCATTCACCGAATGTTCAACTCACAGGCAACCTCTGGTTGCCATCATTTGCCACTGCATTTTACGCAAACATCGCGGGGCTGACAAGGAAGTCAGCTAGTGAAAAGCACCAGCGAGTTTTTGGCGAGGAGACACTCATCTTACGTAACACTAAAAACTTTTCCGTGTGGGAAAAGCTCTAGCGTAAATAGCAACGCACACCGCTCATTGACGTTTACCGCTTGCAGTGCCAAACTGCTTTGCAAAACAAGGTGTGCGTCAATTGCGGTTTAGGCTCGAATCGTAAAAATCAAAAAAGCTAAATATAACTTTGTCGTTTCTAAAGTCCACCATTATTTACTGCCGAAATCGCAATAGCTAGTGCGTCGGCTGCGTGGTCTGGCTTTGGAACCTCGTGCAAGCCCAGCAACAATTTCACGCATTGCTGGACTTGATTTTTGTCGGCTTGAGCCACGCCAGTAACCGTTTTTTTCACAGTATTCGGAGCAACTTCGCACACGGGAATCGTATGTTGGTTAAACGCCAGCAAAATCACGCCCAAGGCTTGCGACACCAGAAGTCCACTTGAAACGTTCTTCGCGAAGTACAAACTTTCAATTCCAGCAGCAGACGGCTTGTATTTTTCGATTAAGTCTGATATGCCATCATAGATAGCTAGAAGACGCATACCGTGCGGTGTTTCTTTTTTTGTTGCAATAACCCCGTGCTCAACATGGACAAAGCGTGAACCATTCGCCTCGATAATTCCGAAGCCAGTAAACGCCAAGCCGGGGTCAACCCCGATTACAAGCATCGCGAAACTAATTTCGAGCAACAAGCCGCACTTTTAGCGTTACTTCTTTTGAGCCTCGCAAAACAGTGAGCGTTACTTCATCATTCGGTTTTTTATCTTCGAGCAAGCTATAATAATCCGAGAACTGCTTTACGGCTTGTCCGTTTATCGCAACGATAATATCGCCTCCCAAATAGAGGATTGAGCTATTCCTGCCATAACCGTAACGAACCTGCTTTGTGCCGCCTTGCAAGCCAGCTTTTTTTGCATTGCTTCCGCTGTCAACCGACGACACCAATAAGCCATAATTTATAGATGAATTTGACGCATTTGCAATGGCGGTATTCATTTGCACAAGCTGAGCGTCAATTGTGCCTCGAGTAACTTTGCCGTATTTTATCAGCTCAGGAACAACGCGACGAACCGTGTCAACTGGCACTGCAAAACCGATACCAGCGGAACTTCCCGACGTCGAATAAATCATCGTGTTCACACCGACCAAATAACCGTTTGCGTCAAGCAAAGGCCCGCCAGAGTTACCTGGGTTGATTGCCGTGTCCGTTTGAATCATATTATTGATGATAACGTTTTTGTCGTTTCGTATCGGGCGTCCCAACGCCGAAACAATACCGACAGTCAACGTTCTATCCAAACCGAACGGATTACCAATTGCGAGAACTTTTTGTCCGACTCTCAAGTGTGCCGAAGTCCCAAAAGGAATGGTTTTTAGCACCATGTTTTTTGGAGGCTCAAACTTCAAAACAGCCAAATCGTTTTCCACGTCAGTGCCAACAACTTGAGCTTCGTACTGGTCTCCATTATAAAGCGACACATAAATTTTCACGGCATCTTCGATGACGTGCGTGTTCGTAACGATGTATCCGCTTTGGTCAACAATAGCTCCCGAACCCGTGCCTCCATCCATTGGCACAGGCTCAAACAAAAGGCTCATTCCCAGCACCTGCGTCGAAATGTTAACAACCGCTTCGTTTAAGTTTTCATAAACGCGGATATTTTGAAGCTCGTCCTGCGTATAATTCGTATCGTTAACCGCAACTGCATTAACCGCCGCAGACTGCGCTTGATTGCTAGTCATGCGAACAATAGCTTGCTGTTGAGCGGCACCATTGAATTGTACCTTTGAAATAAAAAAACCCGTACCAAACGCCAAGCCCACCAGAATCAAAATGAGCAATGTGTACACCGCGTTTTTTGAATTATATCTCATAAAATTTTCCTTTATCTTTTTCCATAAATTCCAAAAAGTTTTACAATAAAAATGCAAGTATATGTGCAACAAAGCCTGCAACCAAACCGCCGATAGTGTGGCTTAAAATCGCTTTGCCTGCTAGCTCTCTCGTATCAAGTGCATCCATCATTGCAACGTGTGTCGAAATGTAACCTGACCAACACATACAAATTGCTGTGAAAACCGCAATTTCATTTGCGGTTATTTTTCCCGCAGAAGCCATTTCTTTTATCATGCCCAACGCTGCACCCGTCGAACCTAGTGCAGTTATCGGAACGGAAATTGCTTCAGGCGAGCTAAATCCGTAAAGCGGAGTAAGTATCACCGAAAGTTTTCTGCCAATCCACGGAAGAAGTGCGATCCCTTCGCGTGCTGCCCCTGTATATGTTCCGTCGATGCTCGGCCCGTTTGTCAGCATAATCACAATCGTGCAGATAATCACAACGCCCGGAATAATTGCAACGCCCATATTTACACCAGATTTTCCGCCGTCAATCATTGCCTGGATAAAACGCGAGCCTGCACTCCCAGTACGAACTGTACGCATATGCTCTGGGACGGTTTCGGTTTGCTTTGTCGAAACTGGTGCATCCGTCCCAAACATTCGTTTGGAAAAGAAAATCATCAAGCGGACGGAAACAATGCTTCCAGCAATCGCCCCGACGTTCCCGATTAGTGCAGCAGGTAATGCAGATTTCACGTTCAAGCCCATCATCGCCGTCGTTGTGATAAATCCCATCCCAAAAGCAGTCCCCAGGTTGGTTAATGCTGGCAGCTGATATTGCTTAAAATATCGGCGAAAGTTATCGTCATCAGCAAAAGTTAAAATCGCAGGATTATCCGAAAGATAGCAATTCAACATCCCCAGAGAAGCAGCCCCAGGCAAATCGTACAAAGGCTTCATCAATTTAGCTAGCATATTGTTGATGAGTGCAACAACGCCAAACTCCGAAAAAAGCCCAGACACCGCACCTGCCAAAACAGCAACCGCCATCAAATAAAAGCAAATGTTAATCAAAAGGTCAAAACCAGTTTCCATCATAGTTTTTAACATATTGATGCCGCCCATCACCGAGCCAACCCCGATAAAAAAACCAAAAAAACAAACCAGAAAAACAAAATTTTCCAAACAAATTTCTTTTTTGAAAGAAAATTTCTTTTCCACAACGAACTCCTTCAGTAGCTGTATCTACAATTGTAACTCTTGCAGAACACAATCCACGCAGTCCGTCAGTATACCAAAATACAACCGATTTTTCAATATGCATCCGCACACAAAATAGTCCTCACCACGTTTTCGCATCTCCATTCACCGAAAGTGCAACTCACAGGGCGGTTCAAAAATTGGCGTCCGTGCCAATTTTTGAACTTCGAGTTTTTCGCTTGAAAAACTCGATAGTGATTTTGTACACCGCCATCCTTGGCGGGGATGTTGCCGCTTGCCGTCCTACCTTTACAGAAAGCAATAACCGAATACCGCCAAGTCAATTTACAATCATTCAGAATACAGATATTTTAAATTGACTGGCGTCCTGTGCCAATTTTTGAACCGCCGTCACGTGGACGCTGCTGACACTAACGCTGGTTCAAAAATTGGCTGGCGTTAGCACCAGTGTTTAAAAGCGTACATCCTTGTACGCTGTTGCTTATGTACACAGCCATCCATGGCTGGTTTTTGCTTCGCAAAAGTGACTTCGAGTTTGTATGCTAACTCTGCATCTTGCACAAGCTAGGAGCCTTAAAATCCTTGCAAGGATTTTAAGGCTCCACATCGGTTGCACTTTCGGTGAATGGCTACAATGGCAAATTGGACGCTCGGTCATTTTGCGAAAATCTTTCGGTGAAAGAAATAAAATGCTTAATTCTTTGGTGCATTTTCCGATAAACAAAGAGTAAGGTACTTTTTAATGAGGAGATACGTATGTCAACATTTGCGTCAATAGAATTGGGAAAAAGAAGTTTATTTGCACATAGGCAGGCTGTTCAAACCGCTGGTCACAATATTTCGAACTCATCAACGGAGGGCTTCACTCGCCAACGCGTGAACTTGAATGCGTTTGAGCCTTTGTATCGCCCCGACCTTTCGCGTGCGGAAACTCCGGGACAAATCGGGCAGGGCGTGGACGTCGGCTCGATAACGCGTTTACGCGACGAATTGCTGGACACGCGTATCGTCGGCGAAACCTACGATATGGGCTATTGGGACACTCGAGACAAATACATTTTGATGCTTGAAGAGGTTTACAACGAGCCTGAGGAAGTTTCCTTGCG
Organism: uncultured Treponema sp.; assembly: GCA_937890985.1. Taxonomy (GTDB): domain Bacteria; phylum Spirochaetota; class Spirochaetia; order Treponematales; family Treponemataceae; genus Treponema_B. The sequence goes on along the minus strand of CALAEM010000108.1, from coordinate 5,776 downwards.
AACACGTCTGGATGAATTTTGGGACGGTTGGCAAGAGCTTTCGGTGTATCCTGAGTCAAATTCTGCACGTCAAGTGGTACTCACGCGTGGAACAACTTTGCAGGATGCAGTTCATCATCAGTACAAGGGGCTAACTGGCATTCGGGATATGATCAACGGAGACATTGAGGCGACGGTCAAGCAGGTGAACGACATTGCAAAACGCATTGCTGACTTAAATGCTGAAATCGTAAAATCGAAGGCAATGGGCGACAATCCGAATGACTTAATGGATAAACGTGACGTTTTAACCGAAAAGTTGGCAAACCTCATTGACATTTCAGTAACGAAGGTTGATGAAGATGAAACTTATATCATCTATACGGCAGGGCGTGAATTGGTTCAGGGAAAAAAATTCCGTCAGTTCGACGTTGTTCCAGTTATCAATAACGAAGGCTATTCCGATGTGATGTGGAAGGACTTCGGCGAAAAAGCTTACTTTTCAAGCGGCAAACTCGCTGCGTTATTTGAGTTGCGCGATGTGGATGTCCGCAACGAAATTCGCAACTTGGACAATATGGCGATGAACTTTGTGGATTTGGTAAACGACGTTCATCGAAACGCAGTAGCTCTTAACGGAAAAAGCGGAATCGACTTTTTTAAGGAGCAGTATTTTATCAACAATGCTGACGGAAATTTTGACCGAAACGGCGACGGCGAATACGACGCAAGCTATATTTTCAGAATTACCGGAAGTTACGAGTTAGACCCGCGAGCTCAAATCGGGCTTGAAGGGACGCTCACACTTTCGGGAGCAAACGGCAACATTGAAGTCGCCTATCATTCAACAGATATGGTTGCCGATGTGATTGCCCGCATTAATCAGTCAAACACGGAAGTTGTCGCTTACCTCGACCAAAACAGCAAACTTGTGTTAAAGGCAACTACCGCAGAAAGCATCGACAACCCCGACTTTGTTATCCGCCACATCGAGGACTCAGGTCGCTTTTTGGCAGGCTACAGCGGTATTCTCGCTGGAAGCGGAGCGGAGAACGCCTATGATTGGCAGCAGGCAAATGCGGTTAATGCTTTGGCACAGAATACCGGAACTCAGCATGCGGTTGCTCCTATCGCCCATCCTTCGGGCTGGATGGAAATCAATCCAGTTATCCGCACTGACATAAACAATATCGCCGCAGGTTACAAAAGCCCTGAAGGCTTGCCGTACCCTGGCGATAACCGAGCCGCTCTAGCAATCGCTAGCATACGCAACACGCCTGTGATGGTCGGCAACACGAGGACATTCGACGAGTACTTCGCCGAAAGCGTTACCCTCATCGGCTTAAAAGGCGAGCAAGCCCAACGCTCAATGGAAACCCAGAAAGCTATTTTGTCGGAGCTTCACAATATGCGCGACGCGATTTCAGGCGTGAACGTTGACGAGGAACTTTCGGACATTATCAAATTCCAGTATGGCTATTCGGCTTCTGCAAGGTTTATTTCGGTGGTTGACGAAATGCTCGACACGATTATAAACCGCATGGGAGTATAATTCACCGACACTGAAAAGCGGTAACATCGAAGCTGCAATTAATCACTGAAATCAAGAGCTTTCAACGTGCGACTATTCGTCATTCACCGAATGCTTATCCACGGGGCTTTTTGTGGCGACTTCTCCGCCACCAAAAGCCCATCGTGTATCAAAGCTTTTTAGGCAGTTGGGTTCAAGAATGACGCAGGTCAATTTACGGTATCGATATTTTAATCGTTGAAATTGACCTGCGTCATTGCACACTCTTGAACGCCCGTCACGTGGACGCTGTTCAACCGCCAATTGCTATTCAAAAATTCAACTTCGCCGCGACAAGTAATTCACAAAAGTGAAATCGGGTCAACGTCTATCTCCGCGTACACTGCGTAAGGCATCTTGTACGCTTCGGTTAAATGTCGCACCGCCTTTTGCAGCATTCCGATTTTCGGTGCTTTTAGCAAAATCTGCCGGCGGTAGTTTCCCGCAATCATAGACAAAACACAATCCGCTGGTCCCAAAAGCTCAGCCTGCTCTGGCAAGATTTTCCGCAAAAAAATAGCCGCCTCATCTGAAGCCTGAACCGCCTGCTCTTTCTTTTTGCTTCGGAACACAATCCGTAAAAGACGCACAAAAGGCGGATATCCGAACTCTTGCCGCTGTTCAAGCTCCATCTGGTAAAACTCTCGCAAAGCTCCAGACTTCGCAAACACAATCGCAGGATGCGTCGGACGAAGCGTTTGAATGATTACCCGTCCATCTGGCATAAACCGACCAGCCCTCCCCGCAACTTGCGTTATCAAGGCAAAGGTACGTTCTGCCGCTCGAAAGTCGGGCATCTGCAAACCTGTGTCGGCAAAAGCTATCCCGACAAGCTTCACTCGCGGAAAGTTCAGCCCCTTCGCAACCATCTGCGTCCCCAAAAGAATATCGATTTTTTGCTCGCGAAAAGCTTTAAGCGTTTCTTGCAACGAAGCCGAAGAAGCGACGCTATCCGTGTCGACGCGGGCAACCGTACACTCAGGCAAAAACCGCCTTATTTCCGCCTCGATAAATTCCGTCCCGAAACCCGCATACCCTGCTTCAAGAGAGCCGCACTCTGGGCACTTTTCAGGCGGCGTCGTTTGCCACCCACAATAGTGACACTTCATCACGCGGTCTTTTTTGTGCCAAGTCATCGGAATCGAGCAATTCTTGCACATCAGCTGAAACCCGCAAGAATAGCAAACATAAAAATGTGCAAAGCCCCGCCGATTCAAAAACACAATCGACTGCTTTCCTTCCGCCTTTGCCGCTTTCATTTCGTTAATTAAGATTTTTGACAGCGAGCAAGATTTACCTTGTATCGGAACGATTTCTATGTCAGGCGGGCAACCGCCTGACAAGCGTTTTGTTAACGTGAGCTTTTTTAAAACACCGCATTGCATCGCATGCCAAGCTTCAACCGACGGTGTGGCTGACCCCATAACCAATGGGCAACCCGCAAGTCCTGAAAGCATCATAGCAACCTGCCTTGCGTGATAGCGTGGAGTTGACCCAGATTTGTACGAGCCGTCGTGCTCCTCATCCATTATAATCAAACCCAAATTCTGCACTGGTGCAAAAATTGCACTTCTTGCTCCGACGGCGACCTTTGCTTCACCAGAAAGGCAACGTCTCCACTGTGCAAGTTTTTTGCTGGCGGTCAACCCAGAATGCAGCACCGCAACCGAATCCCCAAACCTTGCTGCGAGAGCTTCAATCGTTTGGTGCGTCAACGCAATCTCTGGCACCAGATAAATAACGCCAAGCCCCTTTTGCAATGCCGCCTTAATCGCCTGCAAATACACTTCCGTTTTGCCAGAGCCAGTAATTCCAAAAAGATAAAAAAAGGCTTGCTCTTTTTGAAAGATTGTCGCACTAATTTCGTTGACTGCATTTTGCTGCTCATCTGAAAGTACAATCCTCTGTGATGCAAACTCAAGAACGCTCAATCCAAAACCGTCGGCAGAATTTTCCCGTTTTGCAGATGGCAACATACATGAAAGCACTTCACCGGCCGAACAAAGATAAAACTCCGCAATTTTTTTTGCAAAACGGATTTGTTGCTCCGTAAAAAGCACTTCCGCATCGATAAACCGCTCGATTGCTTTCACTTCAACGTCTACAGGAAAGTCGTGTGGCAACTCATCGCGTTCGCCGACAACAAAACCAACGAGTTTACGCTTCCCAAAATACGCCGAAACCCTTTTACCAACTCCGCTCACCGCCGCATCGCAGCTTTTATAAAAAAACGCCGAATCAATCGGCACGTTAAAAACAACTTCCAAAAATTGCACGGAACGAGTATATCTCCCAACCTACAGCTTGCCTCAAATCTTTTCCGCAACGTCCATTCAACATTGCCCCTCATTCACCGAAGCAACGCCTCAGGCACCTTCGGTGCCAACGTGTGCCAGCACTTAACCTGTTAAACGCCCCAAGCGATGAACTAGCAAGCAAAGCCTGCTCAGTTAATTTTTGCAACCAAAACGCTGCGGTCGTCGTGGTCTGGAACGCCTTCCAAAAACTCACTGTATGCTTTTTTCAAACTTTGCGTTATGTCCTTTGCAGGCTTTGCGGCGTTTACACCAACAATTTCATACATACGAACTAGCGAAAAACTTTCACCGCGTCTATCCAACGCCTCAATCGCTCCATCGCTATAAAGCATCAGCACATCGTTTTTGTTAACTGCAATTTCAGCAACTTCGTAACGCGAATTCACATCGATACCGATTGCGTCAGTGTTTTGACGAACACGCTCAAACTTTTGAGACGCGGCACGGAAAATCGAAATCGACATATTGCCCGCCCCAGAATAATACAGCTTTTGCTCCCGAATGTTGTATTGCACCAACGCAAGTCCCGCAAAGTGGTCGATACTTATCTTTTTTGTAACGCCTTTATTTACCCAATCCAAAGTTGTTCCCAATGGCTGGTTTGTATTAGTGGTTAAATGCAAAAGCGTTCTTATCATAATCATAATAATGGAAGCTTGAATACTTTTGCCCGCAACGTCAAGCATAACAAAAAATATTTTATCATCTCCAATGCGTATAATATCGTAGTAGTCGCTACAAATACCGCTTGCCGCATGAAAATACACGCTCGTATCGACTTCTGGGAAGCGAGGCAGCTTCTCAGGCAGCAAGAGCTTCTGGATTTTCGTTGCAAGCTCTTTTTCGTTCGCAATTGTGTCTTTTTCGGCTTCTTCGTCAAGGCTGTTTACAATGTGAATTGAAGTCGAACTATAATCCGCCAAAATGGTGCAAATTTCGACATCGCTTTCCGTAAAAGGCGGCGAATCAACCGAACGCGACAAAACCGTCAAACCCGTAACTTGCCCGTTGCTCAAAAACGGCAAAAACAAATAACTTCCCGCCTTCAAGAAAAAATCATCGCCGTTTTTGAAAATACGGTCGTCCGCCTGTGCATCCTTCACCAAAAGAGGCTGCGCACTGCGTGCCACATCGGCAAAAATATTTCCCTCGAACGGAAACTGCGCATATTTCAAGCTAGTTTCAACGCGGTTTTGTTGCAGCGGCACATCGGCAGGCAACTGATACGGCGGCGGAAAAACACCCTTGAACGATTTCACCTTCAAAACTTCGTCTTCGCCGTCCACAATCAACACAAGTCCGCCGTCAGCAAACGCCTCGGAAATCATGTGCTCCAAAACGAAATCGTAAATTTGCTGACGAGTGAGCTTTTTCCGAATTACGTTCGCAGTCAGCACCAAAAAGTCGTTTCCGAGCGGCAACAAGTTTTTAGCCCGCAAATACGTTTCATCGGTTATGTTGTTAATTTCAGCTATCTTGAGAGCTTCAGCTTCGATTTCCTGGACGTGTCTTGCTTCTTCGATTCTCAAGGTTACAAACCGCATCATAAAAACTATAGTAATTGCAGAGCCGATAATCGCAGGCACAGCATTGACGTACAACGCCCAACTCGCTTTGTACAAGATACTTAAAATGCCAGTGATTATCAACGAAACAAAAAGCACCAGCACTCCAGTTAAAAGTTTTTTTTCGGATTCTGCAAGCCCTTTAAGTTTGAGAGCTTTCTGTGCAAAAAAGATTAAAATAATCTGGAAAATAAAAAAAGCAATATACGAAATAAGCCTAAACAAAAAGACAAAGTCCATATTTTATTATAAAATTAAAAACTGAAAATGTCAACCATTATTTTTTCACTAAAATCTATTTTAATAAATATTTAGTCTTTGTAAACGACGGAGCTCATCCTCGG
>CALAEM010000107.1 GCA_937890985.1 uncultured Treponema sp. | reverse complement strand
CATTATCACATAACTTTCCTCGAAACACAATTCATCCCCGTGTAAATTCACAAACTTTTCAAAATTACTCTTCCCTGTCTTTAGGAACAAACAAAAAAACTGGCGAAGTTGCCCTCGCCAGTCGTATTTTCAATTCGGATTATAAGTGATCCATATCTCCTACAACGATAGATTCTGATGTAGTCGTTGTTGTAGTAGTTGTTGTTGCTTCAGTAGTCGTAGTTGACTCTGTAGTAGTTGTTGTTTCTGTTGTTGTAGTAGACTCTGTTGTTGATTCTGTAGTCTCTTCTGTAGTTGTAGTTGCTTCAGTTGATTCTGCTGTTGTAGCTTCTGTAGTCGCTTCAGTTGAAGTTGTTGACACAGTCGTTGTTTCACCAGACTCACGAAGGAACCCTACATATTTGTAGCAGCTGTCATCTGATAATGTTTCATTCGCAGATACAACTGATGTTGCAGCAACTGCTCCTGATAATACAAGACCTGCCATTAAAACAATCTTCTTACCATTTTTGTTTGATACTAAGAAGTATGCAGCACCTGTTAAGGCTACAATTCCTGCAACCATCATCAAAACTTGTGAACCAGTACCAGTTTCTGGTAAAGCTGGTGCTAATTGACATGCGTTTTTGTCGTACGCATATACTAATAAAGTACGTTCGCCTTCTTTTGCAGGTGTAGGTTGACCTGGTTGAATCGCTTCACGTTGTTCTTTTGTTAAATCAGCGATGTTTACAGTAACTACTTCTGGAGCCGCTGCTTGTGCTACTGTATTTGAAAATAGTCCTACAAGACCTAATAAAGTTACAATAACTAATAATTTTGCAGATAGTTTTTTCATTTATCTCTTCCTTTCATTTTTGACTGCCGGAACATAGTAACATACCCAAAAAATGATTGCAAATAATTTCCTCACTCAGGCATTAATTTACATTTTCACAATGTTTAACATAGATTACAAACGTCGAATCCATCTGTAATTAAGCCCTTTCAACTTATTTTTTTGAAAATAATTCACCGAATTCACAAGCGACACCTTCTACTTTTCCATTTGGATACAACTATATAAAGTCAAATCACATTTCATTTATACAAAAGAAAAAGAGACCTTCGGATTGAAATACATCCAAATATAGTCTCTTTTCTAGTGCCTTTATTCGCACTACAACTATACACAGCACAAATCTATCGCTAAATAAAAAATACTGCGCCCTTGATATGTACCCAGAATCCTGGACACATTTTTAAATTAAGCTGAACACATGGATGCTTCCCTGTATTGAACAGGTGGCATCCATTTTGTTTTTTCTTGAATTCTTTTGTTATTGTAATAATCTATATATTCTTCCACAGCTGTTTGAAATTCCTTAAAAGTAGAATATTCCTTTTCAAAACCGTAGAACATTTCGTTCTTCATTCTGGCGAAAAATGTTTCTATAATGCAATTATCATAACAATTTCCTTTTCGGGACATTGATTGAATAATCCCTCGTTCTTCTAATGACCTTTGATAAAATGCGTGTTGATATTGCCAACCTTGATCAGAATGAAGAATCAATCCATTAACATCAGGGAATTTTTTGAAAGCTATATTTAGCATCCTTTGAACCTGTTCTAAGTTGGGATTTAGAGAAAGATCATAGGAGATTATTTCATTAGTAGACATATCTAAAATTGGAGAAAAGAAACATTTTCCCCAAGGAAAAGTGAATTGAGATACATCTGTACTCCATTTTTGAAGTGGCCTATCGGCCGTAAAATCTCTGTTAATAATATTATCAGCAACTTTCCCAACATTGCCTTGATAAGAATGGTATTTTTCTTTAGGGCGTTTTCCAAACAATCCATTTACATGCATAAGACGTTGAACTCTTTTATGATTAACAACGTAGCCTCTACGACAAAGTTCTTGATAAATTCTTCTAACGCCATATATACCTTTATTTTCATGAAAGATTTTTTGGATTTCTGATAATAAATCACTATTCTTCTCAGCTACAGCATCAACTCTATTCAATTCAAAATAGTAAGTAGATTTAGCCATTTTCATCGCTTTAAGAAGATGTTTTAGTTGGTATCCTACTTCTCGTAATTCCTTGATGATCGCTGCTTTCTCGCCTTGAGAAGCGCAGCTTCCTGTTCTTTTCTCAAGGCTCTCAGTTTTTTTATAACAGCAATTTCAGCTTCTAAATATGCATTTCGTTCACGTAATCTAACTAATTCTTCTCGTTCGGATTCTGAAAGGTTATCAGGCACATCTTTTTTATTCATAATAGGCTCCTTAGATAATGGTCGTCGTCTTTTCTTATTCTTTAAACCATTATATCCATAAGTTTTATACTTGTGAACCCAAGAACCTAATAATCCGACACTTATTCCCGCTGGAAAAGCAACCTCTGATAGAGCTTTCCCATTTAAAACCTGTAAAACAAATGTCAATTTTTCTTCTACCGTCCAATTTCTTTGTTTTTTGACACGCTCCAATCCTTTAGGACCATGAATCTTTTCAATTTTATCCCAATTCAATATTTTTCTTCTAAAACTCTCTTGCATAACATTTTCAGGAGTTTCTACCCATGTTCCTTTCCGATATAATTCGACACATTTCATTTTGAATTCGAATGAGTAACGCATAATAAATACCCCCTTTACTGGTTTGTCCAGTAAAGGGGGTACATATCACCTTTCGGACTTTATAATAGCAGTAATGGGAAAGAGCAACCGATGTGAATTAGAGGGAGTAAGGAATTTATTCCCTACTCCCTCTTTGAAGCACGGTAGTGATTGAGACCATAGGCTCAATCCGGAGCCTCATTACAGCTATTATAAAAACGTCCACAAGCTCGTCTAGTTTTTTCTCATACTACAACTATACATAGGCTACATAACTCTATTTTCAAAAAAGAAAAAGAGCCCTTCGGATTTTATAGTAACAACAATAGCGAGTGTAATTGATTCGAATTACGGACGCTAAGAATTATAATCCCTAGCGTCCGTTTGAGAATCGATAGGAAGTGAGACTCAAGGCTCACTCCGGTACAGCTATTGTAGTTACTATAAAAATATCCGAAGGATCTCTTTTCTATTATATATGCACTAATCGAGTTCGATTTGGCCTGTGTATAGTTTGTAGTAGACTCCGCGTTTGTCCATAAGGCTCTCATGGTCTCCGCGTTCGATAATTTCACCGTGATCCAAGACCATGATCACGTCGGAGTTCATAACGGTGGAAAGGCGGTGGGCGATGACAAAAACAGTTCTGCCTTCCATCAGCCTATCCATACCTTTTTGAATGAGGGCTTCGGTTCGCGTGTCGATGGAGGAGGTCGCTTCATCCATAATCATAACCGGCGGGTCGGAGACTGCGGCGCGGGCGATGGACAAAAGCTGCCGCTGCCCTTGCGAAAGGGAATTCTTGTTCCCTTCAATAACCGTATTATAGCCGTGGGGCAACATCATAATAAAGTTGTGGGCATTGGCAAGTTTTGCCGCTTCAATGCACTGTTCATCGGTTGCATCCAAGTTACCAAAACGGATATTTTCCATAATAGTGCCGGTAAATAAATTTACCTCCTGCAAGACGATGCCGAGCGAGCGCCGCAGGTCTTCTTTCTTAATATTGGTAATCGGGATACCGTCGTAGGTAATCGTTCCGCTGTGAATGTCGTAAAAACGGTTGATCAAATTGGTAATTGTTGTTTTACCGGCGCCCGTCGCCCCGACAAACGCCACCTTTTGTCCGTGTTCTGCAAAGAGATTTATATCCTTCAGCACTTTTTTATCGGGTGAATAGCCGAAGTCAACATGGTCAAAAATCACCTTGCCGGTCAACCGGGTCAGGGTACAAGAGCCATCCTCGTGCGGTTCTTTCCATGCCCAGAGCCCTGTGTGTTCCGCCGCTTCGCTCAAGGCGCCCTCTTCTTCCCGTGCATTGACGAGTGTAACCGTACCGGCATCTTCCTCCGGCGCTTCATCCATCAGCGCAAAAATCCGCGAGGCTCCGGCAACGGCATTGATGACCGAATTGAGCTGATTAGAAAGCTGGGAAATGGGATTGGTAAAGCTCCGCGACAGTGTTAAAAATGAAGCAATGGTTCCGAGTGTCAGCGTATTGATACCGGCGATAGTCGGATTAGGGATTTTTGCAATGGCAAACCATGCACCGACAAGTGCAACGATCACATACTGAAAATATCCCAGCGCATTCATAAAGGGCATGATGATATTGGCGTAGGAGTTTGCTTTTGCAGCGCTTTCCTGCCATGCAGCATTCTTTTCTTTGAACTCTGCTTTTACCGCTTCTTCCCGGCAAAACACCTTAATCACTTTTTGTCCGTTTATCATCTCTTCAATATAGCCGTTGAGTTGCCCAAGCGTTTCCTGCTGCCGAACAAAATAGAAGCCGCTTTTTTTAGCAACAAACTTAATCACCTTCAAAATAGAAAAGATGGACGCGACAACAATGATCGTTAGGTACACGCTTTGATACAGCATTGCAAAGAACACAGCGATAATCGTGCACACGGAAGAAACAAACTGCGGCATTGACTGTGTGATCATCTGCCGGAGCGTGTCGGTGTCGTTGGTGTAGCGGCTCATAATATCGCCGTGTGTATGCGTGTCAAAATAGCGAATCGGCAATCGCTGCATCTTCGCGAACATTTCATCGCGAATGCGTTTGAGAGTCCGCTGTGCAACATTTATCATCAGACGACTGTAAACCCATGAACAGATAACGCCAATGCCGTAAACCGCCGCCATCAAAAGCAGCGCCCGCAAAAGCCCTGTAAATACTGGAGTGCTTTGTGCAAGTAGCGGCGTAATATACTGGTCAATCAATACTTGCAGGAACAAAGAGGCGGCGGCGGTTGCTCCCGCACTCAATAAAATACAAACTGTAACAACCGCAAGGACAGCCTTATACGGTCTAAGGTAAGAAAGAAGCCGTTTGACGGCAGGCATCGAAAGCTTCATTTCATGTTTTGGTGTGTGAATGTTTTTCATTTTTCAGCCCCTTTGACTTGAGTTTCAAAGACTTCCTTATAGATAGCACTTGTCTGCAACAATTCGTCATGCTTACCAGCTGCGGTAATTGTGCCGTTATCAAACACGAGGATTTTATCCGCGTACTGCACGGAAGAAATTCGCTGAGCAATAATAATTTTTGTTGTTTCAGGCAAAAATTCTTTAAATGCCTTTTGAATAAGTGCGTCCGTTTTTGTGTCTACCGCACTGGTTGAATCATCGAGGATTAAAATCTTAGGTCTTTTAAGGAGAGCCCGTGCAATACAGAGCCGCTGTTTTTGTCCGCCTGAAACATTGCTGCCACCCTGCTCGATACGGGAGTTGTAGCCGTCGGGCATCGCTTCGACAAATTCGGCAGCACAGGCGAGGCGGCACGCTTCGGCAATTTCTTCATCGCTTGCGTGTTCATTCCCCCACTGCAAATTACTTTTCACAGTTCCAGAGAACAATTCATTTTTTTGTAAAACCATCGCAACTGAATCACGCAGCGTTTTTATATCGTAGTCTTTTACGTTCACCCCTCCGACACTCACAGAACCTGAAGTAACATCGTACAAACGCGGAATGAGCTGCACAAAAGAAGTTTTGGAAGAACCAGTGCCGCCGATAATTCCCACTGTTTCGCCTGAGCGAATAACAAGGTTCGCATTGTGGATGACTTTTTTATCAGCATCGGCAGTATACATAAAGTCGGCATCGGTAAAGCGTATCTCCCCGTTTTTAACTTCCATAACAGGATGCTCAGGATTGGTGATATCAGGCCGTTCATTCAAAATTTCTGCGATGCGGTCTGCGGATGAACGAGAAATAGTAATCATCACAAAAACCATCGAAAACATCATCAAGCTCATCATAATCTGCGAAGCATACGAAAAAAGTGCCATAAGCGAGCCTGTGGTTAAACCACGAGCCGCATTGTTTCCGCTTGCAACAATTTCCCTTGCACCAAACCACGAAATCAAAATCATACAAGTATAAATGCAAAGCTGTGCCATCGGCATCATCAGAGTAATAAACCGCTCACCTTTTGAAAACGTTTTGTAAATCAATTCGGAAATAGTTTCAAACTTGTTAATTTCGTATTGCTGGCGGTTAAAGGATTTTACAACCCTCACACCTCGCACGTTTTCTTGCACCACGTTGTTTAGCTTATCGTAGGTTTTAAAAACGCTTTTGAATATCGGATGCACTTTACTTATAATCAAAAAAATCCCGAGTCCCAAAAGCGGAATCATAAAAAGAAAGATAAGCGAAATTTCCTTGCTGATTCTAAACGACGCAATCATCGCAAAGAGCATCATCCCCGGTCCACGCACTGCAAACTTTACCAGCATCTGGTATGCGTTCATCACGTTCGTTACGTCGGTAGTAAGTCTCGTTATAATCGACGAGGTTGAAAATTTATCGATGTTGGAAAACGAAAAAGTTTGCACGTTATTGTACATATCTTGACGCAAATTCGCCGCAAAACCAGACGCAGCCTTTGCCGCGGTAACAGACGAAAACACGCCAGTCAGCAACTGAATAATCGCAAAAAGCAAAAGTGCCGCCCCGTACTTGAACACCGTCTGCATCGCACCAAGCTGAATACCAAAGTCGATTAAATACGCCATACAGGATGGAATGATAATTTCAAACACCACCTCCGTAATCGTCAAAAGCACTGCAAGAATGGAAGTCCTTTTATATTCACGCAGACTTTTCAATAAAGTTCTCAGCATAATATTAACCCTTAAACAAAACCGCATTCTACCACCATATAACTCAAAAATCAATAACCTATCAAACAACGACTTGCCAAAATTCCTTAAATTTCAAACGAGCTTTTTGTTGTAATTCACCGAATACTTATCCACAGGACAACCGTTGTCCATCATTTGCCATGGCATTCTAGGAATACGCACATTGCCTAAACGCAATTTCACATTTTTTAGTTTTCACGAAAACTAAAAAATGGCTGCGTTAAAGCCCAAACGCTGTTGGCGTAACTCGATTAAGCTTTGTATTGCGGGAATGAATTCTTTAGCCTTAAAAACTTCGCACGCCGAGCATCTTTGGTTACATCATTGCATTGCGTTTTTAGGCGTGAGTTCGTGGCGGACGAGGCTCGAAGCGTAAAAAGCTCAAAAGCTCTTCCGTTTCACAAGCTTAACAATTGGCTTCTCGCTTAAACACTTGAAAGAAGTGTAAAAAAACTATAATTAGAATAATACTATTATCTCGGAGGATATATGATTTCAGTTATCATTATTGTCGGTATTTTTTTTCTGTGTTTGTGTGGGCTTTGGTTTTTAAAAAAGCTCAATGTCGGTTTTAATATCCGCACAATTACGGGAATGGTTGCAGGAATTGTGTTTGGTGCTGTTTTGCAATTTGCTGTCGGTAACAAGGAAATTACGATGAAAAGCCTTTCGTGGATTTCGCTTGTTGGCACGGGCTATGTGCGGCTTCTCCACATGATTGTGTTTCCGCTAATTTTTGTTTCGATTGCAAAAGCTATCGCCACGCAAAAGTCCAATATGGGAAAGGCTGCCGTGCGAGTTTTGGCTGTTCTTATGATTACCGTTGCAATTTCTGCATTGCTTAGTGCTTTTATCACCGCGAGTTTTGGCTTAACTGCAAAGGGTTTGCAGCAAGGCAGCGATGAAATTGCACGCGGTGCCTATATGCGCGAAAAACTGGAAAAGTTTGAAGCAATGCCTATTCAAAGGCAAATCATCGAAATAATTCCGACTAATCCGTTTGCGGCTTTAAGTGGTTCTGGTTCAAATCCGACGCTTTCAACCGTGTTTTTTTCTGCCATGCTTGGGATTGCAGTCTTTTTGCTAAAACGTACAAACCAAAAGTCGGCGGATACGATTACTGATATAATTTCTGCGAGTGCTGACGTAGTTATGCGGCTGGTTATGATGATTTTGCGGTTAACGCCTTACGGTGTTATGGCATTGATGGCAAACACAACTGCAACTTCAAATTTTGATGCCGTGCTTAGACTTGGTCAGTTTATACTCATTAGCTATGCTGCGATTGTGTTGATGTTTATCGTTCACGGTTTATATCTTTTGATACACGGCTTAAATCCGTTTACATTCTTTAAAAAGAGCTTTTCAAACCTATTGTTTGCATTTACGTCGCGCTCCAGTGCAGGTACTCTTCCGATGACAATTTCCAATATGGAAAAAAACTTGGGCGTTTCTGAAGGCATCGCTAAATTGTCAGGCTCGCTCGGTATCAGTATCGGACAGAACGGATGTGTTGGTATTTATCCTGCGATGCTAGCGGTAATGATTGCTCCGGTGCTTGGCATCAATCCGCTTTCGGTTGCGTTTTTGGCAAAGCTCGTTGTTATCACGACTTTTAGCTCGTTCGGTATTGTTGGTGTCGGTGGCGGTGCAACATTTGCGGCGTTGGTTGTGCTTTCAACGTTGGGCTTCCCTGTTGAACTTGCGGGCGTGCTGGTTGCGATTGAGCCTATTATCGATATGGGACGAACTGCGTTAAATGTCAGCGATTCGCTACTCGCAGGCGTTGTTGCGGCAAAATCTGTACGCGAACTCGACGAAAGCGTGTACAACCGCAAAGAAGTTGAAGCGTAAGCTTCGGCACATGATAGGAAAATTAAAATCCGCAAGGATTTTAATTTTTCACATCGGTTGCACATTCGGTTATTTGGGTTAATGAAAGTTAAAGAAACTGAGTTGAGATGCCGAGATATGGCACTATTGATTTTTTTTGTTTTTTTGGTATCATTGACGATGTGTTTAAAATTATGGAGGATCGCATGGACGATTTAGAGTATAAGAAAAAAAGTGCGTGGGAAGTTTTGAAGAAGTCCGATGAGTCGGATTTGGAAAAACTTTCGAATAGCTATGTTAACTTTTTGAGTGTCGGTAAAACAGAGCGCGAATGTACCACGGAAATTATTAAGATTGCAGAGAAAAATGGTTTTCAGCCTTTGGAACAGGTTCTAAAAACTGGCAAGCTCGCAAAGGGAACGAAGGTTTATCTCAACAACAAAAATAAGTCGGTGATTATGGCTGTGTTGGGAAAGGATATAAAGGACGGGATGAATATCATTGGTGCACACATTGATAGTCCCCGCCTCGACTTAAAGCAGATGCCTCTTTTCGAAGAAGACAATTTGGTCTTTTTGAAAACGCACTATTACGGCGGGGTGAAAAAATACCAGTGGGCGACAATTCCGCTTGCAATTCATGGCGTTATTTATACCAAGGCAGGTAAAAAGATTGAGGTAACAGTCGGCGAAGATGAAAAAGACCCAGTGCTTTTTATCAACGACTTGCTGATTCACCTTTCGCGTGAGCAGTTGGGCAAAAAGCTGAGCGAAGCAATCACTGGCGAGCAGTTGAATGTTTTGGTTGGAAATAAAAAGCTCAACCTCGGCGATAAAAAAGATGACGACAAAGCAGCAAAAGAGAACACAGTCAAAAAGAATATTTTGAAAATTCTCAACGACAAGTACGGCATTGTTGAAGAGGACTTCCGCGTTGCCGAGCTGGAAATCGTGCCTGCGGGAAAAGCTCGACACGCTGGTCTTGATAACTCGATGATTATAGGACACGGGCATGATGACCGCTGTTGTGCTTACACAACTTTGGAAGCAATTTTGCAAATCAAGGAGCCTGAAATAACGGCAGTTGCTTTGTTCGCCGACAAAGAGGAAATCGGTTCGGTAGGTAATACTGGCATGCAAGCAATGTACTTTGAAAACTTTGTTGCAGAGCTTGTTACTTTGGATTCGAAAAACACGAGCATTGACCTTCGACGCTCACTTGCGAACTCGCACATGCTTTCAGCCGATGTCGCCGCAGGTTTTGACCCAGCATTTGCGTCGGTTTTTGAAAAGAAAAATGCGGCATTCCTTGGCGACGGCATTTGCATCAATAAGTATACAGGTTCAGGCGGAAAAGGCGGCTCGAACGACGCCAATGCTGAGTACCTGCAAAAGGTGCGAGCTTGTTTTGATAACGGCGATATTGCATGGCAAACAGCCGAACTAGGTATGATTGACGCAGGCGGAGGCGGAACAATTGCTTACATACTTGCAAAACACGGAACGGAAGTTCTTGACTGCGGTATCCCCGTTTTGTCGATGCACGCTCCTTTTGAGCTAATCAGTAAAGTTGACCTTTACATGGCGTACAAGGCGTATTTGGCGTTTTATAAAACGATGAAATAGAAAATTAAAGCACAAACATAAAAAAAGCCGCAAATCGAATGATGAGCGGCTTTTTTGATCAAAAATTATAAAACTTAATAATTCTTGGTTGTCTTTCGCGTCTTTTTTAACAATTTTCGGCGAAGAGCTTTTTCCTTGCGGTTTTTGATTGTAGAAGGCTTTTCATAATATGCCCGCTTTTTCCATTCACGGATAATGCCTTCTTTTTCAACCTGTCGTTTAAATCGTTTTAACGCACGTTCAAGATTTTCGGTTTCATCAACTGAAACGTAAGCCATGTATAACACCTCTCTTCGTGTCAAATTTGATCACGAGTGGCATTATAGCATATTTTATAAAAAATAGCAATAGGCATCATTCAATTTAAATTTATTAACCGAAAGCAAATTGTGAATTTTACGCTTTTTATTTGCGTCCTCTCACATCAGGTTAAATTCACAAAGAGAATACTCCAAAAATAATTGGTATCACGAATTACAAAAGGCTTTTTCGAAAATTTTTCTCATCGACAAAAATTAAAAAACACAGTATAATACGCTTGATGAAAACCGAACGCACCTTAATCCAAACCAGACTTTTTTCCTTTGAAGATAAAAAGTACAAAGACTTCAATAAAAAGCTGATTCCCAATATTGACGAAAATACGATGATAGGCATCAGAACTCCAGTCCTGCGTAAATTTGCAAAAGAGTTTTTTAACGCCGAGCCGGAACAAGTTTCGGAGTTTATGAAGGACGTGCCGCACAAGTATTTTGAAGAAAATAATCTGCACGGTTTTTTTATCGAAAACATAAAAGATTTTGATGAGGCGATAAACGAAACTGAAAAATTTTTGCCATATATTGACAACTGGGAAACCTGCGACATTTTTTCGCCAAAGATATTCAAAAAGCACCACGACAAAATGTACAAAAAAATTTTGGTATGGATAAAATCGAAGCATACATATACCGTGAGGTACGCAATCGGACTTTTATTGTCGAATTATCTTGACGAGCATTTTAGACTTGAAATGTTGGAGCTTGTTGCAAAAGTAAAGTCTGATGAGTATTATGTCAAGATGATGATAGCGTGGTATTTTAGCTTTGCCCTCATCAAGCAATACGATAAAGCACTCCCCTACATCGAAGGCAAAAAGCTAGACACCTTCACCCACAACAAGGCTATCCAAAAGACAATTGAAAGTAGCCGCATCCCAAAAGAAGTAAAAGAGCATTTGCGGACGATGAAGGTGAATGGTTAGCTTTTAAGTTTGTGCTTCCGTAATGAATCAAGCTGACGTACAAGTTCTTTTTGTGCAGCAGGATTGCCCGGATTATAATTCCAGTTTTCATTAAATACTTCAAGCGTTTGCTTGTTGCCGTCAGAACCGATAACAAGCGAGTAAAAACCGGTTTCTTTTTCCTGTTCAGCTTTGATTTCTTCTTCAAGTCCTGATGGAAGCCCACCCATGACAAAATCGGAAACCATAAGGACATCCGCATTTTTCCATTCATTTGTTTGCAGCTGCTCTACCGCGTGTGTGAGTGCCGGAGCCGCATCGGTTCCGCCGTTAAAGCTCATACGCAAAAATTGCACTAATTTTGAAAGTGCATCGACTCCCTTAAAACTGCTTAAATCCAATGTTTCTATTCCGGTGGAAAAAGAAATCAGATAACAAGACCGCTTTTCATTCATCGCAATTTTTGCCAGTGCAAAGGTAACGGTTTTTGCAATTCGCTCGGGAGCGCCGTGCATAGAACCGCTGGTGTCTACACAGATGATAATCGGGCCTTTGGGTTCCTGCTTTTCAATGGAAACTTCTTCTTGTTCGATAATTTCCTTTTCTTTTTCTGCATAATTTTGGTAGTCAAAAGAAAGCAGCTGTTTTTGAGCGAATTTTAACTGAAACAATTTCTTTGCAGCGGGATTTTTCAGCATGGCAAGCTCTGTAGGCAAAGCGGCAAAAATATCATTAGAATAGCGGAGACCGTTTATTTCTCCGCGGTATGCAGTCTGCGGATGCCATTCAGTTTTGATAACAGTTTTATCCCGGCGTTCTTTTTCAAACAAAGCTTGAAAACGGCTTTGTGTTCCAAGCAGAGATGCCAGCTCCATCAAAAATTCGTCATTTTCAAGAAGGCTTGCATATTGCTGTAAAATCTCAAAACCATTATCTTGAAACGGGTGCTGGGATAAATCCCATAATCGTCCTAAATCGTTGATGAAAGGAGACAGCAATTTTTCGAGACGGATAAAATTTTTGATTTTTTCGTATAGTTTTTCTAAAAAAGATTTCCGCATAGCTTCAATCTTTTCCATTTCCCATTGAGTTTTTCGCTTTATTAACTCCTTTTCCATATCTGCAATAAAGTTTCTGTGCAGAGCTTCCAGCTTTTCTTTCGATTTCCACTGAATAATAACTTCTTCTTTTTCTTTAATCTCTGTGGTTTCTTTTTTTATAGTTTTTTTCTGCTCGGAAAATGCTTTTTTATAAAAATCGAAATTCAATAAACTTTCTGCAATATTACCTCTTTTTGAATTACTTACAGAAGGAAGTCTTTTATAATGATATTGAATTTTTGAATTCTCATCTGAAATGTCCAGAGCAATATCCTGTGAAGAAAGTTTTTTCTGCTGTGCAACGAAAAGTTCTTCTTCAAAAAACGGATTTTCTTTTTCCAATG
This sequence comes from uncultured Treponema sp., assembly GCA_937890985.1. Lineage (GTDB taxonomy): Bacteria > Spirochaetota > Spirochaetia > Treponematales > Treponemataceae > Treponema_B. Next base: position 192 of record CALAEM010000107.1, on the reverse strand, counting down.
TGCCGTGTGTTTTTTGCATCCATTCCAAAAGGTCGGTCTGAATATTTTCGGAAAGCCCTTCGTGAGTTTGCATATACTCTTGTACGTCTTGCGTATTCAGAATTTCGGAAAGCGTATGCTGCGCGACCTGTGCAAATGTATTCTGCGGAAAAGCAATGGGGATGTCTTCCGGCTCAACAGGCTGTATGGCAT
>CALAEM010000106.1 GCA_937890985.1 uncultured Treponema sp. | reverse complement strand
GCGAAAATCCGCCGCTTGCCGTCCCGAGGATAAGCATTCGGTGAATTAAGATAAATGAAAGCCAAGTAATTTGTGTGCTGAAAGGTTTTTTCGTTTCATTGCTTGATTTCAAAAGCTGGCACGGTTTTCGACGCTTTGTTTGTTTCGAGCAAAAGTCCGCCAAATTGCTGAAACGCCTTATCGCTAGGCGTAAACAATGCCGCACTTGTCGCGTCATTTTTTAAGGTTGCTTCCAGATAGCTTTGCACAATGAGCGTGTACGCAAGCAGAACTTCTTCGTGGCGAAAGGCTTTTGTCATATTTGTAACGGCTTCAATCATATCGTTGTGCTTAACATTTTTGAACTGAAAAAAAAGCCCGTGTGGCAACTTTGCATTTTTCGTCGTCGGCGAAAAGTCTATATTTTCAAAAAAGCGGTAAGTTTTTTCGGGCAGGGCAATCTTATCTTCTGAGCCAGTGATAATAAGCGTGTAAGCTTTTTGTCCCGCAAGCGTTTCGCCAAGCACCTTGTTTTCGCCACCCACAAGCGACACAATGCCTTTGCCGCCGTTATATGGATGAAGGGCTACAACGCTTGCGATGTTCGCGTGCTGGTTCGCATAATGAAGAACCGCCGTTCCGCCCATCGAATGTCCAACCAAGGCAATCCGCGAAAAATCAGCCTTGCCGTAAATGGGCGAAGTGCCGTCGTTTGCATAACGCTCAAGAAGCGACAAGGCACTATCCAATGTCGGCAGCCAGTTTTCGGGATACTTCCTTTTTTTAGCTGAAACTGCAACGGTTACAAACCCCGCATGTGCCGTAAACCTCGCCATTGCGGTTACTGCCGCTTTGCGACAACCCCAACCGTGAACAAATATCACAACTGGAAACTTTTCCGCCGATTCCGCTTTTGGGTAGTAAATGCTCAGCGGATCTGCCAGATTTGCATCTTTTAGCGTTTTATCGATTGTATTCGCAGAAACGGTTTTTTCATAAAAGCTATTGACGATTTTTACCTCGTCGTTAATTGCCGCAACCTCATATTTATAAAAATGATAATTAAGTGAAAGTAAAAGTAAAATCAGCTTCAGCATTTGCTAATAAAATATGCAACGAAGCAAAAAGTAACAGAGGAGTTTTTAGTTGCCTTCTGCGGTGCTGTCAAACACAAAACTGATGTAGTGGTCTTCAAGCGTACTTTTTGGACCTTCGGCATTTAACAATTTTCTGGCAGATGCATTGTTGCGCCGCTCAATGTACGAGCAATAAAACCTGCGCGGATCGTTTTTTTCGAACCTCTGCTCCGTGCCCAAAAGCCTATCGACTTCTTGCCTGCCGATTGCGTGGATTCCTTTTCTTCGCAGTTCCCGCCGCAAAAAGTTGATATTTTCGTATGACACGCCGAAAAGGAATTCCTCAAGTGCCATGGAAATTTCTTCAATGTGGATTTTCGCAATCATAAACTTTTGCCACATTTCGTCAAGCTCCATCGAAAGCAAAAAAAGCTCACTCGTTCCGAGCATCGTTCCAAACACTGGTGCAATTTGCTCCCTCGCACGCCAAACCTTGCTCAAAACGGAAGCAAACTTTTCAACGTTGCTGTCAATGCGGCATTCCCAAAGGCGAGCTAAAAACTTTGAAATTTTCTTTTTTAAATCGTACTGAACGGTTCGGTTTTCCAGAATTGAAATGTAAACGTCCTCCGCCGTGATGCTAAACATCACGTTTTGAGCTGCAACTTTCAGTTTTTTTATGTATTCCACTGGAAGCAAATAATTTTCAGCAACTTTTGCAACTCCGATAAAAAAGTTAAATTTTGCAATCAAGAAACTGCGTCCCAAAACCGACTTGGTCGGAAGCGACAGCTCCCTCATCGCATCGGAATCGCTGGACATCGTTTCAATCAACGTTGCCTCGCTGCGCACATCGCCTGCAAGTTCTGACGTTCCAATCACCGAAGGAAAAGCGGACATAGCTTTCGCCAAATTTTCCAAAAGCAACAACTTTTCGGAAATATCTTGAACGATATCATCACCTTCATAATTCAATCGTGTACACACATTCTCCAAAGTCGATTTTTCATTGCCATTCAAAACGATAATGTTGCGAAAAAAAATATTGTGATCTTTTTCTTGAAAAACGTCCACTGTTTCCATAATATCCCATAAATTATAAGGCAACTTCAAAAAAAATAAAAGAGGGTAAACGCCAAAATAAGCATTTTTATCGAATTATTATTACATTCGCTCAAAATCTTTTGTGGAGTTTTTGAACCACATCCGTGCCAGAGCTGAAGTTTTCGTCTGCGGAGGGACGCGGTTGAACTCATACTAAGGATGTACGATGTTCAACAAGCGTATTCCTAAAATGTATTTGAACATGTTAGGAGCCTTAAAATTCTTGCAAGGATTTTAAGGCTCCACATCGGTTGCCCTTTCGGTGAATGGTGGCATTGACAGACTGAATGCCCAAGGATTTTTGCATAAGGTTTGCATTATTAAAGATTTGCAGTAATTTATCGAAATATAGCTAGCAAAAATATCATATATCCATTATAATTATGATTATATTTAAACTTGGGGGAATTATGGGTGTAAGTGCATTTGAGCACATAAAACAAAAATATAAAAAATTGAATGGCAAAGTCGATTTACTTAGGATTTTAGCCTTGGTGCTTTTGCTTATTTTGATGTTTTTTCCGTTTAGCATGGATAAAATGAGTTTGGTAGACAAAAGCGTGCAGCCACGTTTGCTTTTTCCGTTTACTGCCGCGTTTTCTGGCATAATACGTCCAGGCTTTACCTTCCTTTACTTGAGTGCGGTTTCGCTTTTTTTGTTGCCGATTGCTTTTATTTTAATGTCGGTCGCAGTTTTTGTTAAAAAGATAAACAAAAAGGCTCTTTATATTTGTCTGGTCTGTGCAATCACTGGTTATCTTTTTGCCGTGGTGTCTGCAATTGTCGCGTTTGCAAACACGCCACGCTGGTTTACATCGTTGAGTCCGCTAGTGTATATCGCATTTTTTATCGGGATATGCTTTCATATTTTTTTGGTGGCACGTGGCATCGTATTTAAGGCACGGCAGGACGAAGACTATGCCGAGTACAATGCTATTTTGTTTGAGCAGGCACAGGAAGAAATTGCCGCTAACAACAAAGCAATCGAAAGATTAAAAGCTCGTCAGGAAAAACTTGAAAGAGGCTCACCCGAATATATTAAACTCGAAAAAATGACAAAAAAATATATCGAAGGCTTAAAACACAAAAATCGTAAAACGCACATAAAAACAAAAATTACGCTTGTGTTCCTTTTTGCAATTATGGTCATTATTTCGTTCTTTGTGTATAGCACATTAAATAACTATAATGCTTTGCTCACACAAAATATAAATACAACCGCGATGAATCAAGCGGAGCAAGTTTCTGCGATTTATTATTTTTCAGATGGGTTGCATGCGAAAATTAGCTCATTTTTGGAAGGCTTGAAAAAGACAAATGACACATCGCCTTTTCCGAGTAAACGCGTGGATATTATTATCACAAGTGCAAAAGAACCGATGTATCTTGAGAATATATATTCACTGAGTGATTTGCAGGCGTTTGACACTTTTGCGTACACAACCGCAGCTGGTCAAATCAAGCAAATTCCAGAAGCGGAAAAACGCATTAGTGCATCGGACGCATTTAAATACATAAAACAATTTAAAGATGAATCGAAACGAGAAATGCCTTATTACAACAAAGACAACGGGACGAGCTTTTATGTTTATCCGATTATCTTTCCGCGTAAAGAGGGCAGTCGCCTCATCGGTTTTTCTGTGGTGTCGTATTTTACGGAAATTCTCGAGCGTCCGTATTTTCAAGTGATGGTTTTTATGTTTGCAATTTCGGCACTGTTTATTTATATTTCGGTTGTGCTGACGATGTTTCTGGCGGACTTTATCGCGAAGCCGATTATTTTTTTGACGGGAAGCATTCGAAAGACTGCAAATATTTTTAACGATATGATTTCTGGAAATGCCGAAATTGACGCTGAGCGTTTTGTATTCAACGAAGAAATTAAAACCAATGATGAATTAAAAACTCTTTCTGTCGAAATAAAAAACATTGTGTCGTTAGTGCGAGGGATTTTGCCGTATATCTCGTTCCACACTTTGCGAAATGCCGAAAAGAACGTTGCTCACAAAAGTTACTTGCGCGATTTGTGCTTTTTGTTCACCGATATTCGTGGCTTTACAACATTGTGCGAAGATATGGAAGCGAAAGATGTAACGGCAATGCTGAACTACTATCTGGACTTGGAAACGAAAATCATTTTTAACAACGGTGGCGACATCGATAAATATGTCGGTGATGAGGTGATGGCTTTTTTTTCAGGCCCGAAAAAAGAAATCAATGCCTGCAAAGCCGCTATCGAAATTCGTCAGGCAATGCGACACGCTCAGCAGGAAGCAATCAAAGCTGGCAAGGCAACTGTCTCAATCGGTATCGGAATCAATTCAGGCAAAGTTGTATTCGGTCCTGTTGGCTCTAAAACGCGAAAAGATTATACCTCGATTGGCGACACGGTAAACCTCGCAGCGAGACTTGAAGGTGCAAACAAAGAGTACGGCTCAAAGTGTATTATCTCTGAAACGGTTTACAACAACCTGAGTAAAGATTTTATTTGCCGCGAGCTTGACTTTATCGCCGTCAAGGGAAAAACCGAGGCTGTTCGCATTTTTGAAGTGCTTCATCCCAGTGAAAAACTACCAGCAGAAAGCATACCTGAACTGAAAAAAACTTTTGAAGCAGGGCTTGCGTACTATCGAAACAAAAAGTGGAGCATGGCTGAAAAATACTTCACCGCCTGCGTCGAAAAATACAACGACGCTCCAGCAAAAGTCTTTTTGCGCCGCATCATGCGCTACCAGGTTAGCCCGCCGAAAGCAGGCTGGAACGGCGTTTTTGTCATGAACGCAAAATAACCGTCCGAAAAGATAGCCCGCCTTTACCAAACGGGTTGAAAAATTGGCACTGGCGGTCGCTTCCAAAACCTCAAAATCTCTCGTGGACTTTTGTCGTCATTCACCGAATGCTTATCCACAGGACAACCGTTGTCCATCATTTGCCATGGCATTCTAGGAATACGC
>CALAEM010000105.1 GCA_937890985.1 uncultured Treponema sp. | reverse complement strand
AGACGCTTTCAACCTCAGTTTTGGGCTATGCCCAAAACTGCCCGCTAACGCAAACGTCGTTAGTCTTTTGTACACCGCCATCCTTGGCGGCGAGTCGCCGCTTGCCGTCCTAACTTTATAGAAAGCAATGACCGAATACCGCAAAGTTCAGTCGATGCATTTTGAGTATTCCTAAAATGCACTGGTACATGATGGAGAACTTAAAATCCGCTTGGTGCATTTTAAATGCGTCCACGGAGGGACGCGGTATAAAAGCTCACGATGTTTGTATTAAAACCGTGCATACTGCACGGTTTTAATACAAACTTGCAGTTTACCAGCATACAAGGACGTATGCTGGTAAACGGTTCTCCCGTGAGTTGCACTTTCGGTGAATCGAGCGTAAATGGCAGATTGATGTTTTTGCAGTTGGTGATTTTAACGAATGAGGCTTTCGATAAATGCGAACAAGTCGGCAAGTGCGTCGTTGTTGTAATGTGCGGAAAGGCGGTTTTGCACTTGTGCGATTTTTTTGTGTGCGTATTTTGCAGACCGCTCGATGCAGGTGCTTTGATGCAAGATTGCGATTGCTTGTGCAACTGCGGTGGAGCGGATTCCTTCGTGCTTTGCGGTTTTGAAAAGGGCAGCAAGTTTTTCGCGGTCGTCCGGTTTTTCTTCGATGTGAAAAATCACTGGCAAGCTTTTTTTTCCTTCGACAATATCATCACCGCGATTTTTGCCAACGACGCCTTCAGTTATATTTTTTACGTCGTCCAAAATTTGAAAAGCAATTCCGACTTCATGCATCAAAAGCGACATTTGGCTTGCTTGTGCAGAATCGTCGCTTGCACTGAACACGCCCAAAGCTCCAGCAAGTCCAGCAAGCGTTCCAGTTTTTAAGCGAATCATTTTTTCGTAATCGGCAACTGACGGAAAATACTTCTCGTCACGATGCCACTTTATATCAAGTGCTTGACCGATGTGCAAATTGTAAATTGCTTGCACGGTTATTTCTTGGATAAAACATTTTTCGGCAGGTGTAAATTGCACTGTGCTCAAAAGCTTTAACGCAAAAAAATATAACCAGCTTCCAGAATTGAGTGCAGTGTCGATGCCGAATAAAATGTGTGCCGCAGGTTTTCCTCGCCGCGTTTCCGACGCATCTTCGATGTCGTCGTGAATTAAACTCGCTGTGTGAATAAACTCGACAACGGGAGCTAACTCAATTGCACGTGCAGTATTTTCGGCACTGTATAACTGGGAACACAAAACTAACAAAACTGCACGCCAGCGTTTACCGCCTGACTCAACAAGATGCGAAACGCTTTTTAGAATTTCTGCAAAATCATCGGCACAAATATTTTCGGACATAAAAAAATCATCGGTTAAAAATTTTGAAGTCAATGCCTTATGTATCACAGTTTCAATATTGCGACGTATTTCATCATACTTGTTTTTCATTCTTCGTATTATATAATGGTAATGAAAGGAATTCAAGTAATGCAAGAACAATATAAACATCCTGACTTCTGGTCGCGTAAAGCATTTTCGGAAGGTTATCCCGCACGCTCGGTTTATAAGCTGGAGCAAATTAACGACAAGTTTCGTATCTTTACAAACACTTCGAGCGTGTTGGATTTGGGTGCCGCACCCGGAAGTTGGACAACATACGTGTTGCAGTTTTTATCGGAAAACGGTGTGTGTGCATCAGTGGATTTAAAACCACTTGACCCGCAAATACATGATACGCGGTTGCATTTTTTTCAAGGCGATATGTACGACAAATCAATCTTTAATTCGGTGAAACAGTTGGGACCGTTTGACGCAGTGATTTGTGATGCAGCTCCAGCAACAACAGGAAATAAAACCGTTGACACATCACGCTCCGTCGGATTGGTGGAACTTGCAATTTATTATGCAACGGAAAACTTAAAGCAAGACGGAAACTTTGTGGTGAAAATTTTTCAAGACGGTAGTCAACAAGTGTTGCTTCAAAAATTAAAAACTCTTTTTAAGTCTGCAAAAGCTTTTAAACCTAAAGCTTCACGCAATTCTAGTTTTGAAACTTTTTTGGTTGCGGCAGGCTTTTTACACAAATAGCTAAGTCCCAAAAACTTCGATGCATATTGACATTTAATACGTTATTTGGTATACTAGGAAACTATGATACGTAAAAGTATCTTGGAGAAAACATTATATGAAAAAATATCTTGCAGGCTCGATATGTGCGATATTGTGCGTGTTAGCTTTTCCTAATGAGCAAACATCGCAGTCGCTTTACGAGCGTTGTTTGAATTATCGCGAGCAAAACTCCCCAGCGTTTATCAAAGTTCAAAATGAAGCTATCATTGCAGAAAATTCTTATAGGCAGCAACGCATCGCTTCTTATGTCGCGGCCCAACTTGGAAGCGGAAATGTGAATTTGAATTTCAGCGATGACGGTTTAGAATTTGGAATGGAGCCGTTCGCCAGTATTTCTCTTCCGTTTTTGAACAATCTTAATTTTGGATTGAACTTGCCGTTTGCAAAAAGCGAAAAAGGCTCAATGTCAGGTATTAACTTCAGCGTCGGTATTGACATTTATTCGAAAGCGTATGCTAAACATAAGCTTGCACAAAAAGCTGCACTGCAAGCAAAGAACGCTGCGGTTGAACAATTAGCCTATGGCAAACAAATTGTTGAAGCGGAATTTTTGTCGGACAGCAAAGAAATTATGAATGCATACATTGATTATGTGAATAAGCAGCTTGCAAAAGTTTCCTCTGCAATTGAATTTCGAAAAATTGAAATTGAAGGTTATGCAAAATCTTCAACGCGATATAAAGCGGCACAATTAAAAGCACTCGCAGCCGAACGTCAAGCAAAAACAATCGAAAAAATTTTTTTTAAAAATGCGAATAAATTTTTTGCGAGTTGCGGCATTGAAAAACAATTAACGCTGGAGAACTTTGAAACGGAAGCAGAAAAGTTTTTCAGTGAGCTAGCTGAGTCTATTCCCGAAAAAGAAATTTTTGATACAGCTTTGTTGCATTTAGAAAATTCAAAAAAGTTTATCGAAGTGAAACAAAATTATGAGCGAACAATTGAAACGCGCAAAATAGAAAACTCGTCATTTACACTTTCGGCAAATGCTGGTGTTTCAATTTCGCAAAATAAAATCACCGTGCCAGTTGTTTCAACTCAAAACAACAAGTCGATGTCTGGTGGCTTAACTTTTAAATTTCCAGGATTGAGTTTGTCGTCTGGTGTAACGCTTAATTTTGACAAACCAAAAAATCCATCGCTTAATTTTTCACTCATATTTAATCCGCTTGAAATATATTACAAAGTGCTTTCGGATAAAAACGCAAAACTGCAAACTGAAATTGATACGCTCAACTTTAAAACGGAAACAGAAAAGTGCGAAGAGCAAGTTCAAAATGCAAAGTCAAATGCTGAAAATTTGCAACTCATCAAAGAAGCCGCAAATTACGAATACGATATTTATAAACAAAATGCAGACGACATACAAAAACTTTTTACTGATGGGTTTACGACAAAACTTGATAACGCCCAAGCACATTTGGAATTTATGCAATCGCTAATTAAATTTGCACAAGCAAAAACGGAAATTATTCTTTTTAATATTCAAAATATACAATCTTTTGTGATTGAATCAAAAATGCAAGGAGAACAATAACATGGCAACAAAAACACAACATAAACGATTCAAAAAACGTTTTGTGATTATTCCGATAATTATTGTTGGAGTTTTGTTTTTTATTTTTAAACCGAAAGCTAAGCAAGAGGAAAAATTACCGCCGCTTACTGTTACGCGCGAGATTTCCGTAAATCGGATTCCAATCTCTGGTTATATTTCTGCAGCTCGCACGCAAATACTTGAGTCGCCAGGTGAAGGCCTTGTCGAATCTGTACCGGTGAAAGAAGGTCAAAAAGTTCGTGAAGGCGATATTATTTTTAAACTTGACGACAGCGAGCAACGCTACAACTTAGCAAATCAGGAATTTGCAATGCGTCAGGAAGAAATAAATGCTTCGCCGAGAAAGTTAAAACTTCTGCGTGAGCAATACGATATGCTGAAAAAAAGACTTGATGATCGTACAGTCAGAGCAAAGTTTAACGGCGTGATTGCGTCGCTGACAGTTACTGAAGGTGCATACGCAGTTACAAAAAATAATTTCGGAGCTATTGTTGACCGAAGCTTTTTGAAAGCGACTGTCGAAGTAAATGAAATGGACGCGGCAAAGTTAAAAGTGAATCAAAAAGTGCAGCTAACATTTCCGTCGCAAATGAACACGGCGGTTGAAGGCTTTGTCGTTTCGTATCCTTCAATCGCACGCGTTAGCGATATCGGGCGTACTGTCGTTGACACGCTCATTCAAGTGAACAATCCGCCTGATGAAATTTTGCCAGGTTATTCTTTCGATGGAAATATTATCGTGGGTGAAACGGTCGATGTTTTGATTTTGGAAACTAGCGGATTGCGGTATGTTGATGGCGAGCCTTTTGTCGACCGAATTACAAATGATAAAACCGAAGCAGTTGCAGTCAAAGTTGAGCCGTACATGGAAGGCTTTGTAAAAATTATTTCGGGTTTGAACGAAGGCGATACTGTCGTTAATCATAGCGATACACAGCAGCAACTACCGGAGAATTATTAACACGATGAATATTATTTCACTGCAAAACGTTGTCAAAACATTCTCACTTGGTGAAAATGAGGTGCATGCATTACGCGGTGTGTCATTTGACATTGAACAAGGCGGATGCGTTTCGATTGTCGGTCCTTCGGGTTCTGGTAAAACAACATGTATGAATATGATTGGTTGTTTGGATCGTCCGACTTCGGGAGATGTTTTCGTTGACGGAAAAAATACTGCGACTATGAAAGACACTGAGCTTGCACACTTGCGCAACAAAACAATTGGCTTTGTATTTCAACAATATTTTTTGTTGCCAAGTTTTACTGTCCTTGAAAACGTGATGCTGCCGTTGCGTTATCAAGGTATAAGTAAGTCGGAGCGTAAACGTCTTGCCACGGAAGAGCTTGAAAAAGTCGGACTTGCGAATCGTTTAAAGCATAAACCGAATGAACTTTCAGGCGGTCAAAAGCAACGTGTCGCAATCGCTCGAGCCTTGGTTACAAAACCAAAAGTGATTTTAGCTGATGAGCCGACAGGTGCATTGGATAGCGAAACTGGATTATCAGTGCTGGATTTATTTTTAAATATTAATAAAACTGGAACGGCACTTGTGATTGTTACACACAATATGGAAATTGCAAATATGACAAAGCGTTTAATTCATATTAAAGACGGATTGGTTGTCGAAGATACGGTGCAAAGAAATATATGATACAAGATGATTTTGAGTCGGCACTTCATACGTTTAAAAATAATCGTGGACGTACTGTGTTATCGCTTGCAGGTATTATGGTTGGCATTGCGTGTGTTATCGCTGTTACGACGCTGGCAAATTCACTGGAGCATAATGTAAAAAATATATTCAGCGAAATGAATACTAATTTGCTCGTCGGCTTCACTTCATCACGTCGAGATAATTCTTCGTTTAAAGTAAATGACGAGTATCGCAATCAACTTTTGCGTGAGGTTAAAAATCTAAAAAGTATTTATTATGCAAATATATTAAATGCAAACGTTGTAAGTGAAAATACAACTTTGTCTTGGCGTGAAATACGTGCAGTCGATTACGGTTGGATGAAGGCGGAAGGTTTGCGTGTTGCATACGGAAGCGAGTTCGCAATTTCGGATTATGCGAACGGCATTCAAAAAATAATTATTGGTGAACAAATTGCAAAGTGGCTTTTCCCTGAAGGCAATGCTGTCGGTAAAAAAATTTGGTTGTACATTGCGAACGAACAAGCTGCAACACGCGAAGATGCGATGATACCTAAATGCTTTGAAGTATGCGGTGTGTTAGTTTCGACGGAAACACTTTACGGACAAGCTCGCTACTATTTTATAATTCCGCGAATGGCTGTAAAACAATTGATGGCTTCTGCACAAAATATACAAATCGATTTTGTTCCAGCTAATCAGGAAGTGGTTCGCTCCGTCAAAGAAGGAATCAAACGTGTTACGGATCAAATTTCTGGAGAGGCTGACACAATAGATATTATGTCGGTGGAAGAACTTATTCAACAATTTTTAGGCTCGCTTAAAATCATCACGCTCATCTTTGGTATCATTGCTTCTCTTTCACTTTTGGTCGGAGGCATTGGAATTATGAACATCATGATTGTAACTGTAACCGAACGCAAACAAGAAATCGGAATACGCAAGGCAATCGGTGCTTCGAAAAAAAATATTGCAGCACAATTTTTAGCGGAAGCAATTACTGTAACTTTTTCTGGTGCAATTCTCGGATGCGGTTTCGGTTTTTGCATTTCTGCGTTGCTCCTTAAATTGATGAACAGCTTAGGACAATCTTCTGTTAGTGATAAACTTTTACTGATACCAGATGTTGGTGGAATGCTTTTTGCAGTTGCAGTGTCAGTTTTTATAGGTGTGTTCTTTGGCTTGTATCCTGCGTTGCAAGCGGCAAATCTTGATCCTGTTATTGCATTGGAGGAAGAATAATGTTTGAATATTTTTTTGCAACGCTGCAAAATTTTAGAGCACATAAACTACGCAGCATACTTTCGCTTTTGGGAATTATTATTGGCATCATGACTGTCGTGATTATTACTACGCTCGGAAGTTCGATGTATGGTTCTCTGGTGAAGATTTTAAAAAGCGAGAGCAGCACACCACCAAATTTTATTACTGTGCAGCCACAATGGAGTCAAAAAACAAAACGTGTTGATTTAATTCCAAATGAAAAATATAAACGTGAGCTATTATCAAACATAAAAAAAATTAAAAATGTTTTTTACACAAACGAAGCTTCCGTTACTATTTTGAAAGGTTCAGCGGAGCTTAACAAAAAATACCGAATGCAAATGTTAACTGGAGTTGAACAAGGTTATTTAAATGAGCTAAACACAAAACTTGAGCAAGGAACTTTTTTTTCGTTGAGCGATTTTGCACAACGCCGCCAAAAAGCAATTGTCAGTGCAGCTATCGCACAAAAACTTTTTCCAGAAGGCTCTCCAGTTGGTAAAAAATTTTCGATTACAATTCCTTCAAACAAGACTCAGTTAAATGGCGAGCGTTCCGTTTTGATTTTTTATTTTGAAGTTATCGGCGTAGTAGCACCAACAACAGGAAGCTCAAGCGGCGAGCTTTATGGTTCAAAAATATATGTGCCGCGAAGTTTTGTAACTTCATTGAAGCACGCAAAAACTGGAGATAATGTTTTTGCAGTTATGCGTGACGAAAATGATTTTTCCGAATTGAAGCAATCAATCGAAAAATTCTCCGACAAGTTTGCTGGCACAAAAGATTCTGTTTATGTGTATAGCTCAAAACAAATGATGCAACAGCTGAATAGCGTTTTAACAAGTGTGCAAATTGTTTTGAGCGCTGTTGCATTTATTTCGTTATTTGTCGGTGGAATAAACATAATGAACATAATGATTGCAACAGTTACCGAGCGCAAAAAAGAAATAGGCATTCGTAAAGCACTCGGTGCGACGAACACCGACATAACTCAGCTTTTTTTAGTTGAAACACTGACACAAACACTTTTCGGAAGTTTGCTTGGTGCATGCTTTGGCATTGCAATAAGTTATGTAGTAATCGGATTAATTCCTCTGGGTGCAATCGTAGGTTCAACCTCAATCGAAACTTCTCGAATGGATTTTATATTGAACATTTACGGCATAGCTATTGCGTTTGTTGTTTCAATCGGCGTGGGCGTTTTTTTTGGACTGTATCCTGCGATAAAAGCAGCAAAGCTCGACCCGATTGTTGCGTTGTCTTAAACAAAAAATCGGTGTGAAGATTTTCAAACCAGCACACCGATTTACGCGGCTTCATTCAGCGGTTTATTCGCTCAAAAGCCGCTCTTTCCATTCTTGAAGCTTAGCCGCGTCATCCGCGGAAAGCACTGGGAATTTCGGATCAAGTGCTTCAAACTTTTCGACAATGATTTGCGAAACAAGATAACGTGCAAACCATTTTTGGTCGGCAGGAATTATATACCAAGGTGCGGATTTTGTGGACGTTTCATTAATTGCTTTTTCGTAAGTCCTTTGGTATTCATTCCAATAACCTCGCTCTGCAATATCTGCACTTGAAAATTTCCAATTTTTTTTCGGCTCATCAATCCTTGCAAGTAATCTAGCTCGCTGCTCTTCTTTGGAAAGATGCAAAAAAAACTTCAACACCTCAATACCATTCTGATGTAAATATTTTTCGTACTCTCGAATTTGTTCATAGCGCTCGTCCCAAATTTTTTCTGTTTTCATTTCATCAGGAAGATTTTGTTTTGCAACCAAGTTATGAACTCTGCTGACAATAATATCCTCATAATGCGAGCGGTTAAAAATCGTAATGCCACCGCGTGCAGGAGCAACTTGATGAATTCGCCAAAGATAATCGTGAGTTAGCTCCGTTGACGAAGGCACTTTGAACGACGCAACATACACACCTTGCGGATTAAACGTCGTCATCACGTGACGCACCAACCCATCTTTTCCCGCAGTATCCATTGCCTGAATAACAATCAAAAGACCATGCTTTCCTTCCGCATATAGCTTCTCCTGAAACTTCGCCATACGCTTCAAATTTTCAGGCATAAGCTTCTTTTCAACATCATCGCGTTTCAAATCTTCACTGCAACTTGTTGCGTAATCCTCCAATGCAATTTTTTTGTCAACCAAATATTTTTTTGTATTCATAAGTTACCCCCTTCCGATAACTACGTTATATACTACTCAAAAAAATTAAATTTGTCTACGCATCAAAAACTCCACTGCAACGCACTTCTTGCATTTGTAAACGGAAAAGCTTATCCACGGGCAACCGTTCGGTTGCCATCCTGCGCCAACCGTTTAACATCGTACATCCTTGTACGATGTTAAACTCGA
>CALAEM010000104.1 GCA_937890985.1 uncultured Treponema sp. | reverse complement strand
TAGCCCAAAACTGAGGTTGAAAGCGTCTCAAAATTCAAAGCGTATTTTGAGACGCTTTCATACAAACTCGAGGTTCAAAAATTGACACGGATGTCAATTTTTGAACCGCAATGTGACTATTTAGCCTTTGCTTTGATACAAGTTGCTCGAATTAAAATCCAACGGATTTTAATTCGAGCTGTGTATAAGCTTTGTCGTTTACAAAGGCTAGGAAATGCTTGTAAAAACGGAAGCCATTCATTACAATGTAGTTATGTTTGATTTTAGGCGAAGTGCTGGCGTTTTGCTGCACATCAGTTCGCTTCCGTCAAAATACGGCATCGGGACTTTCGGGCGTTCGGCGTTTGAGTTTGTCGATTGGTTGCAAGCATGCGGCTTTTCGTATTGGCAGGTGCTGCCACTTGGACCGATCAGTTTTGGCGACTCTCCGTACCAAAGCTTTTCGTCCTTTGCGGGCAACCCGTACTTTATTGACTTGGAGCAACTGATTGACGAAAAGCTGCTTTTGCGAAAAGAAGCCGCCGCAGTCAATTTTGGCTCAGAGGAAAATTTTTGCGATTACGGGCGATTATACGAAGAGAGAGAAAAAATTCTGCGGCTTGCGTTTAATCGGTTTGAGGCTGCTCACGATATTGCTTTATGTGAAAAATTTTTGCGGGAAACTTTTGGCACACTTTATCCACAGCTGGAAGCATATTTTTTATTTTGTACTTTGAAAAAGGAGCATCAACGGAATTGGTTCGAAGAAGATGCTCCCATCAAATTTTGCGAACAAGCTGCACTTGCCGAGCTGCGGACAAAGTTTTCGCATGAAATCAACTTTCAAAAGTTTATTCAATATATGTTTTTTTCGCAGTACTTTTCACTAAAGCGATATGCCAATGAGCGAGGAATTCGGATTATCGGAGATGTGCCATTTTACAGTTTGTATGACAGTTGCGATTGTTGGAACAACCCGCGAGAATTTTCTCTTGATGAAAACTTAGCCGTGCAGTTTGTCGGTGGCTGCCCGCCAGACATATTTAGCGACGACGGGCAGTATTGGGGAATGCCGACGTATAACTGGGAAGCTATGAAACAGTCGGGCTATAGCTATTGGTTTCAGCGGCTTGATTTTAACTTTATGCTGTTCGATGTGGTGCGGCTAGACCACTTCCGCGGGTTTGAATCTTTTTGGAAAATTGATGCACGCGAAACAGTTGCACGAAACGGCGTTTGGGAAAAAAGTGGCGGCGAAGATTTTTTCACCGCGTTGAAAAATCACCGCACGCAAATCCCGATTATTGCGGAAGATTTGGGCGTCATCACCGATGAAGTAAGGCACTTGCAGCGATTTTGCAACTTTCCCGGAATGAAAATTTTGCAGTTCGCGTTTGGTGATGCTGGGCGAAGTCCGTTCCTACCGCACAATTACGCGGGCACCTTTTCGGTTGTGTACACAGGTACGCACGACAACGAAACGACTGCTGGTTGGTGTGCTGCGAAAAATTCGCCTGAGGTTTTATTTGCCGAAAAGTATTTGGACGCAGATGGCATAAAACCTCTTGCAAAAAAAATGGTGCGGCTTGCTTTGTCTGCGGTTTCATTTTTGGCAGTTATTCCAGCACAGGATATTTTGCTTTTGGATAACTCGGCTCGCATGAACTTGCCCGCAAGTATGGGAAACTGGCGATGGCGGCTGACGCACAAAAATTTTGCGGAACTAAAAAATCAAGTGCCGCATTTGCGTGAACTTTTGACGATGTACAACCGCCGATAAACGACTCAATCGTCAGACGCGTTTTGTATTTTAATCTTGTAAACGGAAAGGCTTATCCACAGGACAACTTAAAATCCACCAAGCGGATTTTAAGTTGTCCATCATGTGCCGAAAACTCAATACGCTAGGTTGATAGCAATAACCTGACAAATACGTATTTCAGTTTTGCCGCTCGCTCGTTTCACAGGCTCAAAATTCCAAATAATGATAAAATTATCCGCAATTTATGTTTTGACAGAAAGGCGTGCAATGAGTATAATGAAGCAATGAATTTTACGTTTTCTAGTTATGATGTGATTATAGTTGGAGCAGGACACGCTGGCATCGAAGTGGCATTGGCTTCTGCAAAGTTGGGAATGCAAACTTTGTTGACAGCGTAAAATATTGGCTTGCAAAAATACGGTTTTTGGTGTATACTGACGTTATGAAAAATGCAAGTCGCCTTGAACAATGCGTTGATTTTATTTTAAATCAGTGCGATGGAAAAGAACTTGATGTGATAATTGCGGCAGTCGAAAGACGGAAAACAAATTTCGCAAAAGAGTTTTCGTTTGACAGCGAAGCCGCTTCGAAAAAAATTTCACAAGAAATAAATGCCTCAATTCAAAAAGGCATGGACGGCATGACGCAAAGTTTGCGGCAGTTTTCAATCGACTTGATTGCAAAAGAAGCACCTGAACTTTCGTCTGAGCAAATTTCAGCACTTGCCGAAAAGTGGATACCCGATATGTCGTTTGACGGTTCGGCCAAGCCACTAACCCGCGATGGTAAAGTTTCTGGAATTCCTGCCGACGTATTATACGATATGACTTTGCAGTTTATCGATTACGGCACTGGAAAAATGAGTAATGAAAAAAACAATGAGTTAAAAAACTCAATGGGAAACTGGCAAGAAAAGTATTGGAATCATTTTCCGACAAAGGTGCGGCAAACTATAAAAACTTTTTTTGACGGACAAACAACATTCGGAGAATGTACAAAAACGCTAAAACAACTTTTAGGTTTGGTAACGAATTAAGTTGCGACAAATGGTGCAGCCTAATTTTGAAATTTGCCGCAAAGAAAAATATACAAGGACTTTTTATGGATAAAAATTTTGATGATATCGCAGATAACTTTTTTACGCAACCGCGAAAACAGATTCTGAATTTTGATGAAACTTGTGCCAATGAGCTTCTCGAAATAAATCAATCGTTTGATAAACTTCAGGAACTCCAAGCAAAAGACATATCAGAACGAATCGTTAAGGCTGAAGAACAGCTCGAACAGCTTGAGCATGACTTGGCGGAATTTTTAAAAGCATGAAACAAAAAAAGTACAAAGTATTTTTTAAACTGCTCGCAGGATTTGTTTTTTTTATCTCGGCACTATCGAAAATTTACGCGGCTTCTGAAACAGCGTTCACTGGTTTTTCAATCAATGCACAAAGCGATTTACTGTTTTCAGTTCGTAGCAAAAATTCCCGCAACGAATTTTACGAAACGCTTTTTCTAAAAAAAAGTGGCAACGAAAATTTTGAGCAGTTGACGTTTTATCCAGAAAAACTAAACACCTTTGCAGAAGGAAAAATCTTGCAGGTTTCAAATAAGCTCGGTACGATTACACTCGATATCGGTGCGGACACAAAACAAAAGTTAAAAAGTTTTTCACTTTTTGAAAACAGTGCTTACAAACAATGCTTTGACAGTTTGCAAGTGAGTCCTTCTGGTCGATACGTTTCTATTGTTGAGCCTACTGACTTTGTGTTCGGCGATTTGGTTTTGTTTGACTTAAAGACACAAAAGAAGTTTTTTGTCGCGGGCGGAGTTTATCAAAAAGAAAAAGCTATCGCGTGGGCTCCCGACGATTCCGCTTTTGTGTTTGAAAAAATGCAAACGCTTTATTTTTCGCGTCCGACGTGGCTTTTGGAAAAAGCTTCTGGCACACAACCAAAAACAATTGCAGCACAAAATACAAAAAGTTTTACCGCGGCAAAAATCGCCTCTGGCTCAATCGCGGCGGTAAAGTGGATTGACAAAAATACATTGTACTTAATTGAGCATTCCAAAGTGTACGCGATAAATGCAAACAAAGTTTTAACATCGTCGTTGTATGATTCCGTTTTACAAATAAAAAAGCAAGTGCAAAATTTGCCTTTCGAGTTTTCGGCTGCAAGCGACTTGATATATTTTAGTAAAACTGCGTCATCAATTTTGTTGTTGAAAGACCGTAAGCATGTATACTTTTGGGATTTGCAAATGGTGCGTGAAAATCAGCCAGAAGCAAACGCAAGCATTCCGTATTTGTTGTTGCCTCGGAATGTTTCCGATGTGAAAGTTTTTTGGCAAAATGAAAAGCCGATATTATGGTTTGAAGCAAGCGGTTCAACCGAGCAAAAATTTTCTGCGTGGAAAGTTGAAAATAATTTGTTTGTTCCGTTTCAAACGTCAAGCGGTGAATGGATTTTAAGCATCAGCGATGACGCAAGGTTTGCACTTGTTGAAAAAAACAAAACCTATTCGGTGAAAAATTTGCTGACAGGAAAAACCGTTCTCGGCATCGGGGCTCAAAATATTATATCGAGTATTTGGCTTGCTGGGAATGTTCTCATAACAGGCACAGATTCTGAGCTTGCAAAGATTGACGTGCAAACAGGCAAAACAGAAATGCTGCTACTTTCGCAAGTTGCGGATTTCGGTTGGTCAAAAGATGAAACGAAAATTTTGGCACGAGTAAAAAGTAGCGGCAAGGTTTTGGAAAATGCCAGCGACTTGCGTTGGGTTTTTCCGAAAAATGCTGATGAACAAGTTTTGCCTGCAAAGAAATCTTACAATAAAAATTACCGAGTTTACATTGATAAGGCGAACCGCATTTTTTCTAATATGATTTATTTTCGCTCGATAAAAGATTTGGGAACTGTGCCATTGGTAAATTCAGATTCAAAAGATAATACTTTTACAGCCGCACAAACTGCGACAAAAAAAGTTGCACTTATTTTTGACGTTATGGAAAACACAAACGGTTTGGACAAAGTGCTTTTTACGTTGCATAAAAATAAAGTCCCTGCGACGTTTTTTTTGACGAGTGAAGTTATTGAAAATGCACCGAGCGATATTTTAGAAATTGTGCGGCATGGGCAACAGTGTGCTTCGCTTTTTTTAGCTCCGCTCAGTTTAAGCGACAACAAATACACAATCACCGAAGATTTTATCGCGAGCGGACTTGCTAGAACGGAGGACGTTTTTTTCAAGGCAACAAAAGCTGAGCTGTCGCTCTTTTGGCACACTCCGTATTATATTTATTCGCAGGCGGTTGTTGACATTGCAAAAAAAGCTGGCTACGAATTTGTGCTGCCGACGTTAATATTGCCAGACTGGATTGCAACTTCTGGTGAAAGTGCATTGCCTAACGTCGAGCAAAATTCTTATGCGTTGGTAAATTATATTATGCGGAATGTAACCGACAGCTCAATTATTCCAATACAGCTCGGCACAATTAAAAACCGCAACGACTATTTATACGACAGACTTGATTTACTTTTGGAATTGTTGCAAACGTACGGCTATGAAATTGTGCCGCTGCAGGAAATCAAACAGTAGCTGCATTTGCACATTGGCGTAAATGGACAAAGCTTAGAATCGGACGTTGCCATTATTTGCGACAAAGCAAAACGCTTTGAAAAATCAATTTGGGTTTTCGCGAAAGCTTTGCCGTATACAGATAAAAAGAAAAGCGTGATTGTTTTGACAGGCTTGATTTTTGTGAAAAAGTTTTTTACAATGATAAAATTTTGTTTGGCGAGGAAATAATGGGAGCGATTTTAGGACTTGCGTGTTGTTTAGTTATTATATTGAAGTATGCGATTGCGAATTCGATTGCGTATGTTATACATAAACCGTGGTCTACGCGTATAACCGAGCATATCAGTGTGAATGCACCGCGGGAGATTTTTGCTTGTTTGAAGATGTATGCGAATTTTCGGTTTGAGCCGGATTTTTCTATTGTGAAAGATTTGCCTGAGCATTTTCTGGTTATCTGCAATCATCAAAGTCTTTTGGATATTGTTGTGTTTTTTGCGTACTTCCGTTATATGCCAGGAATGCCGGTGCGTTTTATTTCCAAGAAAACTCTTGGTGGGCATGTGCCACTTGTTTCGGTGATGCTAAAAGCTGGCGGGCATTGTATCATCAATAGAGAAGGCGGCCCGACGCAAATGATGAAAACGCTCGACACTTTTTCGGAGCGTGTCTCGAAAAACAAGTGGATTGTGGTGTTGTTTCCGGAAGGGACGCGGACTAAAACGGGCAATGTCGGAACTTTTCACGCGGCAGGCTTCCGCCGTCTCATCAATAATTTAAAACTGCCTGTTGCGGCATTTGCACTTGACGGCGGTTGGCAAATACGCGATTTGCGTAAAATTATTTCGAACCTGCACTCCGGCTCATACAAATTAAAAGGTCTCAAGGTGTATCCATTTCCTGAAAACAAAGAGGAGCAAATCGCTGTTCTCGATGATGCAAAGGCTTGCATTGAAACTCAGTTGGTTGAGTGGCGTAAAGAAGCTTGATTGGATTAGGTAAATAAAATTAACAAGATTAAAAATTTCGCATAAACCTTGCACAAACTTAAGTAACGAAGTATAATGGTTCATCATTAACGGAGGAACTATGAGATATAATATGCACGAGTTACTTGAAGCCGCATGTGCAGCTGTTCCGCTTGCGGACTTTGTAACATTGCGAGTGCAAAAAATGAGGACGACTTCTTTTTCGATGACGGACGGCGTTCTTGACGGCGTTTCCGAGGGAAGCGATTCTGGTGCAATGGTTGAAGTTTTTTACAAGGGGGCGTATTCGTATTATGCGACGCCGAACTTGACCGAGGAAGGCATCGAGCTTGCGGCGTCTAAAGCGTTTGAAGCAGCTCGTTCAAAAAAGTTTTTTAATTTGTGTGAATTCGATGCGGATGTACGCCCGCAAGGATGTGCCGAGTATAAAACGCCAGTGAGAAAATTTACTGCACCGTCGGTTACGGAAATCGTTGAAAGTCTTTCGGCGATTTGTAAAGCCTTGCATGTCAACGATAAAATCATAAACACAGGTGCATATTTATTTACTGGAGTTGAAACGGTTGAGTTTGCGAGTTCGCTTGGCTCACACTACGTGCAGGAATTTAATTACATCGGATATAATTTTCAAGCAACTGCACGCAAGGATGAAATAATTCAGCACCGCTCGTATAACGGACACAGTGCGATGACCTTTCAAGGCGGTTGGGAATTGTTTGATTTGCCGAAGCTTTTGACCGAAGCAAAGCGCGTCGGCGAGGAAGCTTGTGAGCTTTTGTCAGCCGCAGAAAGTCCGACAGACAAGCGAACTTTGGTGCTGATGCCAAACCAGATGATGCTACAAATCCATGAAAGCGTCGGACACGCTTTGGAGATTGACCGCATTTTGGGCGACGAACTTAATTTCGCAGGTGGTAGTTTTGTAAAGCTGAGCGACATTGGCTCAATGAAATACGGCTCGTCGTTGATGAACATCACGTTCGACCCGACAAACCCAGCACAGCTTGCAAGTTACGCAGTTGATACGACGGGCACGCCCGCAGAAAAAAAACATATCATCAAAGACGGTTTGCTTTTGCGAGGATTGGGGGGCATCGAGAGCGAGCAACGCATTCGAAGCTATGGTGCACACGTTGCAAATATGCGAAGTTGCAGCTGGAACCGTCCGCCGATTGACCGCATGGCAAACATAAACCTTGAGCCTGGAAAAACGAGCTTCGACAAAATGATTGCTTCAATCGAAAAGGGCATATTGATGGATTCAAACCGCTCGTGGTCAATCGACGATTACCGCAATAAATTTCAGTTTGGTTGCGAATACGGCAAGTTGATTGAAAACGGCAAGCTGACAAAAACTGTACGCAATCCGAATTATCGCGGAATCACGTCAACATTCTGGCACAACTTGGTTGCTGTCGGTGATGCATCGACATCCCAAGCGTTCGGCACACCGAATTGTGGAAAAGGCGAACCGAATCAAGTAATCTTTGTCAGCCACGCAAGTCCGATTTGTGCATTTAAGGAAACGGAAGTTTTTGGAGGTGGAAAATAATGAACTTAAAAGAACATTTCAATTATATTGCCGACTTTATGCTGGCAGAACTTTTAGAAGGGGAATCGCTTTCTATCAGCTACTCAGGTGAACAAAGCTATTTTATGCGATTCAAAGATGCACTTGTCCGACAAAACGGATTTGTTGAGCAAGCTGCAATCAGTGTGAAATTTTTCAAACAAAATCGCAGCCTTTCATTTGGGCTTTCGTTGCACTTTGAGCCGCAGGCGGATTACACAAAATGTGCAAAGGCTTTGGACGCAGCCCGCAATAAAATATTGCTTTTGCCTGAAGACCCGTACTTTTCGGAACCAGTTTCAAAAGAAACATCGAACACGGTCTTTACTGGAAAGCTTTTGAGTGCCGATGAAATTCCGAGCGTTATTTTAAAACCGTTCAAGGGCTATGCTTTTAACGGGCTTCATTCACAGGGCAAAATGTGCCGCGGCGTTGCGACAAGTAGCGGTGCCCGCCATTGGTTTGAAACGGATAACTTTTTGCTGGACTATTCTGTTTGGCTTCAAAACGGGCGGGCAGTGAAATCGAGTTACGCCGACTCAAAGTGGAAGCAAAGCGAATACGACAAAAAAGTTTCAAGTGCAATCGGACAACTTTCCGCTTTGCAGCAAGAACCTAAAAAGCTGGCTCCCGGAAAATATAAAGCCTATATAACTGGAAATGCATTAGTCGATGTTACGGACTTTTTCCACGGCTTCGGCGAGCGAAGTTTGCACGACGGCAGCAGTGCTTTTATAGCATTGAAGGAAAACCGCGAAAACTTTTCGCCTGATTTTACGCTAAAGCAGGATTTTTCGATGGGCATGGAACCCGCTTTCAATACCGACGGCGACCTTGCACCAGAGCAATTAGTCCTCGTGGAAAAAGGCAAGCTGAAAAACACGCTCGTCGGAAATCGCAGTGCGAAACAGTTTAGCCTGAAATCCAACGGAGCTCCGTCGGGCGAGTACACTCGTGCAGTTTCAATCGCGGGCGGAAGTTTGGACGAAAAGGATGCTTACAAAGATTTAGGCACAGGCATTTATATTTCGAGCTTTAACTACTTGAACTGGAGCGACCCCGCCGTTGCACGCATAACTGGAATGACTCGACATGCATGTATGTGGGTTGAAAACGGCAAGCCCGTTTGTCCGATTGCTGACCTTCGCTGGGACGAGTCCTTGTACAATATGTTCGGGAAAAATCTTCTGGGCATCACGAAAGAAACAAAGCTCTTTGCAAATACTTCAACCTACGAGGAGCGAGCCACAGGCGGATGCAGCCTGCCTTGCATACTCGTGCGAGATTTTAACTGTACTCTGTAGATTCTGCTCGTGAGGTGCGACCGGTTTGCCGTGTAAACGGCAGCCGGTAAAACGGAAGGCGAGACTCACACGGCGTTAGCTTGATGCGATAAGCTCCTGACCATGATACGCGAAGCGGGTGGCTGCACTTTTTCGTTTACATTTTAGATTGCAAGTCTTGAAGGAGCCGAGAGTTCTTTTTGTTGAGAGGCTCGATTGCGATAACTTGCTTCAGGTAGTATTCCGCCTTTTTGTAATCGCCGCTTTCGTAATAGTAGCGATACATCGCGAAAAGCGAATCGGTGTTGCGCGGGTCTGCCAAAAGGCTTGAACGCAAATATGAAAGTTTTACCTCGCCGGAACTTATGCTCGATTGGTAAAAATACAGAATAGCTTTTAGCGTATTTGATGCTGTCGGCATTTTTGCGTTGATGATATTAATCACATCGGAGACACGTCCGCTTTTGTTTAGAACCGCCAAATAAAGCGAAGTGATGCTGTCGTTTTTTGTTTCGGTTTCATCGTAGAGAGCCTTTGCAACCGACAGAGCTTTTGCCGTTTTGTCTGCACCCAAATAGGCTTGAACCAAAAGCATTCGGTTTTCCACCGTGTTACTTAATACGGTCAACTTCTCCGCTTGTACGACTGCTTCGCCCCAAGCTTCGTTGCCGATGGCATTTCGCACCAAAAGGTTTGCAGCCTGCACGTTTTGAGCGTCTTTTGCGGTAACTTTTCCGATAAAGTCCTCTGCAGTATTACCTTGAATAGTTTGTCCAGTTTCAAAGCAAATTTTCGCACAAGCTAAAAGCACGTCAAAATCGTTCGGGTACTTTTCGTATGCTTGCGACAAAAGAGCCAAAGCCGAACTTGTACTTTTGTTCCAATTGAAAACAAGCCGCGACCGCAAAAGCAAGTATTCTTTATTTGTTCGGTCTCGCGTTGCAAAAGCGTCGAGCAAGGCGTTCGCTTTTAAGTATTCTTGTTGTGCAATTAAAATTTTAATGCGCAAAAGCACTGCGTCAGTATTTTCAGGATTGCTCGTCAAAAGTGCAACAACAATCTCCGAGGCTTTATCGTATTCTTTTAAGCCTATGTAGCTTTCCGCTAACAGCAATTTATATTCGGTAGTGTTTTGCAATGCTCCGAGTGACTTCGCAACTTGAAGTGCCGCAAGCACATCGCCAGTTTTCGCCAAAAGCCTAGCATAATTCAAGCCAGCTTGTGTGCATGATGCATCGAGCTCAAACGCTGTTTTGAAAGAATTTCGTGCTTTGTAAGTTTGTCCTAACTTTTCATAAATAACGCCACGTAAAAAATGCGGCAAAACCGATTGCGGCACAAGATTTTGAGCTTTTGTTAAACGGCTTTCAAAGGTGTCGATTTTGCTTTCAAGGTTATTTGAGGCTGAGTCGGTAACAGCATAAAAGCAAGGAATCACCAACGCAAGAAAAGTCGACTCGTCGAGGTTTTGCGGAACGCGACCTTCATCAATTTGTGCAAACGCCGTTAAGTATTTATTTTCGCCACTGTATGCAGGAACATTCCACGTGATTTGCTCGTGTTTATAAAGACGCTTCATAATCTCGGATGTCAGCACAAGATAGAGGCGGTTTATGTTTGTCAAGCCTTTTGTGTCGGCAGCGATAAACGCAACCGCCGCACGCAACGAGTCAGGCGAGCCGATTTCCACATTGCGGATGAGGCGTGCATCCAAAAGCCTATCTTCGATGTCGCTTTTCGACGGCGTCGTGATAATCGTGGGAGCAGGTACCGTTGCTGTTGCAGCATTATCCGTCGGGCGTTCAACTGCGTGTGCTGGTGTTTCTATATTGGCAGCAGGCTTCGTTGCACAAGAAACAAATACCGCAACAGCAATCAAAAGGAAAATCTTTTTCACAACAAACTCCCGCATAATATAACAAAAAACACAAAAAAAAGCAACAGTCAGCATTTGTCCCAATTCACCGAAAGTGCAACTCACGGGCAACCTTGCGGTTGCCATCATTTGCAAATACTTTTTAGGAATACGCTCGTTGCTCAATCACAGCACGGACACCAATTTTTGCACGAGGCTATATTTTTGTTTCGTGCAAAAATTTTTCGATAGCTTTCAAGCAAGCGTCAAGCCAATTTGCGGGTGCGACGGCTTCTTTTTTCCATGGGAATGTTAAGCCACTTGAGCTATTGATTCGCACCAAGGTCAAGTCGTAGCCTGCGTCTTTTAGTGCCGAAATTACTTCGCCTGCACTGCCACCTTGCGAGCCCACGCCAGGGATGAGAAGCGGGACGCAACCTGCAGCGGCGTAAATTTTTGCGAGTTTGCGAAGTTCGTCTAAACTCGTGGCACCGACAACGGCTCCCGTTCCTGGATATTCGCGGGCGTACCCGATGATTTGCTCGGCAACTTTTTCGTAAATACATTCGCCTGAGGCAAGTGCGAGGTTCTGCACGTCTTTTGCACCGGCGTTGCTTGTGCGGTTCAAAACGTAGACGCCTTTTTGCTCAAACCCCTTGCGGAAGGGCAAAACCGAGTCATGCCCCATATACGGGCTAACCGTCATTGCGTCCGCTTGCCAGCTTTTAAACACCTCGACTGCGTATTTTGAGCTAGTCGTTGCAATGTCGCCCCTTTTTGCGTCCAAAATAATCGGCACGCCAGGAAATTCCGTGCGGATTAAACGCATCACGCGTGCTAAACTTCGGTAGCCGTCAAAGTTTTCATCAAAGGCGTTATTCAAGCTCGCGAAATAAGCAATGTTCGGTTTGAAAGCCGCTGGGATTAATCCTTTCGCTTTCATTGCATGCAAAAGCTGTGCGAGAAATTCGTCCGTGCCGACGTTGCTCGGCAAAAGCTCCGGCACAACATCCAAACCGACGCAAGCACAGTTTCCGTTTGCTGTTGTCGCATTATGTAAAAGTTCCAAATAATTCATAAACGCAATATTATAGTATTTTCTCGATAAATACAAGCTTCGGCACATTTTATCACGGCTGGGCTTTTTTGCTTTTTACGCTCCAAACCTATACTGCTACGGACGTACACCGCTTTACGCAAAGCAATGCACCAACCGCCCAAGTTGCGGTGTACGGGGCTTTTTAGGTTAGAGCTGTTTCCATAAATCAAAAGTTTAATAGAGTTACGCAAAAGGCTTTCCGCCTAAAAGTTTCGGTGCATTTTTGCATAATTTTATGTGAAAAGATAAAAATGTATTGACAAAATATTTAATTTTTAGTATAATTCTGACAAAGTAATGTGGTGGCTAAAAGCTATTTGCAGTCAGTAGACGAGTATCTAAAGCGTACCGCATTATCTTTCGCCTATGGAGGACGTTATGACACATGAAGATGTGCAAAAAGCAATAGATGGAATACGCCCGATGCTTCAAGCGGACGGCGGGGATATCGCTTTGGATTCGATTAAAGACAACGTTGTGTATGTGAAGCTTCACGGTGCATGCGGGGCATGCCCAATGGCAACCTACACATTAAAGTTGGGTGTCGAAGCAAAATTAAAGGAACAATTCCCTGAATTGCAGGAAGTTGTTGCAGTCTAACTCTAAAGCTGGACTGATAGGGCATCGCGGAGAGCTTTGGTTTTTGTGGTGTCCTATGCAGTGCAATCTTATCAAAAAGTCATAATTGTCGAAAAGTTGAAATTTTTTCGGCTTTTGTTTTAGTTGTTCTTTGTTTAAAAGGTTTAAATTTTAATTGTGCCGATGGTTTAAGCTAGTTTTGTTCCTTGCAAATTTATCGGGTAGAATTTTGTGCTGGATTTGGAAAACCTTGCGGAATTTTGTAGCTAAAGTTAAAAAAAAATAGTTTAACTTAAGTTATAATTTGCCGATAATTAAAGTTTTTGTGTAAATTTGCCGATAACTTTAGCGTAAGGTGTACATTATAGAAATTGGATAGAGAGGTCTATTATGAAAAAACGTGTCTTGAGCTTTGTTTTGTTTTTAATGCCTGCATTTTTGTTGTTCGCGGGCGGAAAAGTCGAAACAATCAAGCCTAACAACCCTGAAAGTTGGAAAGAAACTTTCGATGTTAATAACAAAAAGGGAAAATATAATTTTCTTATAACGGCGACGGATATTGCAGGTAACGAGAAGCTGCATGGACCGTATAACATTTACATTGACCCGAAATCGGATTATCCGAAAACGGTAATCAGCAATCCAGCGAATGGTGCACGGGTAAAGGGCAATCTTAACATTGTTGGCACCTGCGTGGATGACGATGCTGTGGCGTACGTTGAGTTGATTATTGACGGGTCTGAGCCAGTGCGTGCAAAAGGTGCGGCATTTTGGTCGTTTTTCTTGAACACAAAGGAAATGACCGACGGCGTTCATACTATTGAAGCTTATGGCGTTGACGTAAACGGCTTGAAAGGCTATTCGACAAAATCCGAGTTTAACCTCGATAAAGAAGCCCCAATTACTTCGCTCACACAAAGAGAAGAAATGAAGTACGCTTCGGGAAAAATCAGTTTTACAGGCACGATTGAAGACGGAAACGGAATCGAGAGCCTCTTGTATTCGGCTAATGATGGTCGTAGCTTTGAGCCGATTTCAATAAAGTCAAATCGCAAAACTGGCTCAGCTTCTTTTTCGTTGAGCCTTGACACAAGAAAGCTGGAAGACGGGCCACGCGTGTTGTGGTTTAAAGCCATTGATAAGCAAGGCTCTGTCGGAGTGTATACTTTCTTGCTTTATGTAGATAATGCACCGCCTCAAGTTTCGTTTGTGTATCCTGAAGAGAGTACGCCTGTGAGCGGTGTTTTTTCCGTAGCGGGACGTGCGTATGATGCGGTCGGTTTGCAAAAACTTTCGTATCGATGCGGAAAAATCGAAGGCGATTTTGAGTTGACACCAGGTAATCCATATTTTGCACAGGAGTTTGATTTAACGGCGGAAAGAGGAAGGTCTGCGACAGTTGAAATTATTGCAACAGACGTTGCTGGAAACGTTGTTAGGGCTGTACGAAAAGTCGCGATTGATAATTCACTGGATAATCCGCGAGTTGAAATTACTTCGCCGAAAACTATGGAAGGCGTTGAAGGTGCAGTATTTTTGGGCGGTATAGTTTTTGACAAATATGGCCCTGCCGAAATTATTTATCGATTAGATAGGCAGCCAGAGGTTTCGGTTCCTTGCGAGCCGAGCGGTTTTGGCATTGTTATTGACGGCTTAACAAGTGGCGAGCATACCTTAAAGGTAACGCCGATAAATGTGAAAGGCGTTCGCGGACAAGAAGCTTCGGTTACTTTTACGGCGGTTGGTGCTGAGCCAAGTATAGCTTTTGCGAATGGAAAAACGGCAACAAGTGCAGGAAATGCTTCAGGCGGTAGTGCAGAAATTGTAGTTACATCAAATGCTGGACTGAAAACGCTTTTTTATGATATTGATGGCGAAGGATTGGTTGACGCGAAGATTAAAGAAGGTCAGACATCGGCAAGTGTGAAGTTGCCTTATCGAAGAGGCGAGTCGCCTGCAACAAAGAGAATAACTGTAACTGCGATTGATAGACTTGACAGGCAGGTTGTGCAAACTTTGGTGTTTTCGCTAACCGATAGCAATGGTGCTGGTGTTGATGATAGCATTTCGTGGGCAAATAATCGCACAAATAGTCAAAACCGAGTTATGGTAACTGACGCGTTGCCTTTGTCGGCGGTATACACTTCGACGACTGGTGCAGTTATTGAGAAGGTGCAAGTTTCACCGTCTGATGCGTTTAAGGCAGATGTTGACGGAAATGTGGTGGTTTTGAAGCCAACTCGGGACGGCTCGATTGATGTAACGGTAACTGTAACGGATAGCCTTGGTGCGACTGTTACTTCAAAGCCACTTAGTGTGCTTTGCGATTTGTCGGCTCCAGTGATTAAACTTGCGGACACAAAGTCAACGAGCTTTGTGCGAAATTCGCTCGTGATTGACGGCTCGGTAACTGACGGAGCTGGCGTGAAATCGGTGAAGTACTCGATTGACGGTGAAAACTACACGGCGGTTTCGACCAACTTTAAACAAACTGTAAATATTGGGTCAATGCCTGACGGTGCTTTTGTTTTGACAGTTGTTGCAGAAGACACAATAGGACGCAAATCATACGCATATCGAAATTACTATAAAAACTCCAACGGACCGGAAGTGCGAATGGTGCTTCCAGTTGAAGGCGATGCTGTAAACGGAACAGTTACGGCGGCATTCGTAAGTGAAAGCCTTTTCCCGCTTGCAAAGGTTGAATACAAGGCTAACCCAGGCGATACTGTGTGGACAAATATTCCTGTCAGCACAATGCCGAATGCTTTAATCGGTTCTGCGTCAGCACCGATTAACAGTCAGATGATGTTCCGCTTTACGGATGCATCTGGCGTTGAAAGAATTTACCAAACATATAAATTTTCTATCGATAACAGTACCGATAAGCCTGTAGTTGAAGTGCATTTGCCACAGGAAGATCAAGTTATCACGAAGGACTTTACGCTTTCGGGTATCGTTTATGACGATGACGGTGTAAAACGTTTGTATTATTCTATTGATAATCAGCCGTTCAAGGCGATTGAAACGGACAGCAGCTATACAGTTGATATGCCGCTTTCACTTTTCACTGACAATGCACATACTATCTCGGTTTACGCTGAAGATATTTACGGTGTAAAAAGTGCGACTGTTGCACGCAAAATTAGGGTTTCGCTTGACAATCCTGCGGCAACTATTGATATGCCTGTGATGGATAAAACGGTGAAAGGCATCGTAAATATATCAGGAACGGCAAACGATAAAAATGGCATCGGAAAAGTTGAAGTTTCTGTGGACAACGGAAATACTTATAACCTTGCAGACGGTGGCGAACGATGGTCGTATAACTTGAACACGGCGGTTTTGAACGACGGTCCTCATGTTGTGTTTGTCAAAGCTACCGACAAATATGACCAGTCGGCGATTTTTTCGAGCATTGTCAACACCGACAATACGCCTCCAGTTATGCAGTTTACGTATCCGTTGCCAGATTCGAGCTTTGAAAATGAGCTTTTTATATCGGGGCATGCTTACGATAATGTGCATTTACAAAGTGTTTCGGCATCGATTCGTCCGTTAGGCGGAACTTCGTCGATTCAAAATATCTCCTTGACAACGGGCGAGCCTTTGATAACAAAGACCATCAGCATATCAAACTTGCCTGAAGGCTCTTATAACTTGGAAATTGTTGCCCTCGATAAGGGTGAAAACGTTACGCGAGTTGCAAGAAACTTTTCAATAAAGCGTGCAAAGGATGCAAACCGCATAGATTTAATGTATCCATTGAGCGGTGAAACTCTTTGCGGCGAGTTTAACGTGTACGGACAAGTTTTTGCTGAAAAGCGTGTTGAATCGGCTTCGTTGTATGTGGACGGACAGTTGGTCGATACTGTTGACGTTTCAAAAACAAATTTTGTGTCGTTCCGCTTAAATAACGAAAAGATTCTTGACGGAACGCATAAACTTGCGATTAGGGCTGTTTTTGCAAACGGCAATACTGTTGAGTCAAATAGCCACACGGTGAAGTACACCGCGGCAGGCCCTTGGGTTGCCGTCGATAACTTCGGAATGGGAGATTTCGCGATTGATAGACCTTGGTTACGCGGTAGTGCAGGATATGTGCTTTCTGAAGCTGACAAAGAGGCTTTGAACTCAAAAGAATCGTCCAAAGAAGAAAGACGTTTGATTAAATTGAAGAGAGTAAAGAAAATTGAAGTAAGCTTTGACAACGGTAAAACTTTTGTGAGTACAAAAGGGAAAGCTTCCAGCTGGAAGTACCGACTGCAAACGCAGGATTTGGCTGAAGGAAGTCATTTCTTGTTGGTTAAAGCTACAATGGACAACAATGAAGTCGCTGTTTCACGTACTATCGTGAAAGTCGATAAAACTTTGCCAGAAGTTACGTTAATTTCACCTGGAGAAGGCGGAAGGTATAACCAGCAGATAGATTATCTCGGTATCGTCCATGACAACATTGAGTTGCAGGATGTGGAGTTGGCATTGCGAAAAGGCGACAAGGCATTTTATGGGGTGCCAGTATTTATTCAGGGATTGCACTTTGAACTGGGTTTCTGGGGAGCTTCGCTCTGGAATATCGGTATGGGATTGAGCTTCTTCGACAACAGAGTTAAGGTTCAGTTCCATTATGGGCAGTTTACGCAAAAGCAATATTCTGCGATTACCAGAAGAAATGATAAGATGCGTTACGGCGGTCATATTTTCAGCCTTAAGCTTTTGGCTTCGGTGTTTGATTTGCCAGTTGGAAGATATGCGGGGCCAGACTGGGATTGGCTTCATTTTACAGCTGCTCTTGGTGCGAACTTCAGTATATTTACCAAGACGCAAAGTGGTAGACCGCAGCTATTGTCGGCTCTGATTATGCAGCTTGGGTTGCCACGTGTTGAACTTCCCAAAAAGCAAGTTAAGTACTTCGGAAAGTTTGAATTCTTCTTGGAAGGATCGCTTTGGTTCATTCCGACCGACGTAGATAGCACAGGTACGAGGACGTTAAATCCGATTGAATCGGTAATACCGCACCTTGGTTGTGGCTTCCGCGTGGACGTGTTTTAGTAGGTAAAATTAAGTCATCTTGTAGAGCTTGAAATAGCTTTGCAAGATGACTTTTGTATATATATATATACTTTGAAAGTATTTGGTGCTTTGTCTCGAAATGGGACTTTGAAATGAGGTGTTAGCCTTTTGGAGGTTTTATGAAAAAGCTTTTTAGGAATTTTGCTTTTTGTTTTGTG
>CALAEM010000103.1 GCA_937890985.1 uncultured Treponema sp. | reverse complement strand
GAAAGTCAATTTACAATAATTCATAATACAGATATTGTAAATTGACCGGCGTCCTGTGCCAATTTTTGAACTTCGAGTTTGTATGAAAACGTCTCAAAATACGCTTTGGATTTTGAGACGCTTTCAACCTTAAGTTTTGGGCTATGCCCAAAACTGCCTGCTGACGCAAACATCGCGGGGCTTACCGTTTACAAAATACTAAAAAAATTCTTGAATTGCGAATTAAGTCGGTTAGCTAGTTGCGAAAATTTTGGTTGGAAAAATCTGCGGTTTTGAATTGTAGGCTTGAAATTTTTATGAGTTTGGTTTATAGTTTGGGTGGAGGATTTTATGAAAGTAGCAATTAATGGATTTGGTCGAATCGGGCGGTTGGTATTTCAGTCGCTGGTCGAACAGGGGCTTCTCGGAAAAGATAAGCTGGATGTGGTTGCGGTAGTTGACTTGTCAACTGATGCAAAGTATTTTGCGTACCAGTTAAAATATGATTCAGTTCAGGGCAAAATGAATGCAAAGCTTGAAACAAAGGGCGACGATGTTTTGGTGGTAAACGGTCACGAGATTAAGTGTGTTTCGGGGCGAGGTTTAACGCCAGCACAGCTGCCTTGGAAAGAGTTGGGCGTTGATGTTGTCGTTGAATCCACGGGTATTTATACCGACGAAAAGGCGTATCAGCATTTGGAGGCGGGTGCAAAAAAAGTTATTATCACGGCTCCGTCAAAGTCAAAGGATGCTTCAAAGCCGATTCCGATGTTTGTGTTGGGTGTCAACGATGAAAAGTATGACCCGAAAAAAGACCACGTTATTTCAAACGCAAGCTGCACAACGAACTGCTTAGCTCCAGTGGTACATGTTCTTTTGAAAGAAGGCTTTGGTATTGAAACGGGCTTGATGACAACAATTCACTCGTACACTGCAACGCAAAAAACGGTTGACGGTGTTTCGCAAAAAGATTGGCGTGGCGGACGAGCTGCCGCGGTCAATATTATTCCGTCAACTACGGGCGCAGCAAAAGCGGTAGGTAAAGTTTTACCAGCAACTGAAGGCAAGCTCACAGGTATGTCATTCCGCGTGCCGACACCGACGGGTTCAACTGTTGACTTAACATTCCGCACGGAAAAAGACGCATCAATTCAAGAAATTGATGCGGCGATGAAAAAAGCTTCCGAGTCATACTTAAAAGGAATTTTGGGATATTGCACAGATGAGATTGTTTCAACCGATATTATTCACGACACACGCTCGTCGATTTATGACAGCAAGGCAACGCTTGAAAACAACTTGCCAGGTGAAAAACGCTTTTTCAAAGTTGTATCTTGGTACGATAACGAATGGGGATATTCAAACCGCGTTGTCGAAGTTTTGAAGATGGTTGAAAAAAAAGGTTTATAAAACATAAGTTAAATTAACCGAAAGGCACTCCGTGACGGAGTGCTTTTTTTTTGCTATTCGACAACGCTTTGCACATCACGAGGAGCTATAACCGCCAAGGCGATAAATCGTAAATGCGGAAAGGCTAGACGTGGCAGAGGCTCTTGGGCGGAATCGTAAAAAGCTTCGGATTTTAAACGATATAGCTTCGGCGGTAACGCAAAACGCTTCGTATCGCTTATAAATTTAACGCAAAAAGCATTCGGTTTAAAATCCTAAAAAACTAATGACAAAGCCTCATTGCAAAAAAAAATGCAATGACGTAAACTGTAGCTATGTTTGCGATTGAAGATATAAATGGTATGAAAGTTACGGTGATGGGGCTTGGACTGAATGGCGGCGGATTGGCGTCGGCGATTTTTTTTGCACGGCACGGAGCTGACGTTACAGTTACCGATATGAAAGATGCGAATTTTTTGCGTGCCTCGCTTGACTCGTTGAAAGAGTTTCCAGATATCAAGATCGTTTTGGGACGACACGAAATTTCTGACTTTGAAAATGCCGATATGGTTATCAAAAATCCTGGCGTGAAGCGGGAGGGAAATATTTTTCTTGCTGCCGCAAAAAAAATTGAAACGGATATTTCGATTTTTTTACAGTTGACAAAGGCACCGATTATTGCGGTTACGGGCAGCAAGGGGAAGTCGTCAACGGTGAGTGCCTTGCATTATGGGTTTAAGGCGTTGGGTTATGAGTCGTTTTTGGGCGGGAACATCACTGTCAGTCCGCTAACTTTTTGGGACAAGGTTACAGAAACAACGCCAGTTGTTTTGGAGCTTTCCAGTTTTCAGCTGAACGATTTACGTGGCTGCGATTTTTTTAAGCCATGCATTACGATTGTTACGCCGATTGTTGCCGACCATCAAAACTGGTACGAAAATATGGAGGCTTATGTCGCTGATAAAAAAGTGATTTATAAAAATCAAGCTGCGGGCGACTTTACAATTTGCAATGCAGACCAAACACAGGGCATTGAGTTTGCACGAGAAACCAATGCAACGGTCGGATTTTACTCTGCGCGAAAAAAGTGTTTGACGAACTGTACGTCGCTTTTTCCGAATGCACCGCGGGTTTATTTTACCGATGAGGGCAATGGGGTTGTAAATAATGCTGGCGAGGAAACGCTTCTCTTGCCGGCTGAAACTCGCGTGTTGAGTTTTCCGCTCAAGCAAAACGTGCTAAATGCGGCGTTTGCACTTTATCGATATGGAGCGAAAGCCGAAGCGATTGCTGATGTGATGAAAAATTATCCAGGGCTAGAACATAGGTTGGAATTTTTTCACGAGACGGGAACGCTACGCTTTTATGATGACACAACTGCGACTGTGCCTGAAGCCGCCGCAGCTGCTTTGAATGCATTTCCATCCGACACATTTAGCCGCCCAATTTGGATTGCGGGAGGCACGGACAAAAATTTGAACTTTGAGCAACTTGGGATTGAAGCTAAAAAAGCGTCGGCGATTTTTTTGCTCGAAGGGAACGCAACCGAGCTTTTAATTGCCGAGCTGAAAAAAAACAACGTACCGTTTTTCGGAACGTTCAACTCGCTTGAGCGGTTACTTATGGAAGTTAAATCATATACAGAGGCACAAGCAAGTCCGAAGCCGCAAAAAAAAATCCCGATTGTTCTTTCACCGGCAGCAGCGAGCTTCGGACTTTTTAAGAATGAATTTGACCGCGGCAACCAATTCAAAGCTGCCGTGAAAAAAATTTTTTAACCGCAAGCTAAACAGTAAATCGACCGACTTCTTTGTTCAAGTGCTGAATCATATTTTTGTTCTGCTCTGTCAATTTGTTTACTTGATCAATAGCGGAGTCGATTTTTGTTGTACCAGCTGCAACTTTCACCATTCGCTCGTTAATGTTGCTGGTAAGTTCATTGAGTTGCTTCATTTCATTCGCAACGGCTTCACTGCCGACAAGCATTTCCTTTGAACCAGCATGCACCTGCTGAGTTGTTTCGTTGATTTCGCGCATTGCAACAAGAACTTCGTTACTGCCGTTCGCTTGCTCACGCATTGAAAGCGTAATGTTGTTTTCCTGCTCGGCAATTTTCTCGGAAAGCTCAAACGTTTTTTCGAGAGCATGTTCCGCTGCACTACCTGCAGTAACCAAGCTTTTGATAATTGCCGTCGTTTCTTTCAAAACCTTTGAAATTTCACGTCCCTGCGTATTTGACTCTTCGGCAAGTTTTCTGATTTCATCGGCAACGACGGCAAAACCTTTTCCGCTATCGCCCGCGTGTGCAGCTTCAATTGCAGCATTCATCGCAAGGAGGTTTGTCTGCCCAGCAATATTTTGGATGACAGAGCTTGCCGCCATAAGCGCATCGGTACGCTCTGCAATCTTCGTGATAACAGAGTTAGCCTGCTGCACGCCGTTTTTACCAATCGTTGTTTGCTCGTTCAAGTTTTTCATCAGCTCGTTGTTATTTTCGAGCGTTCGCGTAATTTGTGCGATATTCTCAATCATCTGCTCAACCGATGACGACGCTTCAACAATGCTCGAACTTTGCACCTGAATATTTTCGCTAAGACTTCTGATAGTGCGTATCATTTCTTCGACAGTGCCCGCAGTCTTGGTAACGCTCGAAGATTGCGTTTGCATATCGCTTTTTGTTTCATCTATGCCGATGTGTATTTGTCCAATTGATGTTGTCATCTCGTTAATATTGGAAGCGAGGTCTAAACTGACGCGATCCAAAAACGCAGAATTCTTTTTGATAACAACAACCAAATCTTTCAAACTACGCAACCCGCCGTTAAACTTTCGTGCCATTGCACCTATTTCGTTCGTATCATTTTCATTCATCGTTACCGTGAGATTGCCTTGTCCCAATTCATTGAACGTCGTTGACAAAAGCAAAACTGGCTTAAACAATTTCGTTGAAACAAAGAACAGAAACAACAATATCGCAATCGCAGTTAGCACCAAGCAAGCCATCGTTACGCCCGAATAAACATTGAATAACATTTTTTCATGCTTGAGAATTTTTTCAGAGCGAAATTCAAACCTCTCCGACAATGAGTCAAGAGGTTCTTGAATTTTTTTAATTTCGCCTTGGTAATAATCATCAAACAAAATACGCACAGCAAAATCCGAAACAGTTTCGCCTTCATGCATTTTTGCACTGCCTTGAACCCATCTGCCAGTACGCACCGATTCCATCGCTTGTAGTTCGAGCTTCGCAAGATTTTGCGACGCATTCATACTTTTCTCATAAAGTGCAATTTCCTCAGGGATTGCCTTGCCTTGCTTCAAAAGCTCAACTTGGGAAATCTGTTTACCTTGTGCGATTTTAACCGTGTTCGTCGGACGAGATGCCTCGCCGTCACGCCATGCGAGAAGCCCTTTGTAATCATTGTAGTACTTGATGTCACCTGAAGCAACGTACAACCTCGAATAATCGGTTAACGATGCCGACACTTCCCACAACTCATCAACAACGTTACCTAGATACTTAAAGTCTTGTATTGTCGAAAGGAGCTTATCTTTTTTTTGTCCAAGTAAAATAAACATCACCAATGTTGCAGATAATGCTCCCACCGCTAAAATAATAAAAAAACGCCCTGCCTTTTTAATACTGATTTTCATAAAAACCTCAAATAAAAACTTTTCCCAAATGCATCAGTGCATTAGGTACAAAAACTCTATGGCGGAGAAACAAAGTATCAGCAACCAAGAATTACCTTCTTAGTTTATATCATAATTAAAATAAAATCAATTATCAAATGCAAAAAAGTTTTTCGCGTCGTTCGCATCGGGCTTTTTCGCATTTAGATAAAAATTTATTTTTTCTGGAGATACTTAATACTATCGAGGGCAACCGCCGCAATAATAATTAAGCCTTTAAACACAAATTGCAAGTTTGTGTCGATACCCAAAAAAGTCAGGCAGTAAGTTAAACCCGTAAAAATAATCACGCCGATAACAGCACCGCTTATTTTACCGATGCCACCGTTAAACGAAATACCGCCGACAACGCATGCCGCGATAGCATCGAGTTCATAGCCTTGTCCCGTACCTGCACTGGCGTTCGCTCGGAACGCTTCCAAAAATGCACCTATACCGTAAAAAACCCCCGCCATGATAAACACGCCCATTGTTACGCGGAACACGCTGATACCGCTGACGCTTGCCGCTTCCTGATTACCGCCGACCGCGTACATATTTTTACCGAACGTTGTTTTGTTCCATATAAAGTGTGCAACGGCAATAGCAATCGCTGCTGGTACGATGAGTTTTGGGAATGTTATCAGTTCGCCGTTGATTACACCGAGAGTCCAGCGTCCGCCCAGTAAGTCCTTGATGCCGTTATCGATTGAGCCGACAGGCGTGCCGCGAGTTCCAAAAAATAACAGTCCATAGATTATTAACTGCGTGGAGAGTGTCGAAATAAACGGATGGATTTTTAGCTTTGCACTGAACACGCCTGCAAACGCACTAAACGCGACGCACAACACAACGGACGTACAAAGTGCAAACAAAAGCCTCACCGCCATCGGCAAGCCCGTAAAGTCCCAAGGCCCCATTCCAAGAAACGTAACGATATTCACGCCAGGATGCAAAATCAAACCTGTAACAACGGCACCTAGTGCAACCATTCTACCGACGCTCAAATCCGTGCCAGCTAGCAAAATCAAACCAGCAACGCCCAAAGCGTAAAACATTCTCGTCGACGACTGCTCCAATATGGTAAAAATATTTGGGAGACTCAAAAGTTGCCCGTTTCCTTGCAGCGGTGCAATAATAATGCAAAAAATAAAGAAAATCAAAATCGCCAAATATAATCCGTTCGCCAATAAAAAAGTCGACATTTTAAATTTATAAAAATAGTCGTGAATTTGCAAATTCCAATTTTCGAGGATATTTGTTTTTCCATTCCGCAAGTCAATATTGGTTTGAACTTCTTCGAGATAAGCCTTTGACTTTTCGCTTTTCGCCTGAAATATATTGCTGCGAGTTTTATTTTCAATCTCGAACAACTTTGAACTCTTGTGCAACTTTGCCTGTTTGTCGTTGCCGTTAGTTTCGCGCATTGTTTGGTACTCTCGATTAACTTCGAGTATCGCACGCTGACGCTCGGCTTTGTACTCCTCAATTTTACTGTTTTGCTCTTGCTTAACTGTGGCGATTTTCTGACTGTAAAATTCCTT
Source organism: uncultured Treponema sp. (assembly GCA_937890985.1). GTDB lineage: Bacteria > Spirochaetota > Spirochaetia > Treponematales > Treponemataceae > Treponema_B. The sequence continues at coordinate 7,319 of CALAEM010000103.1, read as the reverse complement.
TGAAACAGCGAGTGCTTGTTGTTGAAGCTGTCTCACTTCATCCTTATTTTTTGCAACTTCATTGGACGCACTTTCAAGTGCAGGCAACAACTCATCGAGTTTGCTCTGTCGCTCGGAACTCGTCAAAAACTTATTTTTTTTAATCCTGTCAATTTCTGTTTTTATATCGGCGACTTTAAGTTCGCCTTTTTCACGCAGTAAAAAAAGCTTTTCCTGCAATTCATTCAATGTATTTTCCAAGTCCGACAGATTTTTTTCACTCATATTTTTCTCCTTACGATTTGTTCTATGCTATTTTTCATTCTACAAATACTGTGCCGAAAGTCGCAATAGTTCTTCTTGATTTGTTTCCTTCGTGTTGACAATTCCCGCAAGTCGGTTATTTGACATAACCGCAACACGATTTGTTATGCCCAAAATTTCGGGCATTTCGCTCGAAACGACCAACACCGTCTTTCCCTGCTGAGCCATCGAAACAATCAGCTCATAAATTTCGTACTTTGCACCGACATCGATTCCTCGCGTGGGTTCATCCATAAGGAAAATATCTGGCGTACGCTCAAGCCATTTCGCAATAATCACTTTTTGTTGGTTACCGCCGCTCAAACTTGACATCAACTGCTCTGAGGACATACATCGCACACGCATTTTTTTAACTTCGTGATCGGCTGCATTCTTTAATTTTGATTTTGACAGTGCGAAATTCTTTTGATAATTTTTTAAATTTGCAATTGTAACATTAAACTCAATCGAAGTTTTTTCAAACATACCGTTGAGTTTTCTCTCCTCGGTTAAAAGTGCAAAATTGCACGCCATTGCATCAGCGGTATTCCGCAAATATATTTTTTTACCGCCGATAAAAACTTCGCCGTATGCAATGGCTCGAATTCCGAAAAGCGTTTCTAGCAACTCGCTACGCCCCGCACCAACCAAACCGTAAATGCCGAAAATTTCGCCCTTGCGAACCGAAAAAGAAATGTCTTTTAAAATCGGCGGATATTTTGTCGTTAAGTTTTTTAGCACAAGATACGGTTCGCCAGGCTCATTGTTGATTTCTGGAAAGCGTTTATTTAATGAACGCCCAACCATCGCCGAGATGAGTTCGTCCATCGTCGTTTGAGAAGTCGGCTTTGTAATAATCAGCTTGCCGTCCCGCAACACAGAAACTTCATCGCACACTTTGAAAATCTCGTCCATCTTGTGCGAAATGTAAATAAACGAAACGCCCGTTGCTTTCAGCTTTTCGATTATCGAAAAAAGCTTTTCAACTTCGCGCTCCGTGAGTGAAGAAGTCGGTTCATCCAAAACGATTAACTTTGCATCATACGAAACTGCTTTTGCAATTTCAATCATTTGCTTTTCAGCAACCGACATTGTCCGCACAATTCGTGCTGGATTAATATTTATTTTGAGCTGTGAAAATAAATTGTGTGCACTTTCATACATTTTATGCTCATCGATAACACCAAAGCGTTTTGGGAAACGTCCCAAAAATAAATTATCCGCAACGGTCATATCAAGACACAAGTTTAATTCCTGATGCACCATTGTTACACCGTTTTCAAGGGCATCTTTGGGATTTTTAAAATCGACCGTGCGTCCACTCAGAAAAATTTCGCCCTCATCTTTTCGATAGCTTCCGAAAAGACATTTCACCAATGTCGACTTTCCCGCACCGTTTTCCCCCATAAGCCCAAGCACACTCGACTTATGAACGGTTAAATCAATACCATCAAGAACTTTATTGCTGCCAAACGCCTTGCTTAGGTTTTTGATCTCTAAGAACACATCATCCATATCAACCCTCATAACAGTCCCCGCATTTGCACACACCTTGCACATGCAGGCTTCCAAGACAAGCAACGCCCAAGGCTGGCTGCACCGTGCAAAGCACAGCACAGCCACGTGTGAAATTAGTACTTCAACTTATCGGTGTAGTTTGCACCAGAATTCGTTTTAACCATATTGACTGCAAATGCATCAAAATTGCCGAGGTTTTCAAACTTATCCAAGCAGCTGGACTCATTTTGACCGTCGCCTTGCACAATCGTCAAGTTCAAATTCAACAACTTCGCATAGTATTGCAAAGCAGGCAAATACGACGAAGAAAGGAAGTTATCACCTGCGTTATAGATTGTAACGAGTACCTTTTTGGCAGCACCGGAAATTTGCTTAATTCCTGCATCTCGCACACCGCCGGAATAGCCTTTGCAGTTTTCTGCAGTAACGGCACTGTTTTCAGCCATCAAAGCTTTTTGGTCAGCCCAGTAATTAACAGGAGCAGAAATTTTGTTTCCGTATGCGTCTACTTCCGAAAAGCCTTTTTTGTAAACGTCTTCACCAGTTAAACCGTCCAGCAAATTGCGGATAACCTGCAAAGTGCCAGCCGCCTGTGCATCTGTGTTTTGCGAAACCGTACCAGTCAACTTTCCGCTCGCGATAGCTTCAATCGCATCACTATTTGCATCATACCCAAAAATCGGCACACCAGCAGGATAGTTTGAAGCTTGCAAACAACCCATCGCCATACCGTCATTGTTTGAAACAACCAAGTCTATTTGGTCGCCAAACTTTGTCGCCCAACCGCTCATCGCATCCGTCGCAGCATTTGCGTTCCAAGTCGAACCGTCAGTTCCAGTCATCGCCTTCCCCTCAAGCTCCACAACCTTAAACTCTTTGCCCGAAATGACAACCTTGCCTTCCTGAACACTCGACGGAGCCGTTGTCCCCGCCCAAGTTCCCAAAGCCTTGCGGATTCCCTCAGTTCGTGCATTCGAATCGTTGTGACCGACATCGCCAATGCAAAGAACATAGCCGATAACGCCGTCGCCGTTTCGATCCAAACTTGCAGCCGCAGTTGCCAAGAAATCGACAATCATCTTGCCCTGAACATTACCGCCAGCTTTTGCATCAAAACCAACGTAATAAGTTCGCTCATTCCAATTCATTGATGTCATATCAATAGCACCGCTCACAGGATCGGAAGGCTGACGATTGAAAAAAATCAAAGGTTTATCTTTGTTCAAAATCTTCGTGGATTTTCCTCCGCAAGAAACCAACAATAAGCCCATCAAAACGCAGGCTAAAAGTAAATAAATTTTTTTCATAATTTACACCTCAATTATATTATTACACTTTTTTAAATTTTGTCCAGTCCCAAATGAAATTATTTTGGAACAACTCTCTTTTCAATTCTAAATATTGTAAACGGGAGGCAGGTTTTAAACTCAAAAGCTTAATTTTAGGCAAGGCAAGTTGACTTATCCAAAGCCCACAGTTTCGCGAAAAATTTTTTCAAAAAAATTTTTCGCATAATCCAGAGCTTTTTAGTTATTTTACCCCAAAGATATAACTGCATTTTTAGAGGTAACTTTTTTAGCGTAAACCTTTTGTAGGCTTCGTGCTTTTTAGTCAACCTCTAAAAACCTAAATTTTTAGAGGTGAACTTTACGCAGTTTTTGTCGAAAGCACTTTGATTTCTGGAACGCAGGCATTTTCGACGATATGCTTTGTTATTGTGATTTGCTTTTTGCCTTTCACCGAAGGCGAAATGTACATCGGCTCAAGCACCAACTTTTCGATAATCGCACGCAACCCGCGAGCACCAGTATTTTGGTCTATCGCTTTTTGAGCAATCGCATCAATCGCCCCTGGCTCAAAAATCAAGCTCGTTCCGTCCAAGTCAAACGACTTTTGGTACTGCTTTGTAATTGCGTTTTTCGGCTCGACGAGGATGCGTTTCAAATCGTTCTTAGTAAGCGGGTTCAGTGCAACCGTAATCGGTAACCGCCCAATCAACTCAGGTATAATTCCGAACTTAACCAAGTCGTCAGGAATCAAATCCTTATACAACTCTGTCAAGTTCTCTTCTTCGTGCGTTTTTATATCAGCCGAAAAGCCGACTGGATGCTCGCAAACACGCTGCCTCACGATTTTATCCAAACCGACAAACGCTCCCCCGCAAATAAACAGAATATTTGACGTGTCAATTTTATAGGTATCCTGATTGGGGTGCTTGCGTCCACCGTTCGGCGGAACAGATGCTTCAGTACCTTCGATTATTTTCAACAAAGCCTGCTGCACACCTTCGCCCGAAACGTCCCGCGTGATAGAAACATTTTCGCTTTTGCGTGCAATCTTGTCAATTTCATCGATAAAAATAATTCCGTGTTCCGCCTTTGCAATGTCGCCGTCAGCGTTTTGGATAAGTTTCAGCAAAATATTCTCGACATCATCGCCGACATAACCAGCTTCAGTTACCGTTGTCGCATCGGCTATCGCGAAAGGCACTTCAAGTTTTTCAGCAAGTGTTTTTGCCAAAAGCGTTTTCCCAACGCCTGTCGGGCCAAGTAGTAAAACGTTAGACTTTTCCAAGCGTACGGCATCATCGCTCCCGCTGCCGGTTTTTTGTCCGATGCGCTTGTAGTGATTATAAACGGCAACGGACAGCACTTTTTTCGCATAATCCTGACCAATGATGTATTCATCCAAATATGCTTTCAACTCAGTCGGTGTCGGAAGTTCCTTGAGCTTAAATTCATTCGTTTTGTTTTCAGCATGTCGCGTGTCAATATACTTTTGGCACAATTTTACACAATGCTCACAAATCGAAACATTTTCGGGTCCCGGAACCACAACTGTATCCTGTGTTTCTGGGCGACCACAAAACGAACACACTCGGTTGTACATTTGTTTACGTCTTTCCATGGCTTTTTCCTAAACTTTTTGTACTCGGCTTGTAGCCTAACGTACCATAACTTTATCTACAATGCCGTACTCGCAAGCCTCGCTTGCCGACATAAAATAATCGCGCTCCAGGTCTCGAGCCACTTCATCCTCGGTTTTGCCCGTGCATGACGCAAAATATCCAATAATTAGCTTTTTTAACCGAAGGATTTCACGTGCGTGAATGCTAATGTCTGAAGCCTGTCCCTGCACTCCACCCCACGGCTGATGTATTAACACGCGCGACGACGGAAGGGCAAAACGTTTTCCCTTTGCTCCGCCAGCCAGCAAAACCGCCGCCATGCTAGCAGCCTGACCGAGACAAATCGTTTGCACATCTGGACGGATATGCTGCATAGTGTCATAAATTGCCAACCCCGCAGTAACGGAACCGCCTGGCGAATTTATGTATACGCTAATATCCTTGTCAGGGTTTTGAGACTCCAAAAAAAGCAGCTGGGCAACAACCAAATCGCAGGTTACATCGTTAATTTCGCCATCAACAAAAACAATCCTATCTTTCAACAGACGCGAAAAAATATCATAGCTTCGCTCACCGTTTCCCGTTTGCTCGATAACATAAGGAACCAGCGTATTCATTTGTTCGTTCATTATTCTTCCTTACAGAGTGCAGGTTAGCAAAAATCGTGCTTATCGTCCTTGCTTCAGCAGCTCGGTTGCAGCAATTTTTTCGCTATCTTCAAATTTGCAAGTGGCAAACATCAAATCAAAAAGTTTCTTTTCCTTGATTATATCCGTCAGATAACTTTTGTAATTCTCGTTGTCGTATTTTTCTTTCACGTCTTTAAGCTGCATATCGGAAGTTTCTGCAATGTTTTTGTATTCCGCCTCAAAATCCGCTTCAGTTGCAGTAATTTCCGGCTTTGCGTCAAACAAAGCTTCAATAACAACGCGCTTTTTTAGCTCTTTCACCGATTCTGGCTTCACAGCGTCAGCAAAGCGGTCTTTGTTGTAACCGTCCTGCTGCTTGTTCATCATCGCGTCTAACTGCGACTCAGTGATTCCCATCTGGCGTGCAACATTTGCCCAACGCAAATTCACATCCGCAGCAATCATCGACTTCGGCAACTCAAAGTCATTCGCCTCAACAACACTGTTCAAATATTGCTCAATTTTAACTTGCTGCAAATGTGCATCAACCGCACGCTTGATTTTTTCTGCCAAGTCCTTTTTCAAATCGTCCAATGTTTTAAACTTTTCATTGACATCCTGAGCCAACTCATCATCGATTTTCGGCATATCGCGGAACTTCAACGAAACGAGCTTCACCCGAACAGTAACTTTTTTTCCAGCAAGACTTGATACTTCAAAGTCGGCAGGATACTCTTTCGTAATCTCTTTTTCGTCGCCTTTTTTCATACCGATAATGTCATCGTCGATTTTGTACAAGTTATACTTCGTGCCGACCTCAAAAGCGAAATCCTTTCGCTCGGTGTCTGCAATAGGTTTTTTGTTTTCGTCAAGCTCCACATAATCCACAGTAACGAGGTCGCCGTTTGCAACCGCTTCACCGTCTTTTTTGTCGACAACGAAAGAATTATTCCTTTGAATAACTTTTAGCTCTTCATCAATAGCTTTATCGATGTCGGTTACCACTGGCGTTTTCAACGTAAAGCCGTCGATTTTTTTCAAGTTAGTTTGCGGAAACACATCGTACGTAACCGAAAAAGCAAAATCCTTATCTGGCTCAAAATCAATATCGCCGACCAGCTCCGGCTGCTCATAACCAAGCGGTTTAACACTTTTGTCGTCCGTTTCAAAAATTTCGGTTAAAGCTTTTTCAATGAGGTTAGAAGCCGCTTCCATTTTCAAAGATTTACCGAAGCGTTGCTCCAAAACCGCCGCTGGAACCTTTCCTTTGCGGAAACCCGGAATTTGGGCAGATTTCACGTAAGTCGCAATAACGCCACCGTACGCTTCTTTGGCATCTTTTTTATCTATAACGACATCTAATTGAATATTGGAAGACCCGAGGTCTTTCACTTCTTTCTTAATTTCCATAAATCCTCACTCGCTGTCATCTGACAGAAACCTTGAAATTTGAACCACAGACAATACACCACCAACGCAGTCTTTTGCAGTCATAAAAAAAAAGCGATTCGACAACAGGTTCGCCGAATCGCTAAAAGCGGGAAACGAGGATTGAACTCGCGACATCCACCTTGGCAAGGTGGCGCTCTACCACTGAGCTATTCCCGCGTGTAAAAGCCCTTTCCGAGCAATGCGAGAGAAGGGACTTGAACCCTTACGCCGAGGCACCAGATCCTAAGTCTGGCGTGTCTGCCAATTCCACCACTCTCGCTCCAAAACTAAGCAGGAGAAGAGATAAAGTATACCCATTATATGCATATTCGCACTTTTTGTCAAGTACTTTTTTAAACTTTTTTATGGTTTTAAAATTTATAAACGGAAAAGTTTTGCCTCGGGACAACTTAAAATCCTTTTCGGACTTTAAGTTGTCCATCCTGTTCAAAGGCTTTTTAGAATCAGCTATCGCGGTAATGTAAATTGACCGCCGTCCTTGGTAATGGGCAACGTCCGTGTTGCCCATTACCTTGCGAGGTTTCACAAAA
>CALAEM010000102.1 GCA_937890985.1 uncultured Treponema sp. | reverse complement strand
TGCTCCGCAAAAACTCGAAGTTCAAAAATTGGCACGGACGCCAATTTTTGAACCGAATCCTTGTACGCTGTTAAACTCGAGTTTGCTGACGCAAACATCGGGAGGCTTATAACAGGCGGCATCCTTGTCAACGGTTGGCAAATGATGGCAACCGAATGGTTGCCCGTCGGTTGCACTTTCGGTGAATGAAGAATACTTATTTGTTTTTGGCGAACTTCATTGAAACAAAACGCAACCACTTGACAAAATTTTCATTTTAAGTATACTGGTCGGTGTGCCAAGATAGCTCAGTCGGCAGAGCAACACCCTCGTAACGTGTAGGTCAAGGGTTCGATTCCCTTTCTTGGCTTTTTGCTGGCTCTTTTTCCGCGGAGAGCTTGTCGGCTTCTTTGAGCATTGCACCTTGCCATTCTGCTAGCTCGATTTCTGCTTGCGGATTTGCACCTTTGATTTCCGCCATTACGCGGAATACTGGCTCGGTTTTTGAGCCTCGCATCCAGACAAACCCAAGTGGCTCATTTGCCTCTGAGTAAAACACGGCTTTTAGTCCGCCTTTGCCCGAAGCTCCAAAATCTTGGGCACAAAGAAATTCATCCGTGCCTTGAGTTCCGAAAACTTTGTACGTTGCAAATCCGTAGTTTTGGAAAAGCGTTGCTTTTTTTTTCGTCCACTCACGCTCAAAAATTTTTTGGTATGCTTGCTTCAGTTTAACTTGGTCTGTTTGTGCAATTTGCAGCAAGGCACGCTTTTCCTGCGTCGCTGTGGTTGTGTACACTGGTAGCGTCCCGATGATATCCTGAAGCGTAAAATCTGGCTTATACTTTTCGGGTTGTCCAGACTGCTCGCACCAAAGCCTAAAAATGCAAGGCACTTTATACGCCGAATTTTGCGGCGATGACGTACTGCAATCGTCCCGCAAGACCAGCAGCTTCAAAATAGCAAAAAGCGTGTTTATCGGGTCGCGAACCTTCGCTGGAAAAGTAATATTACCACCGTTTGAGCCTTCGCCCAAAATTCGCACGAAATAGCCTTCAGATTGCAGCTTCAAAGCTAAGTTTACAACGTTCGCTTCGCCAACTTCAGCCGTGAACACGCGGGCGTTGAACGCCTTTGCGATTTCCACAATCCGCAAGGATGTCGCCCCATTTACCGCGATAGCAATCGGTTTGTCGGTGAGGTTTGCCGCTCTCACATAGCTCAACTCCGAAAGTACTGAAAGGGCAAAAACTTCTTGTGCGTTTAATATGAGCGGCTCCATTCGTTTCTCGTCCCAAAACACCAAGTTGCCGCGGTCACCGTCGCAATCAGGCATCAAAGCAAAAAGTGGCTGCTTTCCAGATTTTGCACATTCACGCATTTTTTCCGCGGCTGGGATTAAGTTATCGCCTTCGGGAATAATGCCGTGTGCAATAGTGTATTCATTCAGTATAACTGCTTCCAAACCAAACTTTTCGAACAAAGTTTTATCGATTGAATGTGCACGGGAACTTCCATTGAAGTCGTACACGATGCAAAAGTTGCCCGATGTCGATTTGTATTGCGTGATTGCATTTGAAAGCATTGTGCAAAAGGCTTCCTGCGTTTTTGTGTCAGCTGTTCCAGAAATTGTTTCGATGGCAAATTGTGCGTAATTTTTTAATGCTGCCTCTTTTTCGGCTTTTTCCGCCAAAGCGGTCTGTCCATTCGGATTTGCATTTTCGGTTATCGATTTCCAAAGTGCAAAAAATTCATTCTCAAAAGCTCGACACTCTTTTTCGCTGAATGGTTGTGGCGTTTTTTCAAAGCTGCAAAACTCCGGCGTGAACAATGAAACCGTTTGACAAAACATTGCAATCAACTCGTTCGCTTCGTCGCCATCCAAAACGCCACCGTTCGTTAAACCAAATTTTAAGCCGTTATGCCCGATTGGGTTGTGGCTTGCAGAAAAATACACAAAAGGCGTTGCGGTTTTTGCAGCATGCGACATAATCTCTGGAGCGGCAGCGATGCCCGCAATACGCACGCTGGACTTGGTAAAGGTTTTTTCTGCTAGCTTCACTAAAATGCAGCCTGTCGGTCGCGTATCTCGCCCGATGACAACCTCGGTAATGCCTCGCGAATACAAAAACTTTTCGAAGCATTTACACGCCAAGAAAACCAAAAATGCATCGGGTTGCGAAACTAAGCCTGAGCTGCCTTGTTCGCCGTCTTGCTCAAAAACTTTTCGCCAGCCTGAAACCGACAAGATAAATTCCGACAATGCTGTGTGTATTTCCAATGAAGTCATGCCCGCATTATACAAAAACGCTCAAGAAAGTACAATGCCGAAAAACGCTGTTCCGGGTTTTTGTAATCGTGCGTTATTTTTTGGTAAGTGAAACGCTATCCGTGGCGGTGGCATCCACGTGACGGCGGTTCAAAAATTGATGTCCGTGCCAATTTTTGAACTTCGAGTTTGTATGCTAACTTTGCAAGATGCACAGTTAGCATACAAACATCGTAGGCCTGACAAGGATGTTGCCAATTACCAATGTTACCCTACGCCTTGAACTTACCAACCTCTATCGCGAGGTTTTGGATGTTATCTTTGTTCTTTTGACTGATGTCGTTTACTTCCTGCACGGCGTTACTAATCTGCACTGCACCAGAAGCCATTTCGTTCATGCTATCGGTGATGATTCGTGTGAGCCTGTCTAGCTTTTGCATTTCGCTTGCAACCTGCTCGCTGCCGCGAAGCATCTCCGCAGAGCCATCCTTTACTTCGAGAGTTACCGCGTTAATGTCTTTTATCGCAGCGAGTACTTCACGGCTTCCGTTTTCCTGCTCTTTCATTGCAGACATAAGCATATCACTTGTTTTTTTAACCTCATCGGAAAGTGCAAAGATAGTATTGAACTGTGCCTCAGTTTCCTTAGATGTGCCTGTGAGCGTTTCTATCTCAGCTCTAATACCTTTAAGCGTTGATGTAATCGTTTTTCCCTGCGAACTTGAATCTTCTGCTAGCTTGCGTATTTCGTCTGCAACAACCGCAAAGCCTTTACCAGCCTCACCTGCGTGTGCAGCTTCAATAGCCGCATTCATTGCAAGCAAGTTAGTTTGACTTGCTATATTTTGGATAACATTCGATGCCTCAAGCAAGAAACCTGACGCTTCCGATATCTTTTGCGTTGTCATACTTGCTGTGCTAAGTGTCATTTTTCCGTTATCGGTCGCAGTTGATAAATCACTGATAGATTGATTTGCCTTGATGAGCGTCTGCGTAATGGAAGCAAGGTTGGACACCATCTGTTCTATAGATGCAGACGATTGCATAACACTTGAACTCTGCGTCTCGATACCGTTGTTAAGCTTTTTAATCGTACGCACAATTTCCTCGACGGTAGCAGCCGTTTCACTAACGCTTGCAGCTTGCGTTAAAGCCTGCCTTTTAACACCTTCGATGTTACCACTGATTTGATGTATCGAGCTAGCTGTTTCACTCATATTCGAAGCAAGTTCGTTACCGATTTGCTCAAGTGCAATTGAGCTTACACCTACCTGCTTTATAGAATGCCCTATCTTTTCGATCGTTTGGTTAAAGCACTCCGACATATCGGTGATTTCATTGTTTCCCTTGATAGGTAAACGTACAGTTAAGTCTCCTTCACCTTGAGCTATATTGCGTAGTACGTTTGCAGTGTGATTGATAGGCTTTGATATACCGTTCGCAGTGATTATCACAAAACCAAGCACTGTAGCAAGTATAAGTAACTCTGTAATTATCATATTTGTACGCATCGAGTTTACAGTTTCAGTAAACTCACTAACAGGTGCTTCAATACCTACAGTCCAGCCTGTAGTCTTCATAGTAGCAGCAGTCGCAATGTTATATGAACCCATAAAGTGAAAGTATCGTATCTTTGCGTCACCACCGTCGAGGAAGTCCTTTATAGCATCCGACGCATCGGCATAGCTTTTATCGGTTTTAGCCATTTCGATAGTACTAAACATATTCTTCACTAAATCCCGATTCTTGTTAGCTACATTTACACCTGTAGGCGATAGCACAAAGCAACTGCCAGTCTTGCCAATCTTGATGTCATCTATTTCCTTCGAAAGTACAAAGCCATCAATACCAGCGGACAAAATACCTATGAGTCTATTTTGTTTGTCAGTAATAGGCACAGTAACCGCGATAATAAGCTCATTTGCTTCTACACTTAAAAAAGGCTCCGAGAAATACTTCTTTTTACCGCCTTCAGATGTACTAAACCACTCTTGGTATGATACATCAAAGTTAGTACCATCTGCCATATAGATTGTGCCTTTCGGGTCTATAAACGAAAATGACACAATCCCTTCGACACCAGCATTCCTTTCCTTCTTGGCAAGCTCGTTAAGGAACTTAGCCTTTTCAAGATAAGTTACATCAGGGTCGTGAAGCTCTTTCTGTAAAGCTACACCGTCAAGGTATCTAAACCACTGCAGTATTTCACCGTCAAGGATTGTTGCGGTATCATTCGCTTTATCGATGAGGTGTGCAGTTACTTCACCAATAACAGATGCTCTAGCACGCCTTATCGTTAAAACGATTAATAACGAGAACCCAGCAATAATCAACGCCCCGAAGATAATTGCCATTTGCATTTTAATGGAAAAACGCTTCTTGTTTGTCTCGGTTGCCATATATAACTCCTTTATAATTCCAAATTAATTTCACATATAATTGCACGTATCGGAAAAAAATAACGTAGCAGCAATAGAGCTTACTTCTCAAATTCTATTCCGCACAGGCTACTAAGGCTGGTATTACCATAAAATCACTTAAAGTATAAAATAATACAAGGTTTAAAATGAGCGTCTAAAATGTCGCCGCTCATTTTAACGTCGAGTTTTGAAAAGCATGGTGAACATTTATCTTTTCAAAACATCGCAGATTGTATGCCGTTTCTCAGCGTTGCTTCCGAAACGGCGAAAATTATCTCTTTTGAAAACTGATGTTTTCTCAAGTAGATGATTTTATAGGAACCATTAGTATATAATAATTCTACTACCTAACGCAAAAACAGTCAAGTGTATAAGTCCAATTTTAGCATAAAATTATAATATTTATAAAAGTAATGTCCGATTAAAGCTAACTATTATTCAAGCTAAATGATAACATATGAATTAAATAAGTGCTAATTATAGCTCAAGTTTGAGCCGACAGTAACTAAAATACAAAGCGGGACTTGACAACTAGTATCAAATCCCGCCTAAGTAAACTATAATTGCATCGTTCTTTCCCTATGCCTTAAACTTACCTACCTCAGCCGCAAGGTTTTGGATGTTATCTTTATTCTTTTGGCTTATGTCATTTACTTCCTGCACGGCATTACTAATCTGCACAGCACCAGAAGCCATCTCGTTCATACTATCGGTTATAATACGTGTGAGCTGGTCGAGCTTTTGCATTTCACCTGCTACCTGTTCACTGCCACGAAGCATCTCGGCAGAGCCATCATTTACCTGATTTGTTACCATATTGATTTCTCGGGTTGCATCCAGTACTTCCTTGCTAACGCTTTCATGCTCATGTGCCGCTTCGGTGAGGCGACTACTCATCTCTTTGACCCGTTCCGCCAAGTCAAAGATTGCGTTAAACTTTTCTTCAACTTTCTTGGATGATGCCGAAAGAGACGCAATTTCCCCGCCTAATCTTTTAAGCGTTGTAGTAATTGTCTTACCTTGAGTCGCCGAATCTTCCGCCAGCTTTCGTATTTCGTCAGCGACAACTGCAAAGCCTTTGCCTGCCGCACCTGCGTGAGCTGCCTCGATAGCCGCATTCATAGCTAGCAAGTTAGTTTGACCTGCAATGTTCTGGATAACACTCGATGCTTCCAACAAGCTCCCTGACTCTTCGGCTATCTTCTTGGTTACAGTATATGCAGAGCCAACTGCAGCCCTTCCCTCCCCTGTTGCAGCGGTAAGCGTTCCTATAACTTCATCTGTTTTAACAAGCGTTTTATTTACCTCAACAAGGCTTGCAACCATCTGTTCAATGGACGCAGAAGACTCTGCAACACTTGCCGCTTGACCTTGTATACTGTTATGTAACTGCTTAATAGTACGTACTATTTCTTCTATGGTTGTCGCTGTTTCTGTAACACTAGCGGCTTGTGTCAAAGCTTGCTTTTTTAAGCCTTCGATGTTAGCGCTTATTTGGTGAACCGCACTTGCCGTTTCCGTCATACTGGTAGCAAGCTCATTACCGATATGTTCCATTGACGTTGAGCTTATACCAACCTGTTTGATTGACTTACCTATCTTTTCGATAGTTTCGTTAAAGTAGCGTGCAAGGTCTGTAATCTCATCATTGCCGACAAGCGGCAATCGCACCGTTAAATCACCGTCGCCATGGGCTATTTCTTTCAAAGCATCCACGACAAGCTTCACAGGTTTGACTATAGTGCCTGCAAAAAAGTAAATCAATAGCACAACTATTACTATAAATATAAATGCTGTTATCCACATTCGATACTTTAACTTGTCAACAGCCCCCATAAATTCGTCTACTGGAGCATTGATAACTACAGTCCAGCCCGTTGTTTGCACCTTTGCAAATGAAGCTATCTTATGCTCCCCATTATAATCGTAAAATCCGACAGCTGCCTCTGTGCTTTCCATAGCTTTCTGTTCGAAGGTTGCAATAGATACTAACGAAGTATCTTGCTTTGAAAGCTCAATAAAATTGGCACGACTCTTTACGATATCTGCGTCCTTATCTGCGATATTAGTGCCTGTAAGCCCCAGTATATAACACGAACCAGTATTTCCCACTACAATGTCCTTAACTTGATTTGAAAGCCACATAGTTGGTACGTCACAAGCTAGAACCCCTATGATATCATGTGTATCATTATATACAGGAATAGATGCAGTAATGCTTAACGAGTTATCATACTTTGAAATATAAGGCTCTGTCATATATCTTTGACCTGAAAGTGCCTTCTTGAACCACTCGCGTTCCTTTAGGTCTAGTATTCGACCGTCATCCAACTGAGCTATACCTTTAGTGTTAACAAAGACTAGTAAGTCAAGCCCTTTATTTAAGTCTGCCTCACGTTTTAATATCCGTGCTTTCTCTGCGTATGAGATGCTACTATCCTGAAATGCAGGAAGCCTTTGAATACCTTCGAGGTACTGCCAGAATGCAGTTACCCTACCGTCTATGATTTCTGCAACATCGCCTGCTTTGTCAATCAAGTGTGCATCTACCTTTTTAACCATTGCTCCACGCACATCTGACAATGTTATAGCTCCGCGTATTATACCGAGTACAAAAATCAATAACCCGAATACAACCATCATTTTGTTACGTAAAGGAAAGCGTCTTTTCTGTTTCATATTATAATCCTTATGTTTTTACCTTAAAGCAATGACTATCATAGTGCATCACTGGTAAAAGAATGGGATTGAACAGTCTCAACCCCTTAAGACATACGACGGTCAGCGGAGAACTGACCAAAAATGTTAGATTACAAGCTTTTATGAAGAATGAAGCTTGCAAAAATTCAACCTATCAAATAACGTATATTAAATGACGCGATAGACCGCTAGTGTCCATTAACCGCCTCGCTCACTACGTCTTGTAGTAAAAATCAACTCCATTGTTGCAGTCGTAATAAATTTTGCGTATACAGCACCACTTAGTGCCTTTGAGTACTTACTAAACTTTTTCATACATTACTCCTATCAAATCTATAAATTTACACAATCGAAATATATTTACTATCCTAGCAATTCGCTGTAGAGTTCCCTTAAATATAGTATACATCTATCGATTACATAAGTCAAGATGCCTTACGAGTCAATTATGAGAGCTTTACTAAACCTCCCAACCTTTAGTTGCGTTTGTAAACGGCTGAGCTTATCCACAGGTAAAATTAAAATCCTTGCAAGGATTTTAATTTTACCATCTTGTATCCTAAGCATTCTAGGAATACTAACATTGCTCAGCACCTAGATAGCCAATTATGCAAGACTATTGATAAAAGTTGCTCGAATTAAAATCCTTTGAGGATTTTAATTCGAGCTGTGGATAAGCTTTTGGTGAATGGAGACAATCATACATTTTAGAGAGTTGATTTGCAGGTATTGATTTTTATGCGGAGCCGCGTTAAAATTAGGCGTGGGCGAACTATTTATGGTGGCGACACCAATCGGGAACTTAAAGGACATAACGCTTCGGGCAATCGAAACTCTCAAAGCTTGCAGCGTCATTGCTTGTGAGGACACGCGGCACACGCGGATTTTGCTGGATGAATACGGCATCCAAAAAAAGCTGCTTTCATGCAGGGCGAGAAATGAAGCGGAAGCCTCGGAGAAAATTATTGCGTTACTGGCAAAAGGCGAAAAAGTGGCGTATGTCAGCGATGCCGGTACACCCGGCGTAAGCGACCCTGGGAGCATTTTAGCCGCAAAAGCTCGTGCGGCAGGACATCGCGTAACAGCGATTCCGGGCGTGTCGGCATTGACGGCACTCATCAGCGTATGTGGCTTGCCGTTCCGCTCGGTATTGTTTGAAGGCTTTTTACCACAAAAAGGCATTAAACGCCAAAAAAGGCTTTTTGAAATTTTGAGCAGCGGGACGGCTTGCGTGTTGTACGAATCGCCTTTCCGAATCGTTAAATTATTTGAAGAATTATGCGAAGTTGAAAGGCAGTTAGGGCTTGACAAAACAGAAAAAAAATTGCATGCTACAGTCGGGCGTGAGCTCACAAAAATACACGAAGAGCTTATCGCAGGAAATGTAGCTGAAGTTTTACAAAAACTACAGTCCTGTACGGTTTTAAAAGGCGAATTTTGTGTTTTTGTTACAATTGGGGCTTAATTTTTTTGTTGCAACGTCGATAATGATAGACGTAAGGTAGGCATGAAAGTATGATGATAGATAAACTGAAAGGGATTAATCCTGTCGAAAACACTCAAAAGAAGAGTGCGGTTCAACATGTAGAACGTGTAAACAGCGAAGATTCGATAACGATTTCTTTGGAGTCTCAACGTCTTTCTGAGGCGTATTTGGCAAAAAAGGTCGCAATGGAAGCTCCAGATGTTCGCGAAGACAAAGTTGAAGAAGTTCGTCGCAAGCTCTCGGATCCGTCATACGTAAAAAAAGCAATCGAAGAGATTGCAAGTAAAATTTTGGCTTCAGAGTAAAGTATTCAAGCTGCCCGTTATCAAGGACAAAAATGGCAAATTTTGATTTTTCTCTATCATCAGACATCGTTTTGGGGATTTATTCGCTTGCGAGAATCGGCGAAAGAATATCGGCGTTCAGTCGCCAAGTTATGCTTATAACCGACCCTGTGTTAAAGCCGTCTGGTCTCATCCAGAAGGTGCAAAAGGCACTTGAAGAATACGATGTGTCCGTTTTTGTATTTGATGATATGGTGCAAAATCCGAACTCGGATGTAATTGACCGCACGCTAAAATTGGCACGCGGTGCAAAGGTGGACTGTATTATCGGCGTAGGCGGCATGACGATATGCTCCATCGCACGGGCGACTGCAAGCCTTTACAACGAAGAACGCTCCGTTTACGATTTTTTTGAAGGGCAAGAACCGAAGGCTCCGCCTCTTCCGCTTTGTCAAGTACCTACCACTTGTCGAGACCCATTTTTGTGCATGAAAGTGTCGCCGATAACAGATGCACGCAACCGAAACACAAAACTTCTGAAATTGCAGGATAGCCTCGGTTCTCTCATTATGTTTGACCCGAACGTGTATTCTGGTATTCCGAAAAATAGTTTAACCTCAATGATTTTCGCAGGCGTTTCTGCCGCATTTGAGGGATACATTTCAACAAAGTCTAACTTTTTTTCTCAAACAACTTTAAAAAGGGCGATTGAGCTATTTTTATCGACGGTGAATCAACAAAAACAAAAGATGATTGGTACTTCCGTTGAGCAGGTTTTAGCCGAAGCTACGTGCTTAACTGCGTTGGGGCTTTCATCGTCTTCACCAGGGCTTGGAACGGCACTCTCAATAGCTACGAGTAGCCGCTACGATATTTCTTCGTCGCTGATTGCGTCCATTTTGTTTCCGTCTGTTCTCTCCGACGCGATTAAGTCGAACCTCGACAAAGTTGTCGATGTGGCACGTATGCTCGAAACGGAACTTGTCGATGAAAGCGATTTACTCGCAAAGGCAGAAGCAGGCGTTATCGAAGTACGTCGTCAGCTTTCCGTTGCAAACTTGCCGATGCGCTTAAAGGATATCGAGCTATCGATTGAGTCGCTCGTGCCAGTTGCACAAGACGCGGCATCTTTGAGCTTTATCAGTTATTTGCCGAGGCCTCTTTCCAGTAGCGGAATCTTCGAGCTGATTAAAGAAGCGTATTAGTTTTCTTAAATTTTCTGCACAACTTGATTGACTTTTTATCTGCGTTGGTTTATCATTAGCGAATACACGCACGAAACTTTCGTAAGTTTTTGCTGAGGATATTTCTTCTGAAGGAGATTATATGCGAGAATTTGATGCAGGAGCACTGGTTGGAAAAATTAAAAAAGCTTTAATCGATATGGCTTATTTTTTGCCAGCAGATGTTGAAAAAAGTTTGAAAAACTCGTATGAGGCTGAAAAGTGGACGATTGCAAAAACGACGCTTTCTCAGATTTTACAAAATGCGGATATTGCAAGGAATACAAGCTCCCCGATTTGCCAAGACACTGGAATGGTTGTCGCCTTTGTAACAATCGGGCAAGATGTTCACGTTGTAAACGGTTCGCTTACAGACAGCATTAACGAAGGTGTGCGTCAGGCATACAAAGACGGCTATTTACGCAAGTCGGTTGTTGCCGACCCTGTCGACGGACGTGTAAACACCAAGGATAATACGCCTGCGGTTATTCATTATGAAGTTGTTCCAGGCGATGTTTTTATGATTGAGTTTGCCGCAAAAGGTTTCGGCTCTGAGAATATGTCCCGACTTGCGATGCTTAAACCGTCCGACGGTTTGGAAGGCGTAAAGAAGTTTATCCTTGAAACGGTTGAGCTTGCAGGGCCGAATCCGTGTCCGCCGATTGTTGTCGGTGTTGGCATTGGCGGAACTGTTGACAAAGTAACGCTTTTGGCAAAACGTGCATTGCTGCGTCCGCTTGACTCGTATAACCCGAAACCGTTTTATGCCGCCCTTGAAAACGAAATGCTCGAAAAAATAAACGCGCTCGGTATCGGGCCACAAGGTTTCGGCGGAAAGGCAACCGCATTGCGCGTTCTGATTGAAACATTTCCGACACATATTGCGGGCTTGCCTGTTTGTGTCAATATTAACTGTCACGTAACGCGACACGTGAAAGTGCAGTTTTAGGCACAATTTTAAGGAGAATAAAAATGGCAAAAGAAGTTAAACTTACAACGCCACTGAAGCGTGATGACTTGAAAGATATTGAAGCTGGCGATATGGTGTATATCAGCGGTTACATTTATACTGGACGCGATGCCGCCCACAAACGTTTGTGTGAACTTTTGGAACAGGGAAAACAACTGCCCATTGATGTCAAGGGGCAGATTATCTACTATGTCGGGCCGACTCCAGCAAAGCCAGGCGAACCCATAGGCTCGGCAGGGCCTACCACCAGCTACAGAATGGACGCTTACGCACCGCAGCTTTTGGATATTGGTTTGTTAGGTATGATTGGAAAGGGCAAACGCAATCAAGCAGTTATCGATAAAATCGTCGAACACGGAGCTTGCTACTTTGCCGCAATCGGAGGTGCCGCCGCCCTCATCAAAAGCAAGATTAAATCAGCCGAGGTTATTTGCTATGAAGACCTCGGTGCCGAAGCGGTTCGCAAGCTCTACGTGGAGGACTTCCCAGTAACCTGCATCATCGACAGCAAAGGAAACAACCTCTACGAAAAAGGACGAAAAGCCTATCTTGACTCGCTAAAATAATTGCAAAGTCAAGCGTTTATTTGTCTTCGTTCAGCGAATGCTTATCCACAGGTCAAATTAAAATCCGTCAGGATTTTAATTTGACCATCATTTGCCATGGCATTTTAGGAATACGCACATTGCCTAAACGCACTTTCACATTTTTTAGTTTTCAAGAAAACTAAAAAATGGCTTCGTTAAAGCCCAAACGCTATAAGCGTAACTCGATTAAGCTTTATATTATGGGAAAGACCTCGTTAGCCTTAAAAACTTCTCACGCCGAGCATCTTTGGTTACATCATTGCATTGCGTTTTGAGGCGTGAGTCCGACACTGCTTAGTATCGTTGTTTAATCCACGTGTGCAGGAATACAGCGAGTACTTTTGCAGTGCGGGCAAGTAAAGCACATTTGCAAAAGCAAATTACGAAAAGACTTTTTTCATAGGAGTGCTTCAAAACTACAAAGTGAAAAGTTTAATTTCATAGACGCATTGCAACGATAAAACTAAACTTTCGCTAAATTATACATCAATAATGTCATCATTTTTAAGCCAATTTAACACCCCGAGTACAATTATGCCAACTGAAATTACCGCGGCGGTTGCAATGGCTTTGGTCACCTGCGCCGAATCTGAAATACCGGTTTTGCACCAAACGGCAAAATGCTCGCAGTTGTTGAATACCAAATTATACTTTTTTTCGCCAAGCCGTGAGTATGCCCGCGCAACTGTTTCATCGGCAGAATACAAGTTGTACTTTTTCGGGTCGAGGTGACACACTTGTATTTCAACCCCGCCTGCAAAATCATCAAGTGAAGCTTCCTGTACTTTTATGTCTAATCCAAAGTTGCTGCCTTTATCTGAGTAATGCACAACCGTGTTATTGCCAGCGTAAATCCCGTAATGTTTATATAGTCCCTTGTCCACAAAAAGTATGTCGCCTTTTTGCAATTGTCTAAGGCTCGGTACCGTTGCAGCCACTGAAGTTAAAATATTTTTCATTGTGCAAATTCTCCAGTAACTACCAACACGCTATCGAAACGCATTTAGAACTTTTGCATTTCGGACAACGCACAGGAAGCAAATTATTGAGTATCGGAATAATTCCCACACGCTTTGAAAAATTATGCCCGCAGTTTAAACACTTGTATCGTTCTTTCTGCCCCGCACTTGGCGGAACTAAGCCGTTAGGTTTCATTTACAAATCCTTTTATTTTTTTATTAACTTCTCCATTGTATTTACCATCAAAGTATAATGTTCTTTACATTTTTCATTTTCACCATTTTCAATGAATGTTAAACAAGGTCGCAAATATTTTTCATAAATCTCCTTGTATATTTCATTTCGATTCGACATGGAATTTATTTTGACAACAATATCAGGAGCCTTTTTATAATATTGTTGTATTAACTGCGGTCCATCATCTTGACAGCACAACCAACTGTCACGAAATTTTCTGAACGTTGTCAATTCATAGCAATTATCTGGTTTTCCGTAGCTTTCACATGTCGCGGTTGTTATGTAACAAGAGGGTGGAACGCCAGAAAGCGATTGGGGATAATTAATATCTGCTCCATGCTTTACCAACATTTTTACAAGTTTATCGTTCTTTGCATCACGTGCAATACGCACAGGTGTACTTTGGTAATTAAAACGACTATGAGCATTTACATTAGCACCAGCATTCAATAATGCTTCAACAATATCGATGTTAAGGTCCTGACATGCAGAGATTATAAGAGGTTCATTGCCAATATACTCTAAACTTACTTGCCGTACATCCATAATTTTCTTAAGTATTGAAGTCATACCATCTATATAACTTTGATGCAATATTTTTTTAAGTTTATTTAGCTCGGATTTAGTAAGCTTTTCTATCTTTTGCCCACAATTTGGACAGAAACTAAAATCATTTCCTAAAGGAAAGTTGCACTGTGAACACGTTTTTATCTTAATTTGTGGAGTTCCACATTTTCCACAAAATACATCATCATCATTTAAAGTAGCACCACACATTACACATTCTTTCATACTAATCTTTTCCTCACTCATTTCAATTTATCCCATTTTTCATTAAAAATTCTTGCATAGCATTTACACCAGCTGAGAATTTTATTTTTTTTTTCTTTTTCAATATCAATTTCATATAGTGTTTTTCCTGTTTCAAAATTTTTACCACATCTAGGACAAAACTGAAATTGCTGTTCGCATATATATCCGCAAGAGCATTCCTTTTCACTCACTAGTCTTTGACCACATACATCACAAAACTTTGAATCGCCTAAAACAAGTTCACCGCATTTTTGACACTTCATTGTGATATCTCCTTACCGCATTTTGTACAGAAATATTGATCAATAGCTACTTCATTTCCACAATTACGACAATATTTTACTGTTATATTTTTATCTAAAGATAATCCAGCCGTTTCGTTATTAGTTAATTCATTCGTACAAATATCTTCTTCTCTCAAACTAAAAACTTGCATTACAGCTGCTTTCATATTATAGCACAATTCTGTTGCTTGCTTTATATCTTTTGTGTCCTTATCGATAACAGCATTGAAATCTTTTTTCAGATTGTTTATAGACTCAAATAATTCTGCTTCATCATCAGTTGTATCTTTAATCTCTTTCAGATCTTTATATCGCTTTGTATCTGCCCTTGTTTTATAATACTGAAGTTGTTCATCTTTTGTATCATTTATTTCTGTAAATGTATTTTCAAAGATCCTAAGCGTTCGAATTATTTTTTGATGTTTTTCAATTCTGGTCTTATCGGCATTGATATAATCATCAAAGACACTATCAATTTTTTTTAGCATATTTAATGCTTTATAGGCATTTTGAACATTAGAAGAGTCCAAAAATTCTTGTATGCTACAACCTTTATGATATGATAAATTTATATCTTGATTTATAAAGCTGGTATTAGAACTATACAAACCTATTCCACAAAAATCTATAACTGCACTTTGCAACTGCATCTCAACTTCATCCAAAATCTGTTCACATTCATCAACTGATTTTAGATCTGCCTTATTTGCAACAATATATATTTTCAAATCAGGATTTTTTTCCTGTATCGTCAATAGTATATCAATTTCATCATCTTTCAATGTTCCCGCACTACAATCAAAGCACCATAGCAGAGCATTCGCATTTGCTATAGCACTTGTTGCAGTATCATGATCACTTTCAGTTTCTTGTCCAGGATTAAAACCTGGCGTATCAATAAAACAAAGATACTCGAAGTCTTTTACAAAAGTATTTTTAAAAACAATGTGATGAATGAGTTGCTTCATATTGAAATTAAATTCTTCAATTTTCCCATAACTAAAAAGTTCAAATACTTTTTCAGGTATCTGGACTCGCCCGCCTTGATGTGAAAAGCCTGTGATATTTGCATCGTTCCCATTCATAACATAAGATGAAATTGCGGTTGTTTGATCCATTCCCGTCGGAAGTTTTACCTTTCTAGAATTAAAAAAACTATTCATAAATGAAGACTTTCCACTAGAGAAAGAACCAGCAATGGCAACAATCGTTTTATTAAGCAATGCGTCATCATAGGTCATTAACCTTAAATCATCTTCAACTTTTTGCAGTTCAATAAGACTTCTTGCTTCTTCTGCAAAGCTATCATTATCGTTAGCATACCTCATATAATCATTGTATAAAAGTGATTGATATTTTTGGAACGCTTCTGTCAATACGGGTTTAGCATTGATAACATCTGAGATAAAATTCACCTTAAAGCTTTTATCATTTAGTTGTGTCTTTACAAGTTCAAGTTTTTGATTTGTACTCGAAAGCTCTGCTTCAATTTTTTTTATAGTGGCTGTTGATAATTTTTTTGTATTACTAATTTCAGCCAACAGAGAGTCAATTTGTTCTTTACTCTTATTCACCCAATCTGTCTCATTATGAAAAAATGAAAATATTTTTTTCAACATAAATACTCCTCAAGTTGAGTTGGTTATTTGCCATATGCAAAAATCAACTCAACAAAAATATTACTACAATATGTGATTATTTAAACATCACTTACAATTGCAGTTAAATTATCTCTAATTCTTTTTATATTCTCCATGGCAAGTTTAGGCTGTTCTAAATCTTTTTTTCTCTGTTCGAGTTTAGTTAGATAACTATCTAAAACCTGTCTTGAAAAATTACATTTCTTGCATCGCTGTAAAACATCATTCAAAGCGTCGTTAAGCATCTTCTTAAATTTTCCATGAACATCACTAACAAATTCATTTGCCTCACCTAAAAGTTTTTCAGCACTGTAACCAGAAATATTTCCAGATTCGGCAGAGAATTGAGGTCCAGTATAATCAAGTTTATATTCTAAATTTAACCCAACGATAATCGAACGTGCTTTATTCCTAACTTCAAGTAGAGACTCTGCTGAATTAGGATTGTTCTCTGCCCAGGTTTTTTGAACCGCAAGAGAAAGCTTTTTGCTCAAACGATAAATTTCACTTTCAACAAAGTGAGGCATTCGATCATTATAGTCATCAATCATATCAGAAATTGCACTTTTTATTTGACTTGCATTTGCTGTTGTTACAGTTCGCGAGTGAGATTTTTTCCAGAACAAATGTCCAGTTGTCCATGTACTTGTGTATGAACCTTCAGAATCGGCAACTGCACTTTTTGCTTCATCCTTTGCAATCTTTAAGTTATTTGAGTAATCAGCCTTTACTTCTTCATACCACTCACGTACAGTATCTTCTAATGCAATATCTATTTCAGGTGCAATAACCGAATAAAATTTTTGTGTCGCCGCAATTTCCTTTTCTATCTCCTTTATATCCGTTTCTTGCAACTGCTTTTCTTTTTGCTGTAAATAGTTGAGAAGATCCTCTTTTACAGCTTTGGCACATGCCCGATACTTATTACCAAAGTCCGCTAAGCGTTGCTCAAAAATTTCCTTTTTACGTTCCTTTACGTGTTGAATACAAGCGTCAATCGGTGCAATATTACCTAGACTTTGAAGCGAGCTTCTACTTGTCTCCAAATCACCGTCAGAAAAATAATCTGGATAATTTTTTTTCAAATTATCCCATACTTTCATACGACCACTGTCCCAACTTACTCTTTCATTGAAAGTTTTGTACATCGATTCACAGATCCCTGATGAAGTAAAAAGGCGCTTCCCCGTTTCATTAATTAAGTCGGCGAAAACATTTTCATTATTTATATCAGCCAAATTTTTCTTTGTTACCATCTCTAAAACTAGTTTTATTTCTGTAACTGCTTTTTGTAAATCTCCATTTACTTTATCTGTAATTTCTAAGTTAAATAATTGATTATCAACTTGACTTGCAATAAGATATAATTCTCTAATTCCATTTTTTGTTTTTATTTTTTGCATTACATCTTTATCATTGATTGAAATAAATTGTCGGGCAGGAGAAAGAATTAAAACGACATCGCACTCCTTCAATGAGCGTCTCGCCCGTTCATCGCGGGAAGGAACAGGATCATTAAACCCAGGAGTATCAATAACTGAAATTCCTTCAAGTGCCCTAATCGGTAACTTAATTGTAACCTTACTAGTAAATGGCATATACTTTCCACTGGAGCCAACATAATCCGTCAATCGTCCAGCGATATCACTAACTCTATCCACAGTAAAAACTTCACTTTCTGTTTTTCTATGTTCATTTACTTTCTTAATACTTTGATATTGCTCATGGGCTCCAGAAAGAGATAGATTTTCATCTAACTTTCGTTTTGCCATTGTTTCCGCATTTTTTTTCCACGTGTTTTTTTCAATATCACTTGCAGCAGTATCAAATTCAGGATTCTTTCGCTGTTTCGCCTTGAGCCAGCTTGTTTCCTGCTCTTTTTGTTTTTCATCTATGAGGCGTTGTAGTTCTCTTTCGTAAATATCAGAGTTTCTCTTGAGCGTCTCAATATCGTCATCCGTAAAAAAGTCGACACTTACTTCACAAGTTTCACCGTATGAAATTTCCGTCAGAGCGGCTGTCATCGGAGTTGCAGCTTTGGGTAATATGTCAACACCATCAAAAAACAAAGCATTCAACAGCGATGATTTTCCAGCTTTTACTGCACCAACAATTCCTATTTTCAAAAGACGTTCACTTTCTGCCGTTACGGCATAATCCGCTCTAATTTTTTCAACAGTTGGCATTTCATTTTCCGCCAAAGCATTGGTAATCGCATCAGCGAAACTTTCATCATTTGAATAGCTGGCTTGCAACGTATCAAACTTCTCGCGCAATGCTATAACCTTATTAAGAATATCATCATCCATTTTACATTTCTCCTTAATACACACCATGATTATAATATTTGATTCAGCACATCATCAATACGCATCAAACAAGCTTCAAGTTTTTTTATGATTTCATTTACTTGATTGTTTTCCTCAAGTTTTTTTTGCGTCTGCTAAATCTCTTCTTTTTTCTTTTCTAATTCAGCATCATACTTTTCAGAAATAGCTTCAATGATAATCCTACCTTGTTCTTGCAACTTTTCACTTAGTTTCGTCCTCACTTCCCGTTTAATTGTTGGAATTTGGGCTGAAATCGCATTTTGAATTTCCTGCCGTTTTTGTTCTTCCTTTGCTCTCACAAAGATATTACCCAAAATGGAAGGTAACAATGTGATTAAGACTTCGATAATAGGTCCAAAAATATTGGTAATAATTCCAAATGCCCCAGCAGCAACAGTTGCAAATATTGTACCATTGCTCGTTTTATTGCTATCTTTTCTGTTTTCCAAAAATTGAGAAATTGATGTTTGTGTAATATTAAATAGGTCTCGTGCAGAATTTTGCAATGTCGTCATAAACTCATCATTGCTGTATGAATACATAATATCTGCAAGTCCATCAACTGTTTTTGAAAATTCGCTAGTAAAATGATAAGTAACTTTGGTTATCACATCATTTACTTTTGAAACAACCGCATTTTGAACAATACTGTTAACCTCTTCATTCAGAGCTTCTTTACCTCGATTCATTGCAATACTAGTTAGTGATTCTAAATTGGAATTTAATGCACTGCCAACGGCATTTGCAACAATATCCGCTTCAGTCGTATATGTATTTTTACTTTCATTTTCAATGAGCTTCTTTTTTTTGTCTTCAATTTTTATCAAAGCCACTTTGAGTTCATCAACTGCTTTTTGATTTGTCGCTTTATCTTTTTTGAGCGATGCTATTTTTGTATTTAGCGAACTTCTTACCGAGAAACAATCATCTTGAATTGGTTTACTGAAGACCTTTTTGAAAAGCTCGTTAGGGTTGAGCGATGCGATAAAATTAGCGAAAAGAGAAACATCATCTTTATTAAGTTCAAATACATTTTCCATTTTACCTGTTAATGTACTAAGCTCATTCTGTAGCTCAATTTTTACAGCTTGAACTTCATCTGCACTTCTCAAGTCGGTTTTAGAAATAAAAAAACTGCACTCACGTCCGAATGCCAGTATATTCTGGATTTGTTTTTGCATCGAAGCTGAAATAGTGCCGGCATCAACAGGAGTTAAAACAACATAGTGAACTCCTTTATCCAAATAGTTAAAAATTGCACGGTTATGTTCATTCAATGGCGAATCAAAACCAGGCATATCAACCAAAACTATAGGCTCTAAATTCTTTAATGTCTGACTGTTTATATAACGGCGGAGACATATAAAGTTTTTGGTATCGGTACTTTCAGATAATCTAACAACATTTCCCGAACCGTCAACACCTTCACAATACTCGCTTTCTGAAAAATAAAGCTCCGAAGGAATTGCCGTTTCAGGATTTATCCCAACCGATAAAATACTTTTACCAATAAATTTATTAAGTAGAGAACTTTTTCCTGCACTAAATTCACCAACAACAGGAACTATCAATTTACCAGTGTTCACAGCACACTGTATATCTTGCGTGTTGCTCATATCAAGCTCGGCTTCTCTCTCAATATCTAAAACCTCAGTCAGGATGCGGTTAAACCGTACCTTACTTTCCAACTCACCCATAAAAATCTCCCCTTCTCACAAGTCCTCAACCTTGTGAATAAATAATTTTTAAGCTTTTTAAAAAAGCTTTTAAATCTCCGACTCACCAGAGACTATCGATAAAAAAGCAACATACTCAAGATTCACGTTTTTGCTTTTTTAATTAAACAAATCCATAACTGTTGATGCTAAATCTTTAATCGATGACTTTTCATCTTCAATTGTTTGTTTTAGTTTTTCTTTTACTTCAGCATAGCTTTCTGTCGAGCGCTCAAGCTCATACAATTTCTGCTCATGCTTACAAATTTCTTCTATAAAATTATTAAGCCTTTCTTTTTCATCTTCAGCTGCATTATTAAACTTTCGAAATATTTTTGCAATAAAACGCTTTTCATTTTTGCTATACACTCCATCTAATGCTGCAAGAAGACAGTAAAAAAACAAATCATATTCCTTTGGTCTTGTCCTTTCCACGATTTCGTCAAAGCGCTCATCACTATCTGACGGAAAACTCATTGAAATGCCATCACCACAGAACGAGTTGTCTACTAAACTGAAGTACGAATAATCACCATTATTTTTCATCAAATTCATAATACTTGGTGCTTTATAAACTTTAAAACCAAAAATAGATTCATCTTTGGATACTGAATTTAAATCACCAAGCATCACCTTTGAACGTATGATATTAAATTCATTTTTTTCCTCGCTGGATAAGTCATTATCCAAGCTCAAAAATGATATAGCATTTTTAGTATATATACTATTTAATCCAGGTATTTTGGGCTTGTACTTGCCCAAACCATCACTGCTGCTATAAAAGACAATGTCACGCAGAATACCCCACGAACGCGTAGTCTTAGCAAATGCCCCTTCATCATTATAATTACTATCACGCTGAGTAAACAAATCCATGTACACAGCTTCTCTGTAAAATTCCTCAAAACGAGCCAGTTTTTCTTTTGTAACCGGCAGTCTGTTTTCCAACTCACCCATAAAAATCTCCCCTTTCTCACAAGTCCTTCATCTTGTGAACAAAAATATTCTCACCTTGATTTTTCCTTCAAAGTGCAAAAGGCTTTATCGAAAATTATAATCGCTGCTTCAGCTAAGCCCCTCACCATCAACCGCCAAATACATTCTCGCAATCTTCGCTGCTTCTTCACGCACAGCTTCCACTAACTCCGCAGGCTCAAGCACCTTCACCGTCGCTCCCTGCCCCAAACAAAAACGCTTGAGTTCTTCAAACTGCGTCGTCTTGAAACTCACCTCGACGCTTTTATCAGGGAGGACGGAAATCGTTTGCTCCTCGCTCCAAATATGCTCTTCCGCAAAAACGCCGACAGCGTGCGAAAACAAAAGCCTAACCGTAAAAGGCTCATTCCTTTTCAACCACACGCCGACGTTCCTGTCGATATACTTTTCTGCTTTGAAATCGAGCGGCACTTCAAAAGTTTCGTCATCTAAAACTGAAATGCGGCTCATTCGACTAAACGAAAAAATCCTCTCGTCCTGCTTTTCCCTACAACGCCCAATCACGTACCAAGCCCCACGCTGGCACACAATATGATACGGCTCGCACACCCGCAAACTCGGCTCGTTCTGCTCCAAACTGCGATAAAAAAACTGCAACGCCCGTTTGCGTTTTACTCCGCTAAACACTGCCTCAAAAATCTCAGGCTCAATAGCAGGCGAAGGCTCCGTGATAAACGTAACTCCGTCATCAAGCCAAAGTGCATTCACCGACACCAAATCACCAGGTAGCAACGAAGTCAGTTTTTCAAACACCCCTTTCAGTCGCCCCTCAATCGGCGTGTTCCGATACTGTCGCAATGTTTTTTCAAACAGTGCGACCGAAAACAACTCCGAATCGCTTAAAAAAAGACTTTTCAGGAAAAAAGTTTTTTCGGCATAAAAATATCCACGCTTCACCGAATCATACTCAATCGGTGCATTATACATATCCCTCAAAAACTCAATATCCCTTTCAATTGTGCGACGACTCACTTCAAACTCGACCGCCATCTTCGCAATACTCGGAAACTTTCCCGCACGAATCGCCTCATCAATCCGCAACAGCCGCCAAAATTGCACCTTGCCTTCAAGCATTCTCACACTCCGATTTTACACCATCAGCTCCGCCAAAACGTGTCGGTCGTAAAAATAATTCACAAAAAATTTTTGAAAAATGCTTTCCGCACTTGCAAATAGCGTGCAAATAAAAAAATGCAGGCACACTAAACCTGCCTGCATAAAAAGTAACAAAAGAAACTATTAATTGATTGATTGATTGATTGATTGATTGATTGCAAAATCCGTGCCAAAATTTATAATTCGACACAACAAGTTTACAAAATTAAGTTAGCACGTCCAGTACACTTCAAATAAAACATATTAAGCCTTCGTCAACCTGCAACTAAGTGCGATCATATAACACGAAAACAAAAATGTCAAGCCCCCACTCCTCCATCTCGCACATTTTCCTTTTTTCTCGTGCGGTAACGCATCCATTTCCAAAATCCCATCGACACTTGCAATCTTTCTCGCTTTTCTTGGAATTTGTAAACGGCTAAGCTTATCCACGGGTCAACTTAAAATCCGCTTGGGCTTATTTTAAGTTGACCATCATGTTCCAGAGCATTTTAGGAATACGCAAAATGCGTAAACTGAACTTTGCTGTTATTCGGTTGTTGCTTTATATAAAAGTAGGTCGGCAGACGGCAAGCTTACTTTTACAATGCTAAACCAGTGGCATTTTTGAAATTAAACGTGCGGGAAAAGTCTTCGTTGACCGCAATGGTAACGAAAATTGTTTTTTTCGGAAGAGCATCCGCAACAATGCTCGCCCACTCGATAACACAAACGCCCCCGCCGAACAACATTTCGTCTGCACCCAAATCTGCAAAGTCGTCGGCATCACTCAAGCGATACGCATCAATGTGGTACAGGTGCAGCCGTCCTTCATATTCGCTCACAATGGTAAACGTCGGACTAGTTATATCTTCCGCGACACCAAGCCCAAGTGCAACGCCCTTCGTAAAATAAGTTTTTCCGCTTCCGAGCGGAGCATCCAAAGCAATCACCGTATTCGGCGGAACCTGCCTGCCAAGTTTTTCGCCAAGTGCAATCGTTTCCTCTTCCGAGCTAGTTATAACCGAAAATTCTTCATATTTATTCATTTTGATATTTAAGCTTGATGTTCCGAAGCATCACAACGGAAGTGCATCATTATCGATAAGTTCCTGAATCAATTGCTTCAACTCGATTTGAAGCTGCAACAAAGGATAATCAACCTTGTCAAGAAGCTGAACCGTCAAATGCTTTTTTCCTGTCGCCGTATTTTCGATGCGGAACCGTATGCGTGCAGTTTGCTCATTGCCAAAAAGGTTGCAAACAGCCTTCGCATCAAACTCATCCATGTAATAAACCAACTCGCTTGTCCGCACCACATCCGTGATTTTTAAAACTACCATAACCCGTTCCGTTTTTATGCTTTTGCAACTATTCGATATCACTCAGTGTATCACGATTGCGTAAATATTTCAAGAGCCGTGCGACACCAATATATTTCCGCATCTCTCTCAACATTATCTTCATTCACCGAAAGTGCAACTCACGGGAAGCATTAAAATCCTCAAAGGATTTTAGTGCTTCCATCATGTTCAAATAGTTTTTCGGAATACTCACATTGTTCAAATCCGTCAAGTAAGCGGTTTAAAAATGTCTCAGGTCAATTCCAATAATTAAAATATCGATATTGCAAATTGACCTGCGTCCTTTGCCAATTTTTGAGCTTCGAGTTTGTATGCTAACTGTGCAATATGTACAGTTAGTAAAATTAAGATAGAAGGACAATCAAGATTTTATTGCACGTTTGCCAAAAGACAAATATCGATTTATCGATGCGAGATATGTTGTCGTGCAAGCCTTAACACAAGAGAAATGCTGTACATAATAACCGATTGACATTTATTAGCATTTTAATACAATACGAACTGATGGACTTTTGAACATCAGTCATTATCAAGGAGCGTAATTGTGGTACATATATACAAAGCGAAGATATATCGAATAATCTTAAATTGTATTTACAGTGTAGCGGCTGCAATAATTGCGGCTTTTGTGGCACATTTTTTTTCAAAAAGCAATGTTGTTGGAATTGCAACTTTTGTCGTCGTGCTTGCTGGTTTTTGTTGGGCAATTGTATGGTGCAATATAATCACGATCACAATCGATGAAAAAAACTTGACGGTAAAAAAAGGGCAAAAGCTCACAGTATTTAACCGCGAGCAAACATCATTTCGTGCAAAAGTTGTTACTTCACGTGGCGACACTGAATGCATGTTGTACGCGAAAGACAGTTCAGGAATCGAAACAATGATAGATTGCGATTTAATCGGGATGAGCCGCTTTGAAGATATGCTTGAAAAACTTGGGCTTGTCGGTGAAAATAGTGAAGTTACAAAACTCGACACGATAAAAAAATAAATAAAACTAAACAATAAGGTTTAAGGAGAACTAAAATGGGAAATATTCCAATATGGTATTTTGTTATTGTGCCAGCTTTTGGTGTTGTGTACATGATATCGATGTTGATGGTTTCAAAGTCAAGAAAAGCCTCTGTTAAAAAGTGGCTTGAGGAAAATCGTGACGCAGCGAAGGTTTATGTAAACAAGAAAAATCATGCAGTTACTGCATTGCTCGGACAGCTCACTGTACATAGCGTTGACGGCGAGAGTCCGAAATTCTTTTATGACAAGTTGTCGCAAGGATTTTATGTTACGCCAGGCACGCACACAGTTGAGTCTTCGTTTGTAACAAGTCGACCAGGCATATTGTATCGAAGAGTTACAACAACATTCGGACCGTCGAAACAAGAGATTTGTGCCGAAGCAAATAAAACTTACAATTATATTTTTGACACAAAAGAAAAAGCATACCGCTTTGAATTAATGGATTAGCTAATTATAAACGCATAGCAGACAACTTCTGCATTTTAGTTTATGCAACAATGCAGGGTTGTTTCAATACGAAATAAAAAAGCAAGTCGCTTTTAGGCTATTAACTTTTTCTATTTTGCTTTCCGTTCTTAGGTTTATAATTTACGTATAAAATCCAAATGAACGGTTATGGTACTTTTATGCAACTTTCCGCATAGGTTTATATTATGCGGAAAATCGAAGGTTTAAAATGAGCGTCTAAAATGTCGCCGCTCATTTTAACGTCGAGTTTTGAAAAGCATGGTGAACATTTATCTTTTCAAAACATCGCAGATTGTATGCCGTTTCTCAGCGTTGCTTCCGAAACGGCGAAAATTATCTCTTTCGAAAACTGATGTTTTCTCAAGTAGATGATTTTATAGGAATGTAAAGCATCTTCCAAAATTGACTGAAAGTTTCGCAGCCATGAGTCGCCGCGATGCGGGATTTTATTTGTCCGTTACAATCAGCGATTTTGGCACCTTGATAAATTGAATCCCTTTGAAATTGCAATTTATAACTCGGATTGTCCCTTTCAGTTTTTTGGGAACTTGTATTATCGAAAAAGCGGCTAAACCGTTCCGTTGCGAAGTACAGTTTTCAAAGGTCATATCAAGCGGAAAATTTTCTGGGTCTGCATAGTAAAGGTGAATTTGAATGCCCGCCCCTTTGTTATAACTAAACGAACAATTACGTACAACGCAGCCTGCAAGTTCCTTACTTGGACCATTCGGCTCAAAGTCGATTCCAGCTTCTGGCAACGTGCCGCGTGTTCCAAAAATTGAGCAGCCTTCAATCAACAAACCGTCCGCAGCTACCACGCTGATTCCCTGGCGGTAGTTATCTTCAATCGTCAAATTCAAGAGCTTCGTGTTTTTGCATGAAGCCTGACTATTGTCATAGCCGACATAAATTCCGTCGCCACCCGTGCTTTTCACTTTTAAGCCTTCTATTGTAACATTGTCGCTGCTTGCAATGCGGATGCCGTGCCGCCACTCACTTTTCACGTATGCGGCACTGCGGTAATCACTTTTGCGCATCGCGAACGTCGCACCATACCCGACAATGTGGATATTTTTGCAAGCCTCAATCGAAAGCAAAAAATCAAGCTTCCCATGAAACTCGCCCTTTTTTGCCATCACAACAACGCCAGGCTCAAAAATAATCTTTTTATTTTCGATTCCCTGCATCTTGAGAGGACGCACGATATACGGACGATTTTCAGGATGCTTTTGAATGCGCACGTCAGCAGCTTTTTGCGTCAAAAGAGTTTGAAGCACCTCAGTGTCATCATACGCTGGATCAGTGTAAACATCAACAGCATCAAAAGTTTTGCAAGCCACCAAAAGGCAAATCGTCAAAAACAAAAGAAAAGGCAAGCTATATTTTTTCATTCATGTTCCCCACAACGGAATAGATTTTAGTTACACATTAAAGCATCAGCACTTTTTTGCACGACGGCTCGGCAAGACCGAAAAGTTTCGCCAACTTTTTCACCGTGTAATGTCCGCCCGTTGCCGTATTATATGCCTGAACAACGCTTTGCTTTTCCGCCTCGCTTTCATCATAAATCGCACAAGCTGCCGCCTGCCGAAAATTGCCAGACGCCAAAATCTCATCAAAGCTCTTTCCCTTCAAACTAGCAACCTCCGACTTACTCACGACGGAAACCGCCCTATCATAACCTATCGTCGCGATAAAATTATCGCGACTGACGATTTTATTTGCCATAAGTTTTCCTCAAAACTCAAATGTAAAACATCAACCTACATCTTGGTGAAACTATCTTTTGAAGCACCGCAAACAGGACAAACCCAATCATCTGGAATCGCTTCAAACGCCGTCCCTGGTGCAATCCCACCGTCTGGGTCGCCCACTGCAGGGTCATACACATAACCGCAAAGCTCACAAATGTACTTATCCATAAAAAACTCCTTCGTTTTTATTTCGTTTATTTCGTTAATATTAAGTCTTTTGAAAATAAAAGTCAAGCTCTCACATTTCGTCAATAAAAATTAACTTTGCCAAAAGTCCTCGAACCTTTCATTTGTCTTTGGCCCAATTCACCGAATGTTTATCCACGGGAGAACTTAAAATCCGCTCGGCGGATTTTAAGTTCTCCATCATTTATCAACCGTTTAACAGCGTACATCCTTGTACGCTGTTAAACTCGAGTTTGCTCACGCAAACATCGGGAGGCTTATAACCGGCGGCGTCCGTGCCGCCAAGGATGGCGGGCAGATAAAGCAATAACGAGTTTTCACAAAAACCGCATTTTTGTGAAAACTCGCAAGGTAATGGGCAACACGGACGTTGCCCATTACC